>JANOQG010000245.1:0-14669 GCA_031422255.1 Actinomycetes bacterium | reverse complement strand
GGCATCTACAAGTCCACCGACCAGGGAGCCTCATGGGCCCGTGTGAACGCCGGCCTCGGTAGGGCCGACGTGCGACTCGTCGTGAGCTCCCCACGGACCCCAGATCTGGCCTTCGCCGCAGGAGGCACCACTGGCCTCTTCCGGACGAGGGACGGTGGCTCCACCTGGGAAGCAGTCACCGCGTTCGGCGATGTCAGCGTGAGGTCGATCGCATTCTCGCCCGAGCCCGAGGGCCCGGTGCTGCTCGGCGACGCCGAAGGCGTGGTGCACCGCTCTGACGATGGCGGCGAGACCTGGCTCACGAGCGCGCTCGACGGGGCCGGGCCGGTTCGGGCGATCGCCGTATCCCCCGCCTTCGGCTCGGATGGCACCTTCTTCGTTGGCACCGAACAGGCGGGCATCTTCAAGACCACCGACGCGGGGTCCTCGTTTACCCCCGTCAACACGGGGATCGACGATCTCGCGATCTCGTCCGTGGTCATCTCCGAGCGCTTCGACTCCGACTCGGCGGTGTGGGCCTCCACCCACGACAGCGGCGTCTTCTCCTCTGTCGACGGCGGCACCACCTGGGAACGGACGAGCGAAGGACTCACCAACGACCCACAGGCAGGATCACCCGGATACGAAGATCGGCCCAGCTACGGAACGTTGAGCGTCAGCGCCGACTCCAACGGTCGCAGAACCATGTTGCTCGCCGGATTCGCAGGGCTGTTCCGCTCGGCCGACAGCGGTCAGGAATGGCAGGAGCTCGAGACGCTCTCGTCCACCATCCTCGTGGGCCTCGCGGTCTCCCCCAACTACGCCAGCGACTCCAGTCTCGCGGTCACCACCTACATCAATGGGGCGTTCCTCTCCGAGGACGGCGGCACGACTTGGACGGCGGCGAACGACGGCCTCGAGGAGACCACCGCCTCGCGCAAGGCCCCCGACCGCATCGCGCGCCTCTACGGGATCACGTTCTCCCCCGCGTACGAGTCCGACCGCACCATCTTCTCCGCCACATCGTCGAGGTTCCTTCGCTCTACCGATGGTGGCCGCACGTGGAGCGAGACCGTGCCGCAGGGCACGAGTGCCGGGGACATCCCCCACCAGTTCACCATCGTCGTCTCGCCGTCGTACGCCGAGGACGAGACGATCCTCCTGGGGGACGGAAGCACGGGTGACGTGTTCATCTCGACCGACGGCGGGTTGGGCTTCTCCGAGCTGGCGAACGTCGGGGGCCTGATCCGCTCAATCGTCGTGTCACCTGAGTTCGCCGCCGACGACACGCTCTTTGCGGGTACCGGGCACGGGATCTTCCGAAGCGTCGATCGAGGATCCACCTGGGAGGCGCTCGGCCTCAAGGGTGAGAACGTGGGCAGCCTCGCCGTCTCCCCGCAGTTCGGCACTGATCAGACGATGTTCGCCGGAACCCTCGCCGGGCTCTTCATCACCACCGACGGCGGGACGACCTGGGAGCGACCCGCTACACCCGGGTTCCGACCGCGTGACTCCATCGAAGCGGTGGCGTTGTCGCCCAACTTCCTCGCTGACCGAACCGCATTGGTGACCGCGCGGGGTCGAGGGCTCTTCCGCTCCACGGACGCGGGAGCAACGTTCGAGGCGGTGGGTGCCGACCTGCTCGATCGCAACCTGCTCTTCGACACCTTCAGCAAGTCCACGGCGTCACCGATCGTGTTCTCGCCGGCCTTCGCGACCGATCGCACGGTGTTCGGCTTTTCGGGTACCGAGCTGCTCAAGTCCACAGACGACGGCGAGACCTGGAACGCCCTCGTCATCCCGAGGACCGTGCGGGATGGCTCCGCTGAGCCCCCCGACCGTGAACCTGCGACGAACCGATCGATCCCCTGGTTGGCGCTGCCCGCCGCCGCGGGCGTCCTGGCCTCGATCGTCGCAGGGGTCCTCTTCCGACGACGCCGTCGCCAACCGTCGTGACGGAAGCCTTTGAGGGCGGCAGCGCTGGCATTGAATCCGGTGAGGAGGGCGGGGATGCCCGCGCTCGGCTCGTTCACGCTCCGGATGGTGGCGTCTTCTTGGTCGAGGACGGCCAGCAACGAAGGCTGACGTCGAGCGTCATCCTCGCGCTGGCACGACTGTTGGGACCAGCTGCTCCAATCACCGCCGAGGCACTCGCTGCGCTGCCGGTGTCAGCGGCGGCCGAGGTCGGCCTCGCTGCGCACGATGGATTGGGTGCGCTGGTCGAGTGCGCTCCGGCTGACACGTACGTGGTGGTCGGGGGTGCGACCCGAACGGACGTGAGCGGCGGGGGACGGGCCATCCAACGCATCAACGTGCAGCGACCCGCCCACGACCCCCATGGCAAGCCCCCCGACGGACTTGGAGTGCTCGATCAGCTAGCCCTTGCCGAAGCCCGCGGCGCCACACACCTGGTTCTGCCCGTGTCGTCGGCTGGATGGCTGAAGTGGTTCCCGGAGCTGGCCGAACATCTGGGCCTCCTCGCGACCATCGTCGCGTGCAATGACGCCGGCGCACTCTGGTCCCTCCCGCCGCTGCCGCCGACGGGCGACCCCAGGATCTTCTGCATCGGCCTGACCAAGACCGGTACCTCGTCGCTCCACGTCGCGTTGTCCCAGCTCGGGCTCCGCAGCTTCCATTGGGGGGACCTCGACGCTCACCCAGTCGCGGGCACGGCCGGCCTAGCCGCCGCGCGGGCGATCCGGGACGCCCGACGTCACGGCGAGCGGCTGCTCCAACGCCTCGGCGAGGAGCACGACGCCTACAGCGACGTCGGGGCCCTCTCCGCTCGCTTCGACCTTGCCGATGCCCACTACCCAGGCTCACGATTCATCCTCACCGTGCGGAACGTGGACGACTGGATCGACAGCCGCTGGAGGCAAGCCGAGCGCCATCGCGGACAACATCTCGCGGGGATGTACCAGGGGTCGGGCTTCGCGATCGACGAGCGAGCCTGGCGGGCCGAGGAGCAGGCGCACCGCGACCGTGTGGAGGCCTATTTCGCCAGCCGAGACGACCTCCTCGTGCTCGACATCTGCGCGGGCGACGGCTGGGAGCGACTCGCCCCCTTCCTGGGTAGATCCGTTCCGCCGACGCCCTTCCCAACTGAGAACGTCAAGCACGAACGCTCGGCCAACCCCCGCCCACATCTCGTCCGGCGCCGCGACGGAGCTGTCTACCTCGTCGAGAACAGTCGCCGACGCTCCGTCACGTCCGCGCTCGCCAGCGCCGCGTTGGAACGGGTGCTCGGGTCCGCTGATCCCATCGCGCCGGGCACGCTCGAGGCGATCGAGGAGTCGCTGGCTCCCGCGGTGATCGTCGCCGCGCCCAACAGCTTGGAACCGCTGCTCGGCTACGCACCGCCCGACTCCCAGGTGGTCGTCGGAGGCAGCGACGGCCTGCGTGACATCGAGCCACCGACGCTTCGCATTGATCTCGATACGGCGTCACCAGGCCCCGGTGGCAAGCCTCCCGACGGACTCGGCGCACTCGACCAGCTCTCGCTGGCATGGGCCCGCGGCGGCACCCACCTGCTCTTGCCGACAGCATCCGGCGACTGGCTCAGGAGGTACCCCGAGCTGGCCCGTCACCTCGGACTCCGCGCCAGCATCGTCGCCTGCAACGACGCGGGGGTTCTGTGGGTACTCCCGCCGTTGCCCTCCCCGGGCGATCCGAAGATCTTCTGCATCGGCCTGCCCAAGACGGGAACGGTCGCGCTGCACACCGCACTCTCCCAGCTCGGGCTCCGCAGCTTCCACTGGGGACACGCTCGTGCCCACGCCCGCGGGGGGCTTGAGGGTCTGGGAGCGGCGAGGGCGGTGCGCGACGCGCAACGTGACGGCGAGCGGCTGCTCCACCACGTCGGCGAGGAGAACGACGCCTACAGCGACATCAATGCCCTGTCGGTCCGGTTCGATCTCGCAGACGTGCAGTACCCAGGATCACGATTCATCCTGACGGTGGGCGCCGGGAACGGGCGCCGGGTCGGTCCCCTCGAGCGGGCCCACCGCGCTCGTGTGGAGGCGTACTTCGCCGACCGCGACGACCTCCTCGTGCTCGACATCGGCGGCGGAGACGGTTGGGATCGCCTCGCCCCCTTTCTCGGCCGACCCGTGCCGTCCACGCGCTTTCCGCGCCCCCTCACCCAATCGCGCCGGCAGCGCTTCGTTGCCGCGGCGATGCGGCGCCTACCCGGTCGCCTCGGCGGAGGGGACGATGCTCTCTCCGACGACGATGTGGACGCCGACGACTGAACGGGCCCGATCTGGCTTGCAGCCACCCGATCTACTCGTAGTAGCCGGAGTGGATGTAGATGCACGGCACGCCCTGACGATGGAACATCTCGACGTTGCGCTGGTCGTCCTCGAATGCAAGGCGTAGCTCGAACCCGTAGGAGCGGAGCGCGCCAACCGCGTCCCGCTTGAAGTCACGAGCAGCCCCGTAGTCGCCCTGGTCGCGCATCACCAGCAGATCCCAGCGCAGATCGTGGCGCGCGAGCCATGCAAGCGTCTGCGGCTGGACCCGAATGGGGCGGGCGGTGAGCAGGACGATCCGCAACGTTGGGTCGAGCACGTCGAGGAGTCGGGCCACCTCGGCGATCAGCTCGTCCTCCCCCACCGCGGAGAAGAAGGCGTCCCAGTCGCGCCGCGGGCGAGACAGGTGATGCTGACGTCCCGCCGCATCGGCGAGCACACCGTCCATGTCGAACACCACCGCGGGCCCGGCCGCGACGGGACCTTCGCGCCACCGCCAGGTGTTCGGCGAGGGCACCGTCAGTCTTCAGTGGGCGACTCGGTGGCCCGGCGTTTGATCTCCTCGACGACGTTGGGGTCGGCGAGGGTGGTGGTGTCGCCGAGGACGCGGCCCTCGGCGACGTCGCGAAGCAGGCGTCTCATGATCTTGCCGGAGCGAGTCTTCGGTAGCTCATCGGTGAAGATGACCACCTTCGGGCGAGCGATCGCTCCCAGCTTCGTGGCCACGTGCTGACGGAGCTCCTCGCCCAGCTCGGGGCTGGCCGTGTGCGTGCCCCGAGGGATGACATAAGCCATGATCGCCTGGCCGGTGACGGCATCGTTGGCCCCGACGACCGCTGCCTCAGCCACAGCCGGATGATCTACGAGGGCGCTCTCCACCTCGGTGGTGGAGAGGCGGTGGCCCGACACGTTCATCACGTCGTCGACGCGACCGAGGAGCCAGAGGTAGCCGTCATCGTCGAGCTTGCATCCATCGCCCGCGAAGTACCGGCCCTCGTAGCGTGACCAGTAGGTGTCCGCATACCGCTCAGGGTCGCCGTAGATGCCACGGAGCATCGATGGCCAAGGCCGGGTGATGGTGAGATAGCCGCCGCCGCGGTCGACCCGGTGGCCGGCGTCGTCCACAACCTCGATCTCGATGCCCGGCAGCGGGAAGGTGGCCGAGCCTGGCTTCGTGGTGGTGGCTCCCGGAAGCGGGCTGATCATGATGGCGCCGGTCTCTGTCTGCCACCACGTGTCGACGATCGGGCAGCGGCCGCCGCCGATGTGCTCGTGGTACCACATCCAGGCCTCGGGGTTGATGGGTTCCCCGACGCTCCCCAGGAGGCGCAGCTTCGATAGATCGTGGGCCTCGGGCTCCTGGGTTCCCCACTTCATGAAGGTTCGGATGGCCGTCGGAGCGGTGTAGAGGATCGTCACGCCGTAGCGCTCGGCGATGTCCCACAACCGATCCCGCCCGGGCGTGTCGGGGGTGCCCTCGTACATCACGGAGGTGGCGCCGTTGGTGAGTGGGCCATAGACGATGTAGCTGTGGCCGGTGACCCACCCGACGTCGGCCGCGCACCAGTAGACGTCGGTGTCGGGGTGCAGATCGAACACGTACTTG
The DNA here is from genome assembly GCA_031422255.1 of Actinomycetes bacterium. Classification (GTDB taxonomy): domain Bacteria; phylum Actinomycetota; class Acidimicrobiia; order Acidimicrobiales; family VFJN01; genus VFJN01. The sequence goes on along the minus strand of JANOQG010000245.1, from coordinate 8,834 downwards.
TGGGTGAACGCCACTTGGGTGAGATAGCCCCCCGTGGTGTGCATGATCCCTTTCGGCTTCGCCGTGGTGCCGGACGTGTAGAGCAGGAACAGCAGGTCCTCGCTGTCCATCGACTCGCACGGGCATTCCGTAGCCGCAGCCGCCATCGCGTCGGCCCACCAGTGGTCTCGGCCCGCCACCATGTCCACCGGTTCCCCCACCCGGTTGACCACGACCACGTGCTCCACCGATGGCGTGGACCCGAGAGCCGCGTCGACGTTGGGCTTCAGCATCGAAGGCGCGCCGCGTCGGTACCCGCCGTCAGCGGTGATGACCACCTTGCACTCGGCGTCGTTGATGCGGTCGATCAGCGAATCGGGGCTGAAGCCGCCGAACACGACTGAGTGCGCGGCACCGATCCGAGCGCATGCCAACATGGCGATCGGTAGCTCCGGAATCATCGGCATGTAGATGCAGATGCGATCGCCCTTGACGACGCCGAGGCCCTTCAGCACATTGGCGAACCGCTGTACGTCGGCGTGCAGATCGTCATAGGTGATCGTGCGTGTGTCACCGGGCTCGCCCTCCCAGTGGTACGCCACCTTGTTGCCCCGACCCGCGAGCACGTGGCGGTCGACGGCGTTGTGGCAGACGTTCAGCTTCCCGCCGACGAACCACTTCGCGAACGGCAGCTCCCATTCGAGGATGGTGTGCCACTCCTCGTCCCAGTCGAGCAGGGCGGTGGCCTGCCGGGCCCAGAACCCCTGCCAGTCCTCGTTCGCGTCGTCGTAGAGGAAGGACGACGCCGCCAGCGACGCTTCCCGGAAGCCTTCCGGCGGCGGGAACGTGCGGTCCTCGACGAGGTAGTCCTCGATGGTGGGGCCGGACGACTGCTCATCGGGCATGCGGCGCTCCCTGGGTGGGCGGATCGGCGAACGAGCGCCCACCCTACGCGGCGACCTGCAGCTCAGGTGGCTCGATCAGGGACCGGAACCGGTCAGGAGCCAGGCCACTCGAGGACCTGGAAGGCGCCGAGGCCTGCCGGATCCAGCAGGGCCTCGGCCTCGACGATGCGGCTGCGGGCGCGCACGGCGGCGAGATCGCCAATGGCCGCTCGTTCGTGCCAGATCCGGCGGCCCTCGGCCACCAGATCCTCGATGCCGTGCCGTCGGAGCCAGTCGGCCTGGGTGGAGACGGTGGGCTCGGGAACGATCTGGTCGAGCGCCACCTCACAGGTGATGTCCTGCGTGCCAAGTAGCTCGAAGGGCGCGTCGCCGCGCTCGTGGCGCCGGTAGGTCCGGACCCAGTCCGTCCACGGCCGGGCCGCCAGATCGGCGGAGGAGGCGGCGTAGTCGATGGCGACCACGCGGCCCCCCGGACCGGCGAGCTCGATGGCCTCGCGTACCCACACGTTCACCGCCGCGGCCACCGGCACGCGAGCGCCCACCGCTACCGCCACCTCGGGGAACGCCTGCGCTGGCACAAGCACCTCAACGAGCGAGCCTCCATCAAGGGCGAGACGGACCTCGGCCCATCCGGTCTCGGTCTGCTCGGCGAGCCCGAACGGAAGGTTGTCCAGGAGCTCGTTGGCGAGGACCACGCTGGGCCCAGGCAGGCGCGGCAGGTCGGCGAGGCTCACCACGATCGGACCAGGTGGCATGCCTGCGCTGCTCCCCTCATGGTCACCATCGACATCGGGCATCGAAGCGAAAGCCTCCGACGCGTCCTCGAGCGGCAGGTGCTCGGCGTGGAGCGCACGCTGTGCTGCGGATCGTTCGACGAGCACGTATCGGAGCGCCCGGGCACAGGCCGGCTCCGCTGCGAGCACGGCCCGTGCAAGCGTGCCGGGGCCCGCGCCCGCCTCCACGACGACAAAGGTCTGGGGTTCGCCAGCCTCTCGCCACCAGGTGTCCAGCGATCGCGCGATGACGGCTCCGAACAGCGGGCCAACCTCCGGGCTCGTCAGGAAGTCGCCGGCCCGCCCGGCGCGGCCTCCCGAGGCATAGAACCCCGCTTGTGGGTGGTAGAGCGCGAGCTCCACCACCTCCTCGATCGGGATGGGTCCTCGCCTGGCGATGGTGGCTCGCACCACCTCGTCAACCGTCGTCATCGGTGGATCTCAGCGAGCGGGACATCGACGACGACGCTCGCTCCGCCCGACCGTGAACGCTCGATGTAGAGATCACCACCGGCGGCCCGCGCTGTGGACCTGGCGATGTCGAGGCCCAGACCAGTCGATCCGGCAGCGCTGCTCCCTCGACCAAGCAGCACTTCAGGGTCAGCGATGCCAGGCCCAGCGTCGTCGACTGCAAGGCGAACCCGCCCGGCCTCGACGGTGACCGACACCTCATAGGGAGTGCCGACCGGGGTGTGTGCAAACACGTTGCCCAACAGCACGTCCACCGCCGCTGCGGCATCACCGGTGGCTACGCGCACGTGATGAGGCCCCGGTGGTGTGACCACGCAGCTCCAACGACGCCCGTCGTCATCCGCCAGGGCACCCCAGAAGGCGGTGCGATCCGCGACCACCCGCGCCAGATCGACTCGAGAGGCGGCCGCGTCTCGCAACGGGAGCCGCGCTGCGCGGATGAGCTCCGTGATCTCTGCCTCGAGCCGGTCGACGTCCCCGATCAGGGCCGCCGCGCCATGTTCCTCGGCATCGAGGCGAAGCGCCGTCAAGGGGGTACGGAGACGGTGCGACAGGTCAGCTACCCGTTCCCTCTCGGCCACCACGAGGTGATCAATGCGATCAGCGAGGAGGTTCAGGGCATCCGCGACGTCGGCGATCTCGGGTGGCCCGGCCACGTTGGCCCGGGCACTCATGTCTCCCTGAGCAAGCTCACGGCTCGTGCGAGCAAGGTCGGCGGCCGGCCGGGTGACCGAGCGGGCCAAGCGATCGGTAGCAAGAACGGAGAGGACGAGCAGGACCGCTGCCACCGCTGCCAGCACCCCCCAGGCAGAGAGCACACCTTCGCGGAGAAGCGCGTCAGGCACTCGCACCCGGAGCACCACGACCTGTTGGTCGGGCCCAACGATGACGGGGCTGTACACGTCGATTCCGTCGGCTGATGTGCGAGAGAACGCCACTTGGCCGTCGCTGGCCAGGCCCAGAGCATCAGCAGACGGAGGCGTGAGATCCCCCAGCGTTGTGCCGTCTGCCATCCACACGGTCAACCGGCCGTCCTGCCCGGATGTCGTCTGGTCGAGCGCGGCAGCATCCAGGAGTGACGGGTCCTGACCCAACACCAACACGGTTGCCATTTGAGCAATGTCGCGCTCTGCCGCGGTGATCGCCCGGTCGTGCGCGACATCGCGCACCAGCGCCGCCAACGGAAAGGCAAACGCGGCAACCAAGACGGAGGTCACCGCGAGCGTGACAAGGAAGAGGCGGCGGCGCACGAGGGCTAGTCGGCCGGGCGCTCGAGCTTGATGCCCACGCCCCGGATCGTGTGGAGGTAGCGAGGTTCGCTGGCCGATTCTCCGAGCTTGCGCCTGAGCCACGAAAGGTGCACGTCGATGGTCTTGTCGGCGCCACCGTGCGGCTGCCCCCACACCTCGGCGAGCAGCTCTCGGCGAGTGGCCACATCGGGCGAGCGCCGAGCCAGGTGGGCGAGCAGATCGAACTCGAGGCGCGAGAGATCGAGGGACTGGCCGGCCAGCATCGCCGTGCGTCGGTTCACGTCGACCTCTAGGTCGCCCACCTCGATGCAGGACTCGACTCCATCCGCGGACGCTGCTGAACGGCGAAGGACGGCACGGATGCGCGCGTCCAGGTGCGCCGCCGAGTACGGCTTGACCACGTAGTCGTCCGCGCCCGCATCCAGCACTCGCACGATCTCGGCGTCGTCATCCCGTGCGGTCGCGACGATCACCGGGACGTCCGACACGCTCCGCACCATGCGCAACACATCGACCCCGTCGAGGTCGGGCAGGCCGAGGTCGAGCACGACGACGTCTGGGCGCCACTCCACGACAACGCCGAGGGCATCGCTCCCCCTGCCCTCCGTGCGCACCGCATGACCAGCATCAACGAGGGCGAGCGCCAGCGTTTCACGAATGCGCTGGTCGTCTTCGATCACGAGCACAGATGCCATCGCGCATGACGCTACGCCGAACGATCCGACCGAAGACCGTCTCATGCCCCCTTAACACAGGCTTAGGGAACCATTGAGTCGGTAACAACCCAAGACAGAGCAGGATGGTCCGGTGCGCAGAACGCTGCCCTACCTCGGTGCCTGGTTCGTTGCTGGCCTCCTCGCCGTCACCCTCGCCAGTGCCGGGGTGTCGATGGTCACCAAGCGCGTGACGGCAGATCGTCCCGGACCTCTCAGCGCTACCCAGGTGCGCGACGAGTTCGCCGGCGCATCAGCCACGCCGTCGGCCGACGCGCCTACGACCAGCACCACCGAACCCGTGGCACCATCCCCAACCGCACCGCCGACGGTGGTGTCCACCGACGGATCTGCGACGCCCGCTACCTCACCTCCGCCCACTGACGCGCCGGTCACCGCAAGCCCGGCACCCCCTCCTGTATCGACGGCGTCTGTCACGCGCGCCTACGAGCTCGTGGGAGGCACCGTGACCTTGCGCTTCACGAGTGCCAAGGTCACGGTGCTCGCCGCAACTCCAAAGCCGGGCTTCTCCGTCGAGTTGAACGAGGCTCACGACAACGGCGCCCGAATCGAGTTCGAGAGCGGAGACCACCGCAGCCGAGTGGATGCGTGGTGGGACGGCGGACCTCAGGATGAGGTCCGCGAGGAGAACTGACCCTTCACCTCCTCTTGAGGGAGTGCGGAGGCCGCCTTAGGACCCGAAGGCAGAGGGTGATGACATCCCCATCCGCCCTATGAAAGGCGCCTCCACATGACAGACCTACGCACCACCCGCCGCACCCGATGGGGAGCCGCTGCTGGCCTCCTCGGAGCAACCACCGCCTTCGTTGCCATCGCCGGAGCCGGTCCTGCGCCTTCGCTTCTCCAGCTCGCATCCAGCAGGGATGATGTGTCGGGCAACTGCGACGAAGCCGAACACGCGAACGACCCGAACTGCGCTGGGACCGCAAACGGAGGAAGCACCTCGACCAGCTCCAGTAGCACCACGCTCGACGACAGCACCAGCACCACGGCTGGTGGGCCGAGCACCTCCACTCCGGCTGCCGAGATCCGAACCATCGATGCCAACGGCGCGGGGCTGGTCATCGTCGCCGTCGAAGGTGGGAGCCTCCGCCTCGTGGCCGCCACCCCGTCCACGGGTTGGCGGGTCGAAGTCGAGCAGTCTGCGGGCCTCGAGATCGAGGTCGACTTCCGATCGGGCTCCAGGCGGGTTCAGGTGAACGTCGAGATCGAGGACGGCCAGGTCCGCGAGCGCGTCCGCTCCCGTGACGACGCGACCGACGGCGACCGTGTGACCACAGACACTGACACCACCGATGACAGTTCGGACGACGACCACAGCGGCTCCGGACACGACGACTCAGACGACGACTGACGGACCAGAGCTCTTGCCCGGCCGGAGGGGGAAGCGCCGTATGCGCAGCGCTCCACCCTCCGGTCGAGGTGGCTCGGCTGCGCTGCGGTGCGCCGATCTACGCGGGGATGAAGGCGGCTAGATCGCCGAAGCGGGTAGCGAGGTTGCTGACGCCGAAGGCGATGGTGACCACCAGCGTGAGCACAAGCGCCGCGGCGATCGAGAACGGGATTCGCACCGGGGTCCGGTCACCGTCGGGCACCGGGTTCATCCACATCTGTCGCGCGATGTTGGCGTAGTAGTAGAGCGCGATGACCGAGTTCACCCCGACGACAACGGCGAGGGTGACTCCCCCTGCGGTGAGGTCGGGCGACAGCAGGGCTTGGAACACCACGAACTTGGCGAGCCAACCGCCGAGGGGCGGGATGCCCGCCAGGCTGAAGAGGAACACCGTCATCAGCACCGTGAGGCCGGGGGCGTACTCGAAGAGGCCGCCCCAAGAGTCGATCTCCGCACTGCGAGTCTTGCGAGCCACGGCCAGTACCACGGCGAAGGCCCCGAGGTTCATGGCGGCGTAGATGAGCAGGTAGGTGACGACCGCTCGGAGCGCGCCACCGGCATTGGTGCCCACCACGGCCAACGGAGCGAGCATGAAGCCGGCCTGCGCAACGCCGGAGTAGGCGAGCATCCGGATGATGTTCGTCTGCCTCAGCGCGATGAGGTTTCCCACCGTCATCGTCAAGGCCGCCAGCACCCACATGAGCGGGCCCACGACATCGTCACGACCGATGAACGCGATCATGATGAGCTGAAGGAGCGCCACGAAGCCTGCCGCCTTCGAGCTCACAGCGAGGAAGGCCGTGACCGGCGTGGGGGCGCCTTCGTAGGTATCGGGCGCCCAGGTGTGGAACGGCACAGCCGAGACCTTGAAGGCGAAGCCGACTACCACCAGCACCACACCGAGGGTGATGAACGGCGTCGTGCCACCGAGGCCGTCGCCGCGAGACACGGCGGCACCGATGTCCGAAAGAAGCGTGCTGCCCGAGATGCCGAACAGCAGCGACATGCCGTAGAGCATGACCGCCGAGGCGAACACGCCCATCAGGTAGTACTTCACCCCGGCCTCGTTGCCGTGCAGGTCGCGCTTGCGCCAGCCAGCAAGCATGTAGGCCGGGATCGAGAGGAGCTCGAGCGCCACGAAGATCGAGATGAGATCGCGTGACGACGCCATCACCGTCATGCCGAGGAGCGAGGACAGCAAGAGCATGTAGTACTCGCCCTCGTCATAGTCGCCTTCGGCGATGTAGTTCGTGGACAACAGCACGACCACATAGGCAACGAGCAAGAACATGGCCTTGATGACGAGCGCGAAGTTGTCCACCGCGTACGCTCCGCCGAACATCGTGCGATCGGCGCCGTCGAGAGCCAGGGTGAGCACCGGGACCAGCGAAGCAAGGATGCCGACTCCCGCGACCTGCGGGACGATGCCCCGGGAGCCCTCCCGTTTGAACAGGTCGACGAGGAGCACGATGACAATGGCTCCAGTGAGCACGATCTCCGGCGCGAGCGCGTGGAAATCGATCACTGGGCGGTCGAAGGTGGAGGCCGCCGACTCGAGGAGGGACGCAAGCACGAGCGGCTACTTCAGTCCTGCGAAGGTTTGGCCCATGGCCGTGAGGAACGGATCGGTGACGTGGAAGATCAGGTTCGGGAACACACCGAGCACGAGGATGAGAGCGAGCAGCGGGAGCCACGCGATCCACTCGGTCAGTTTCACGTCGGCAATGTCGGCATCAGCGAACTCCTCGCTGGGGGTGCCAAAGGCGGTGCGCTGGAACAACCAGAGCAGGTAGCCAGCGGCGAGCACCGTGCCGATCGCGGCAATCACCATGTAGGTGCGGAACAGCTCCTCTGAGAGGCCCGCCCCGGGCTCGTAGGCCGAGAGGATGGCGGGGAACTCGCCCCAGAACCCAGCCAGACCGGGAAGGCCCAGCGAGGCCATGGTGCAGAAGCCGAGGATCCATCCCATCTTGGGTGCCTGTAGGAGCAGGCCGCCGAGGCGCTTGATCTCGAGCGTGTGGAAGCGCTCCTTCATGGAACCCGCCACGAAGAAGAGCATGCCGGTGATGAGGCCATGGGCCACCATGCCGAAGACAGCGGCGTTCAGACCGAAGCTGGTGAGACTGGCGATGCCCAGCATGACGAAGCCCATGTGCGCCACCGACGAGAAGGCGATGAGCCGCTTCATGTCGGTCTGGGCCAGGCAGCCGAGGGCGCCATAGATGATGCCGATGACTGCGAGACCGCCGATGTAGGGAGCCCACTTCACGGCCGCCTCAGGGAGGATGAACAGCGCCACCCGAATGAAGCCGTAGGTGCCGAGCTTCAGCAGCACCGCCGCCAGGATCACCGAGCCCTGCGTGGGGGCCTGGGTGTGGGCATCGGGGAGCCAGGTGTGGAAGGGGAACATCGGCACTTTGATGCCGAAGCCCATGAACATGCCTCCGAAGATGAGGACCTGCGTGATCATCGCGAGGTCGCCCGCCGCATTGCGATTGGCCACTCCCTCGGCCAGCGCAACCATGGAGAAGCTCTCCCCGCCGGCCACGAAGAACACGGCGAGGAAGCTCACGATCATCAGCGCCGAGCCGAACAGCGTGTAAAGGAAGAACTTGATCGATGCGTACTGCCGCTGCTCGCCGCCCCACACGCCGATCATGAAGTACATCGGCAGCAGCACGACCTCGAAGAAGACGAAGAAGAGGATGAGGTCCTGCGCCACGAAGCTGCCGAGCATGCCCGTGTGGAGCACGAGCATCAGGGCGAGGAACGCCTTGGGGTTGTGCGGCTCCGGGAAGTGGTTCCAGCTGTAGACGATCACCAACGGTGTGATCAACAGCGTGAGCGCCACCAGCGGAACTGAGAGGCCGTCGATGCCCACGAGGTAGTTCGAGTGGATGACCTCGATCCAGCTCCTGTTCACGACGAACTGCAGCTGCTCGGATGCGCTGTAGTTGAAGTCCGCTAGGACGGCGACTCCGACGGCCGCGGAAGCCAGCGAGGCGACCAAGGCGGCAACCTTGATCATCTGCTCCTCGGCCTTGGGAAGGAGCATCACCACGAGTGCCCCTGCCAACGGCAGGAACACCATCAGGCTCAGGCCCCAGTCAGTGAGGAATGCGTTGTTGTCCATAGTGCCGTTCGGTCCTCGAATGGTTCTCGGCTAGATGAAGATGATGAAGATGCCGGCCAGGATGGCGGCACCGGCGAAAAGGAGGGCGGCGTACTGCTGGACTCGGCCGGTCTGCATCTGTCGCAGACCCTGGCCGCTTCCCCCGGCCGCACTTCCGGATGCGTTGACCACGGTGTCCACGACGCCCTGATCGATG
>JANOQG010000244.1:0-14629 GCA_031422255.1 Actinomycetes bacterium | reverse complement strand
GGGAGGGGGGAACGCTCCGCGTGCCCCCCTCGCCCGCGAGGGAGGAGCTTGCTCCGACCGAGGAGCAGGTGTTCAGCGCGCCGAAGGTGCACGAATAGCTCCGAGGAGCCCCCGACGAGGATGACCTATCCATGTGCCGCCGCCATGATGGCTTCGTCGACGTCGAGCCCCGACTCCTCCGCGATGCGTGCGGCTTCCAGCACCCGCTTGTAGTCGCGGGGCATGACCTTCTTGAACCGGCGCACCTCGCCGTGCCACCGCTCGAGCAGTTGACGAGCGCGGGCAGACCCCGTGGTGCGTTCGTGGGTTCGAAGCGTGTCGCGGAGCCATTCGCTGTCGTCGGGATCGAGGGGCTCGAGCTCCACCATCTCGGCGTTGAGCCGCCGGAAGAAGGTGTCGTCGGGGTCGTACACGAAGGCCATGCCGCCGGACATCCCGGCGCCGAAGTTGCGACCAGTGGGTCCCAGCACGACGGCCCGACCACCTGTCATGTACTCGCAGGCGTGATCCCCCACGCCCTCCACCACCGCGGTCGCGCCAGAGTTGCGCACGCAGAACCGCTCACCCACGATGCCGCGGGCGTAGAGCTCGCCCCCAGTGGCGCCATAGAGCATGACGTTGCCGGCAATGACGTTCTCCTCGGGCACGAACTTGGGGTGCGACTGGGCGGGTGGGCGTATGACGATGCGTCCGCCCGAGAGGCCCTTGCCCACGTAGTCGTTCGCGTCTCCCTCGAGAACGAGCGTGATCCCCTTGGGCACGAAGGCACCGAGGCTCTGGCCCGCGGATCCCGTGAGGTTGATGCGAATCGTGTCGGTCGGCAGGCCCGCGCCCTTGTAGCGCTTGGTGACCTCATGCCCGAGCATCGTGCCCACTGTTCGGTGCACGTTTCGGACCTCGACGTCGATCTCCACCGATCGTCCGTGTTCGAGCGCTGGCATCGCCTGGGCGATCAGCTCGTTGTCCAGCGCGTGCTCGAGGCCGTGGTCCTGCGTGCCGGTGCAGTGCAGGTCCTGCTCGAACGGCGAGTCGGCCTGATGGAGGATTGGTGAGAGGTCGAGTCCGCTCGCCTTCCAGTGCTCGACGGCGGCCCGGGTGTTGATGCACTCCACGTGGCCGATCGCATCCGAGAGCGATCGGAACCCGAGGGCCGCAAGGTGCTCGCGCACCTCCTCGGCGATGAACTCGAAGAAGGTCTCGACGAACTCCGGCTCGCCAGTGAACCGCGCACGAAGCTCCGGGTTTTGGGTGGCGACTCCCACCGGGCAGGTGTCGAGGTGGCAGACGCGCATCATGATGCAGCCGGACACGACGAGCGGGGCGGTGGCGAAGCCGAACTCCTCGGCGCCGAGGAGGGCGGCAACGATCACGTCGCGGCCGGTCTTCATCTGTCCGTCGGCCTGCACGACGATCCGATCGCGGAGCCCATTGAGCAGAAGGGTCTGCTGGGTCTCCGCCAAGCCGAGCTCCCATGGTGCGCCGGCGTGCTTCAGCGAGTTGAGTGGGCTGGCGCCGGTTCCGCCGTCGTGGCCTGAGATGAGGACGACGTCGGCCTTCGCCTTCGACACGCCGGCGGCCACAGTGCCGACACCGACCTCGGCAACGAGCTTCACGTGCACGCGAGCGGCCGGGTTGGCGTTCTTCAGATCGTGGATGAGCTGCTTGAGATCCTCGATCGAATAGATGTCATGGTGCGGCGGAGGCGAGATCAGGCCCACCCCGGGAGTGGAGTACCGGGTACGAGCGATCCAGGGGTACACCTTGCCCCCAGGGAGCTGGCCCCCCTCTCCGGGCTTGGCACCCTGCGCCATCTTGATCTGGATGTCGTCGGCATTGGTGAGGTACTCCGACGTCACGCCGAAGCGGCCCGATGCCACCTGCTTGATGGCGCTGCGCCTCGCCGGGTCGTGCAGTCGCTCCGGATCCTCGCCTCCCTCGCCGGTGTTCGACTTGCCACCGATTCGGTTCATGCGATGGCCAGCGTCTGATGGGCCTCCATTGAGATGGAGCCGTAGCTCATCGCCCCGGTGGAGAAGCGCTGGATGATGGCGCTCGCCGGCTCGACCTCCTCGATGGGAATCGCGGCCCGGTCGTGGCTGTCGAGGTCGAACAAGCCGCGCAGGGTTGCGAGCCGACGGGCCTGGTCGTCCACGCGACCCGTGTACTCCTTGAACACCTCGTAGCGCTTGGTGCGCGTGGCGTGCTGGAGCTTGAACACCGTCTCCGGGTTGAACAGGTGGTACTCGCCGTCGCGACGCCACTGGTACTCGCCCCCCGCCCAGAGGTCGCGATGCGCGGCCTCCGCATTGCGAGTGGCGTGCGCGAAGCGGTGTCGCTGGGCCACCTCCTCAGCGACCACATCGAGGCCCACCCCGCTGATCCTGCTCGTGGTGCCTGTGAAGTACTCGTCGACGAGGTCGGCGGACAACCCGATCGCTTCGAACACCTGGGCGCCGGTGTAGGAGGCCACCGTGGAGATGCCCATCTTCGACATGATCTTCAGCACGCCCTTGGTGCTGGCCTTGGCGAAGTTCTTCACGGCTTGGCGCTTGCTGATGCCGGTGATCACGCCTTGGTCGATCAGGTCCTCGATCGTCTCGAAGGCGAGATAGGGGTTGATGGCCGCGGCGCCGTATCCGATGAGCAACGCCATGTGGTGCACCTCGCGGGCGTCACCGCATTCGACGACGAGGCCTACCCGCGTACGAGTCCGCTCGCGGATGAGGTGGTGGTGTACCGCTGCGGTGAGGAGCAGCGACGGAATCGGTGCGAGCTCATCGGACGAGTAGCGGTCGGACAACACGATGAGCGTGGATCCGTCGGCGATGGCGTCGCTCACCTTGCCGCGGACCTCCTCGAGCGCGCGCCGCAGGCCGTCGCCGCCCTCGGCTACCCGGTAGAGGCCATCGATGGCGAAGGGCTTGAAGCCCGGCATGTCGTTGTCGTCGTTGATGTACAGGAGCTTTGCGAGCTGCGCGTTGGAGATGATCGGATGCGGGAGCACCACCTGCCGGCAGGACGCGGGACCCGGCTGGAGCAGGTTCGACTCGGGTCCGATGGTGCCGCCCATCGAGGTGACGAGCTCCTCGCGGATCGCGTCGAGTGGGGGGTTCGTGACCTGCGCGAAGAGCTGCTGGAAGTAGTCGAAGAGCAGGCGCGGGCGCTCGGAGAGCACGGCCACGGGGGTGTCGGTGCCCATCGAGCCGATCGGCTCGGCACCGGTGCGAGCCATGGGCGCGACGAGGATCTTGAGCTCCTCGGAGGTGTAGCCGAACTCGCGCTGGTGCGTGACCACGGAGGCGTGCTGCGGTGTGAGGAAGTCGCGGCCTGGGAGGTCGTCGAGGTGCACGAGTCCGGCGTGGAGCCACTCGCCGTAGGGCTGCTGCGTGGCGAGTGCTTCCTTGATCTCGTCGTCGCCAACGATGCGGCCGAGGTTGGTGTCGATCAGGAACATGCGGCCCGGTTGCAGGCGACCCTTCTGCACCACCGTGGCGGGATCGATCGGCAACACCCCGACCTCCGAAGCCATCACCACGAGGCCGTCTTCGGTCACCCAGTACCGAGACGGACGGAGCCCGTTGCGGTCGAGCACCGCGCCGATGACCGTGCCATCGGTGAAGGCGATCGAGGCCGGCCCATCCCACGGCTCCATCACCGAGGCGTGGAAGCGGTAGAAGTCGCGCTTCCAGTCGGGCATCGACTCGTGGTGCTCCCATGCCTCGGGGATCATCATGAGCACCGCATGGGGGAGGGAGTAGCCGCCGAGGTGGAGCAGCTCGAGCACCTCGTCGAAGCGAGCGGTGTCAGAGCTTCCGGGTGTGCAGATGGGGAAGGCTCGATCGAGCCCCTCGATCAGGTCCGACTCGAGCAGCGCCTCCCGGGCGCGCATCCAGTTCTCGTTGCCCATCACGGTGTTGATCTCGCCGTTGTGGGCGACGAATCGGTAGGGGTGGGCGAGCGGCCACGACGGGAACGTGTTCGTGGAGAAGCGGCTGTGCACCAGTGCCAGCGCCGATTCGACGCGCTCATCGGTGAGGTCAGTGAAGAAGGCCCCGACCTGATACGAGATGAGCATCCCCTTGTACACCATCGTCCGCGCCGAGAGGCTGGGGAAGTACACGGGCTCGCCGCCGGTGTCGAGCTCGTGCTCCACCCGCTTGCGCACCACGAAGCACTTGCGGTCGAGCGCGACGTCGGCGAGCGGGGCGTGACCGTCTGCCACGGTGAGGAACACCTGCCGGAACGACGGCTCCGCGTCGGCCGCCTGCTGCCCGATCATGGTGTTGTCGGTCGGGACCTCGCGCCAGCCGAGCACGCGGAGACCCTCGGTGGCAGCGATCTTCTCGATGCCCGCCATCGCTGCTGCGTCAGCATCGGGATCTCGCGGAAGGAACACCATGCCCGTGGCGTAGGCGCCGGGGGCCGGCAGCTCGAAGTCCACCACCTCGCGCAGGAAGCGATCGGGCACCTGGATGAGGATGCCGGCGCCATCGCCCACGTTTGGCTCAGCGTTGGTGGCGCCGCGGTGGTCGAGGTTGCAGAGCGAGGCCAGTCCGAGGCGGACCATCTCGTGGCTGCGGCGACCGTGGAGATCGGCCACGAAGGACACTCCGCACGCGTCGTGCTCGAAGCGCGGGTCGTACAAGCCTTGCTTGGTGGGCAACATCTGAATTCCATTCCCCCGTGAGCGGTGGATCAGCGATCAGGTCCAGAGCTCTGCGGTGGGACGACGTTGGCCCGCTGCAGGTCGAGACACTCTACCGATCCCCGGCCAGCGGGGGCCAGCCGTTACCATTCGGCGCGGACCACGAGAGGCGGCAATGGGCGACACCGTGCGTGAGCAACCAGAGGAGGCGCCCCTTGACGTCGCGGGAGCGATGGCCGCCGCCAGGCTGCTCTTGGCCGCAGCGGAGGCCGATGCCACCCGCCTCCGCGAGGACGCCGTGCGATACGCCCGTCAGCGGGAGCAGGAGGCGGAGCTCCTCGTTGCGAAGGCCCGCCGCGTCCTGAGCGTTGCCGAGGAGCGTGCGGCCGGCATCGTGGTCGCGGCCCGCACGCTGCCCCCGGAGGTCGAGCGCGAGGTCGAAGCCGAGGGGCTCGTCGACGATGAGGTCCCCCGCATCGTGGCACCCAGCAACGCCTCGCTCAACCGGCTCGATGACATGCTGGCATCAGCCATCACCCACGCCGTCGACCTCACGTTTCCGCCTGACGAGTAGCTCGACGTCACGCCTGCCTTGCAAGGTCTCGCGCCAGGCGCCCCTGGTCGTGATGCGGCGAACTCGGCCTCATCCCCGCATGGTTCCTGCGATGGAGCGGTCCTGGCGCTGAGCCCCGATCCTTCGTCTGGCCGGTCCGCCCAGGCCGTCAGTACGCTGACCGGACCACATCCTGACGTCTCTCTGGGGGAAGTTACATGGCTGGTTCCGTGATCTTGGCTGGTGCTCGCACACCGATTGGCAAGCTGTCGGGTGCGCTGGCGGGCTTCTCCGCCGCTGACCTCGGCGGGTTTGCCATCAAGGAGGCGCTCCTACGAGCCGGCCTCACCGGTGAGCAGGTCGACTACGTCTTCATGGGACAGGTGCTCCAGGCAGGTGCCGGTCAGATCGCGTCACGCCAAGCGGCCGTCAACGGCGGCATCCCCCTCTCCGTTCCGGCGAGCACCATCAACAAGGTGTGCCTGTCGGGCCTCAACGCCATCCATCTGGCCGACCAGATGATCCAATCCGGCGAGGCCGACATCGTGGTGGCCGGCGGCATGGAGTCGATGACCCAGGCGCCCTATCTGCTCCCGGGGGCCCGCGCTGGCTACCGCATCGGCGACCAGAAGGTCATCGACTCGATGATGTACGACGGCCTCTTCTGTGCCTTCGACCAGGTGGCGATGGGCGCCGGAACCGAGAAATACGCGGCATCGGCGGGTCTCGCCCGCGAGCCGCAGGATGCGCTCGCCGCTCAGTCTCACGAACGGGCCGCCCGCGCCGCCAAGGATGGCCTGTTCGATAACGAGATCGTGAAGGTCGAGATCCCCCAGCGCAAGGGTGACCCGATCACCTTCGACACAGACGAAGGCGTCCGCGGCGACACCACCGCTGAGTCGCTTGCTGGGCTTCGACCGGCGTTCGACAATGCCGGCAACATCACCGCGGGCAACGCCTCGCAGATCTCCGATGGCGGTGCAGCTGTGATCGTCACCTCGAAGGCCGTCGCCGAGAAGCTCGGCACGCAGCCCCTCGGCGAGATCGTCGGCTACGGCCAGGTTGCCGGGCCCGACCCCTCCTTGCTCACTCAGCCGGCCCGAGCCATCAAGAAGGCGGCCGAGCGAGCTGGCCGGTCCATCGGCGACATCTCGCTGTTCGAGCTGAACGAGGCATTTGCCGCTGTCGGCCTGGCCTCAATGGCCGACCTCGGCATCAACGACGACATCGTCAACGTCAACGGCGGCGCCATCGCCCTCGGTCACCCCGTAGGCATGTCGGGCACCCGCGTGGCCCTCACGATTCTCCTGGAGCTCGCCCGCCGCGGCGGCGGCCTCGGTGCCGCAGCGCTCTGCGGAGGCGGCGGCCAAGGCGACGCCATCCTCCTCAAGACCCTGTAGCCCCACCCACCCACCCACCCACCCACCCAACCCGAACTGGCGTCAGAACGGGGCAACCGACGCCGACTTCTGACGCCGGTTTCTGTGTCCACAGCACCTAACCCGAACTGGCGCCAACTTGGGGCGTGAGGCGCCCGAGTCGGACGCCAGTTCAGATGAATCCGCGGGTCCGGGCTCGGACCGACGCCCTCACCTCGGCAACGATTGCCCACGGGGAGTCCACGTACGTTCGCCAGGTGTAGCGGAGGACGAGCCAGCCCTGGAGTTCCAGCCTGTTCTGACGCGGGCGGTCGGACTCGAAGGCTTGCGCAGATAGGTGGTACCTACGGCTGTCTAGCTCGATCGCGATCATGAGCCCGGGGAAGGCAAGATCGACCCGGGCGATCTCCTTGCCAGTCGCGTCGAACACCCGGTGTTCGAACTCGGGCGCGGGGAGCCCGGAGTCGACGAGCAGTCGGTGGACGAGGCGGTTGAATCGGCTGTCAGGGACCTGCTCGCCGTAGCACTCCTCAAGGATTGCTCGGAGCGTGCCAACGCCGTTGCGACCCCGGCGACTGTGCATGACGAGTGTGTGGAGCAGGTCGTCCCAGGTGCAAAGGCGGCGCCGGATCGCGTCGTCGATTGCTTGCTGGACCCGTTCGGGAGGAAGAACGGCTCCGAGGTCGACGATCGTTCGCTCAAGTCCCGTGCAGGGGATCCCCTCGAGTTCGGTCGGACTCGCCAGCCGCAGGTCTTTGCTCTCATGGCATCGGACACGCTCGTATCGAGCGCGACGGTGACGCTCGGTCGCGATCTCCGGTCGACCCCGCCGGCATCCGTCAAGATCCCACAGGACGGCCGCTGATCGATGCGAGGCAAGCGCGGTAGAGCCGCCGGCGAGGACACCGAGGAGCAGTGATTGATGCCATGTGCGAGGGGCCCCTGCGACGCGGAACACCCCGGGATGGAGCCGTTCGAGTTCGCCCCGCTCCACGCCGCGGCGGAGCTGATGGACCGTCACGTCATGGGCGAGTGCGTCTGCTTTGGTGATGACCCCGTGGCGGCGGCGAGCAATGGTCGCGAGGGCTGGGTTGATGGCAGGCATGCATTCCTCCGCGTCTGAAGAGACAGCGGGGGAAGCGACAAGCCAGGCTCGTCCCGCCGAGCGGCTATCGCAAGACCCAACCTTGTTCGGAGTCAGGCCCGAACCCGATCTGGCGTCGATCTTGGGCGTCCACTGCCCAGATCTGACGCCAGTTTGGGGTGGGGGTGGGGGTGGCGGTTAGGAGGCGAGCATGCCGTAGGCCTTCGTGGGGGTCAGGCGGGCGACGAGGCGGTGGTCGGTGACCATGGCTTGGCGGTAGGCGGCCCAGTCGTCGTGCTCGCCGACCATGGCCCGGTAGAGCGCGACGAGCTCGTCGACGGCTGCGTCGTCGGGAGCGGCGGCGACGGCGCTGAGCTCGACGTCAGCCTCCAGCACGACATAGGCGTAGAAGTCGTCACGGGTGACGTGGAGCGAGGCGATCGGGGTGCGGGCGAGGTTCTTCGCCTTCGCGCGATCAGCGGTGATGGAGATGCGGATCACCCCGGCTTCGTCGCCGGCGTAGATGATGTTGGACAGCTGTGGGCGACCGTCTCGCTTCTGCGTGACGAGCACTCCGTTGCGGTGATCACGGACGAACGAGAGGGCGGCGGAGAGGTCCATGGCGACCATTCTGTCGCGTGACTGTTTGACAAGGTGCTGGGTGTCGGGGCAATTGTTGCGCCGTGGCCAAGCCGCTTGTGATCGTTGAGTCCCCCGCCAAAGCCCGAACCATTGAGGGCTTTCTGGGCGGCGAGTTCACCGTGCTCGCGTCGATGGGGCACATCCGTGACCTGCCCGCCAAGGGCCTGAGCGTCGACGTCGACAACGACTTCGCCGTGGAGTACGAGGTGCACGCCAGCAAGAAGGAGACGATCGCCAAGCTGAAGAAGGCGCTGAAGGCGGCCGATCAGCTCTATCTCGCCACTGATGAGGATCGGGAGGGCGAAGCGATCTCCTGGCACCTGCTCGAGGTGCTCAAGCCCACCGTTCCAGTGAAGCGGATGGTGTTCCACGAGATCACGCAGGCCGCCATCCAGCGGGCCATCGACGAATCCCGGGACGTCGACTACGGCCTCGTCGATGCGCAGGAGAGTCGGCGCATCGTCGATCGCCTCTACGGCTACCCCGTATCCGAGGTGTGCTGGCGCAAGATCCGCACGGGCCTTTCCGCAGGCCGGGTGCAGTCGCCCAGCGTGCGGCTGGTGGTCGAACGGGAGCGAGAGCGGATGGCCTTTGTGGCCGCCAGCTACTGGGACTTGAGTGCGGCCTTCCCGACCGAGCCCGCCTTCACGGCATCGCTCGCCGCGATCGACGGACACCGCGTGGCAGGCGGCCGCGACTTCGATGCGCAAGGCCAAACCAAGCGGGACGACATCGCGGTTCTCGACGAAGTGAGCGCTGAGCAGCTACGCGCCGGCCTCGTTGGCCAAGCGTTCAGCGTCACGAGCATCGAGACCAAGCCGTACACCTCCCGTCCGAAGCCCCCGTTCATCACGTCCACGCTCCAGCAGGTTGGCGGCTCACGACTCCGCATGAGCAGCCGCCAGGTGATGAGCCTGGCCCAGGGCCTCTACGAGGACGGCTACATCACCTACATGCGGACCGACAGCACCACGTTGTCCGGCACCGCAATCGCCGCCGCTCGCGAGGTCATCGAGCGTCAGTTCGGTCGGGAGTACCTGACCGACGCGCCCCGCACCTACGCCAAGAAGAGCAAGAACGCGCAGGAGGCCCATGAGGCCATCCGGCCGGCCGGCGACTCGTTCCGTACCCCCGACCAGCTCCGGTCCGAGCTCCGGGGAGACCAGCTCCGTCTTTACGAGCTCATCTACCAGCGCACTGTGGCCAGTCAGATGCCGGACGCTCGCGGCAACACCGTCACGGTGCGCATGGCAGCGCGCACGAGCACCGACGTCGCCACGGAGTGGACGGCGTCGGGGCGCACGATCACGTTCCCCGGCTGGCAAGCCGTGTACGGCTTCAGTGGTGACGACGCCGCGGAGGACTCCGGCGACGACACGGCGAAGCTTCCCAACCTCACGGAGGGCCAGGCTCTGCCGGACCCGCTCGTGACGGCGGACGGGCATGCCACACAAGCACCCTCGCGCTACACCGAAGCCACGCTCGTGAAGACGCTCGAGGAGAAGGGCATCGGCCGACCCTCCACCTACGCGTCCACCATGCAAACGATCCAGGACCGCGGCTACGTGTGGAAGAAGGGCCAGGCCCTCGTGCCCACCACGGATGCCTTCGCAGTGGTGAGCCTCCTCGAGCAGCACTTCAGCCACTTGGTCGACTACGAGTTCACGGCCCGCATGGAGGACGACCTCGACGAGATCGCCGGTGGGCGTCAGGCACGGGTGCCCTGGCTCCGTCAGTTCTGGTTCGGCAACGGCTCGCCAGGCGTAAAGGGACTCAAAGACAAGGCGCTCGAGGAGGCCAACGCCGAAGCGATCAACACGATCCCGCTTGGCGTGGATGGGAATGGCGAGCCCATCGTCGTGCGCAACGGGCGTTATGGCCCGTACCTGAGGCGCGGCGAGGACACGGCATCGATCCCCGACGACCTGCCGCTCGATGAGCTCACCATCGACCGTGCCGTGGAGATCCTCTCCGCTCCCAAGGGCGGCGAACCCCTGGGTGAGGATCCGGAGACCGGGCTCCCCGTGTTCGCGAAGAGCGGTCGCTTCGGGCCCTTCGTGCAGCTCGGTGATGCCGATACGTTGCCCCCCGACACGAAGCCGAAGATGTCGTCGCTGTTCCAGACGATGTCGCTGTCGACCCTCACGCTCGCCGAGGCGCTCCAGGTGCTGCAGCTGCCGCGCGTCGTGGGCGCCCACCCGGAGGACGGCGGCGAGATCATCGCCGCCAACGGCCGGTACGGGCCCTTCGTGAAGTGGGGCGCGGAAACTCGCAGCATCGACTCCGAGGAGCAGCTCCTCACCGTCACGATCGACGATGCGGTGAAGGTTCTCGCCGAGCCGAAGAAGTTCGGTCGTCGGAAGACGGCGCCCGCGCCGCCGCTCAAGGAGCTAGGCGACGACATCGTCTCGGAGAAGCCGATGGTGGTGAAGGACGGTCGCTTCGGCCCGTACGTCACCGACGGCGAGACGAACGCAAGCCTGCGCAAGGGCGACTCGATCGAGAACATCACCAACGAGCGCGCTTCCGAGCTGCTGCAGATCCGGCGCGATGCGGGGCCGGCGAAGAAGGCCCGCAAGGGAGCCAAGAAGGCGCCGGCGAAGAAGGCCGCCAAGAAAGCGACGAAGAAGAAGGCGGCCAAGAAGGCTCCCGCGAAGAAGGCTCCCGCGAAGAAGGCCGCTCCGCCGGCCGATGCCTGATCGCCTGGCTTCCGGCACCTGACACCTAACGTGGACCGGATGGCGGAAGAGCGCCAGGTGCCACTGCCCGGGCTCGAAGGCCTGGACCCTCACGCACCCACCGAACCAACGCCCGCCGTGGGCCATGGCGACAAGCCTGGTTTCCGCGTGCGGATGTTTGGCTCGTCCCAGTTCTTCCACCTCTGGATTACCCAGGTGGCCTCGGCTACCGGAGACTGGCTCGGCTTCCTGGCCATCGCCTCGTTGGCCGCTGGCATCGGCGGTAAGTCCTCCGGGGCTGCAGCGGTGGGCGTCGTCATGGCGGCCCGCATCGTCCCCGGCTTCTTCCTGGGGGCGGCCTCGGGTGTCGTCGCCGACCGCTTCGACCGCAAGCGCGTCATGGTCACCTGCGACGTCGGCCGAGCGGCGGTGCTCGTCACCCTGCCGTTCGTCGACACGGTGGGGGGGCTGGTGGTTGCCTCGCTGGTGCTCGAGTGCTTCACGCTCCTGTGGACGCCAGCCAAGGAGGCATCGGTTCCCAACATCGTGCCGCCGGGCCACCTCACCACGGCCAACTCGCTGTCGCTCGTCGCGGCCTACGGCACGATGCCCATCGCCGCTGGTCTGTTCTCACTGCTCGCGGGGTTCAGCAAAGCGATCGGGAACATCGACGCGCTTGACGTCTTCGATGCGAACCAGGAGGGGCTCGCCTTCTATGTGGACGCCGGCACGTTTCTCCTGTCGGCCTTCATGATCTCGAGGCTGACGCTTCCGAAGGTGGAGCGGAAGCCCAGGGTTGGCGGGCGGCGCCTCGACCTCGGTCAGGTCTTCCATGAGCTGAAGGAGGGATGGTCGTACGTCTTCATCAACCCGGTCGTGAGGGCTGTGAACGTGGGTCTCGCGACCGGGCTCATCGGTGGCGGAATGCTCGTGCCGCTCGGCCCGATCTTCGCGGAGGAGGTACTCGACGCGGGCACGGCCGGCTTCGGTCTCCTGATCTTCGCGCTCGGTTGTGGAGTGGCGGTGGGCGTGGTGCTCCTGTCGGTGTTCCAGCGTCACATCCCAAAGGCTCGGGTGTTCACCACGTCGGTCTTCGGGGCCGGCCTCGCCCTGATCCTCGCGGCATCCATGTCCGCGCTCGGACCCGCTGCGCTCTTCGTCGGCATGATGGGTGTATGCGCAGGATCGGTGTACGTGCTCGGCTTCACGCTGCTCCACGAGAGCGTGGACGACGAGCTGCGCGGGCGCATCTTCTCGGCCCTCTACACGCTCGTGCGCTTTTGCGTGCTGATCGCCTTCGCCGTGGGCCCGTTCCTCGCCGCGGCTCTCGAGGGGCTGAGCAAGCGACTGCTCGACAGCTCGATCTCCGTTGGCGATGTCAGCATTGCCATCCCCGGCGTGCGACTCACCCTTTGGCTCGCTGGCGTGATCATCCTCGGGGCGGGTGTCCTGGCGGTGAAGTCGCTTCGTGCGGGTCAGACCTATGAGGCGCCCGCGCGCACGAGAGGCACGACCGCCCTCGATGAGCGGCGGCTCCAGGACGGCGCCGACCTCGTCTCGGGGCTCACGAACCCTTTCACCGAGGTCAAGCGCAGCCATGGCCTTGACCCTCGCGACGTTCCAGAGCCCGAGGGAGAAGCATGACCGGCTACCTGATCGCGTTCGAGGGAGGGGAGGGAAGCGGCAAGTCCACCCAGGCCCAACGGCTCGCTTCCCGCCTCGGAGGCCGCGCGCTGTTCACCTTCGAACCGGGTGACTCCGTGCTCGGGGCACAGCTCCGCCAGCTCCTGCTCGACACAGCGGCCCTCGAGATCACCGACCGGGCCGAGGCGCTGCTCATGGCGGCCGACCGCGCGCAACACGTGACCGAGGTGATCCGGCCCGCGATGGAGGCCGGTCGCACGGTGATCACCGATCGCTTCGCCGGCTCTTCGGTGGCATATCAGGGGTATGGGCGGCAGCTTCCCGCTGGCGAAGTGGAGCAGCTTTCGCGCTGGGCCACCGATGGCCTCTGGCCCGATCTGGTGCTGCTTCTCGAGGTGACGCCGTCCGCGGCGGAACAGCGGCTCGCTCGGTCGAAGGATCGAATGGAGTCGGCCGGCCTCGCCTTCCACCAGCGAGTGCACGACGGCTTTCTCCGCCAGGCGATCGAGGACCCCGACCGCTGGGCGATCATCGATGGCACCCAGGACGAGGAGGCCGTCGCCGAGCAGATCTGGCAAGTCATCTCCATCCGCTTCCCAGATCTCGTGTGATGGAGCCAAGCGGGGGCGGCTCGGACACGAGGCGGCTGCTCGGTTCCTCGATCGCTGGCATGCTGCACCGGTGTCGGTCGCGTCTTCGCTGGATGTTTGGGGTGATGTGGTTGGGCAGCCGTTCGCGATTGCTCAGCTGACCGCTGCGGCCCATGCGCCCGTGCACTCGTACTTGTTGGTGGGACCTTCGGGTTCGGGCAAGCGGGCTGCCGCCCGGGCGTTCGCGGCCTTGCTGTTGTCGGCCGACTCCGCCGGCGAGGAGGCGGAGCGACATGTGCGGCTGGCTCTCGCCGAGACGCACCCGGATCTGCAGGTGTTCGAGGCCACCACCGCGCAGGGACGCATCGACGTGCCCACGGCTAAGGCCATCGTTGCCAAGGCGGCGTTGTCGCCCGCCGAAGGCCGGCGCAAGGTGCTCGTGCTCGAGGACTTCCACCTCATCGACCGGTTCGGCGCGATCCTGCTGAAGTACGTAGAGGAGCCGCCTGCGTCGACGTACTTCGTGATCTTGGCCGAGGATGTGCCCCCCGAGCTCGTGACGATCGCGTCTCGGTCGGTGCGCATCGACCTCGGGCCGGTACCGCTGGAGGCAGTCGTCGAGCGCCTCGTCGCGGAGGGAGTGGACCCCGACCAGGCGAGCAGCGTCGCAGCGGCTTCTGCCGGCGACCTCGATCGGGCTCGCCTGCTCGCCACCGACGCCCGCTTTGCCGTGCGCGCGGAGGCGTTGCACGCCATGCCCGCCCGTCTCAACGGCACCGGAGCCCGCGCCGCAGAGATCGCGCTAGAGGTGAAGGCCCTGATCGACGACGCACAGGTGATGATCGATCAGCGCCACGCGCAGGAAGTCGTGGAGCTGCAGGAGCGCATCGAGCGCTACGGCCAGCGCGGGAGCGGCAAGAAGGACCTGGAGGATCGTCACAAGCGCGAGGTCCGCCGGCATCGCACGGCCGAGCTGCGCTTTGCTCTGGCCACCTTCGCCGGCGCGTATCGAGACGCGCTGGCCGATGCGCGCCATGCCGACCAGGTCGTGGACGCCATCCATCGGATCGAGCGGGCCGCGCTGGCCCTCGAGCGGTTCCCGAACGAGTCCCTGCTCCTCCAGGCCCTCCTCGCCCGGCTTCCCGCTCTCGACCGATAGGGCCTTGTCGACTAGTGGGTCGCCTCGGGTAACGTCTCCCGTCCCGCCCGGGTAGCTCAGTTGGTAGAGCAACGCACTCGTAATGCGTAGGTCAGGAGTTCGACTCTCCTCTCGGGCTCGAAAGCACTCTGACCTGCAGCAATTCGGCTGCCGTCGCCGAACGCTAGTTAGCATCTCGGTCACTCAGGCGTCTACAATCGCCTCGTGGCGAAGGTAGCGGAGCTCCGGATCGACGACATGCTCGGCCCGTTCGAG
>JANOQG010000243.1:0-2758 GCA_031422255.1 Actinomycetes bacterium | reverse complement strand
AACCCCTTGGGTCGCCGACGCTGCGACCGCTACCGTCGGCGGTCGTGGCAACCCGCGTGCTCGTGATCGACAACTACGACAGCTTCGTCTACAACCTCGTGCAGTACTTGGGGGAGCTCGGGGCCGACCCCATCGTCGTACGCAACGATCAGCACACGGTCGCGGAGCTCGTGGCGCTCGTGCCCGACGCGGTGCTGATCTCGCCAGGGCCGGGCACGCCGAACGATGCTGGAGTGTCGAACGACGTGATCACCACCTTCGCTGGCCAGGTGCCCGTGCTTGGTGTGTGTCTCGGCCACCAGTGCCTCGGGCAGGTGTATGGCGGCGAGGTGGTGCGGGCTCCACAGATCATGCACGGCAAGACCTCACTCGTGCATCACGTCGGTGTTGGTGTGTTCGAGGGCTTGCCGGACCCGTTCGAGGCCACCCGCTATCACTCGCTCGTGGTCGACCGAGCGTCTGTTCCCGCTTGCCTCGAGATCACCGCGGAGACCGACGATGGCATCGTGATGGGGTTGCGCCACCGGGAGCTCGGAGTCGAGGGCGTGCAGTTCCACCCGGAGTCGATTCTGACCACCGGTGGGCATGACCTGGTGCGCAACTTCCTGCGTCAGGTTGCGGGCGCCACCGTCTGAGCCGGAGGCCAACCGCCGTCAGGGCGGAACGGCTTCGAAGCGGTAGAGGATGATCGTCACCTTGGAGCCCGCGTTCGCGGTCGTGTTGGGCCCGGGGGTCTGTGAGAAGACACGACCGTCTTCGGTGGGGTCGATCGTGGCTTCAGTTTCGTCGGACACGACGGCTTGGAAGCCCTTGGAGTTGAGGGTGTTGATGGCGTTGGCCTCCGTCAGACCCTCCACCGATGGGACGGTCTCCTCCGCCGGGCCGCTCGAAACCACCACGATGACCGTGGTGCCCTTGGGCGTGACCGTTCCCTCGGAGGGGTTGGTGCGGATCACGAACCCTTCGTCCACAGTGGCGGAAGCTTCGCTCGTCTGACTGACGGTGAACCCGGCCTGGCCAAGAAGGTTCGACGCCTCGGCGACCGGGCGCCCCACGACGTTCGGGATCGGACGGTCGGCGGGGCCGCTCGACACGAACAGAACGATCTCCGTGTCCTTGGGCACTTCATCTTGGGGTCCGGGGTCCTGGTCGACGACCTCGCCGATAGGAGCCGCTTCGTCGACTGTCGGCTCTTCGCGGATGTTGGTGAACCCCTCGACCGCGAGGCGTAGTCGGGCTTGGTCGATCTGCGATCCGATGACGTCGGGGACCGCGATTGCCTCAGATCCGCTGCTCACCTTGAGCTCCACCGTGGTGCCTTCGTCCACCTTCTTGCCGCTGTCGGGGTTCTGGCCGAACACGATGCCTTCGGCCTTGTCGTCGTTCGCCTCTTGCACGATGGAGACCTTGAGGTTCTTGGCCTCGAGGATGGTTTGAGCTCGTTCAATCGTCTCGTCGATGACGTCGGGTACCTCGACCTGAGCGACGAGCGGATCCTTTGTGTCGCCGACGCCGAGTGCGCGGGCCAGGAGGAAGAGCATCCCGGCGAGCAGGATGAGGAGCGCGGTGAGCGCCCCGATGAACAGGGCCGAGGAGCGCTGCGGTTCGTCATCCTCCACCTCGTCGTTGACGTACGGAGGCTCGGCAGTTGTGACGGCTGGGATCGTGGTGGTGGGCATCACGGGCTCGGCCAGGATCCGATGGCCTTCGCGGAAGCGCCGCAGGTCGGCCCGAAGATCCTCGGCGGAGGGATACCGATTCACGGGGTTCTTGGCCAGGCACTTGAGGATGATCGCCTCGACCGCCTCGGGGATGTCGACGTTGACCTGCCGCGGGGGGATCGGCGACTCCTGCACGTGCTTGTACGCGATCGCCACGGGGGAATCGCCCGCGAACGGGGGCCGTCCGAGGACCAGCTCGTAGAGGACACAGCCAAGGGAGTAGATGTCGGAGCGCGGGTCGACCGGCTCGCCCCGTGCTTGCTCCGGTGAGAAGTAGGTGGCGGTGCCCATCACGGTCCCCACCTGAGTGAGGTTGTCGTCGGTGCTTGTGGCGATGGCGCGAGCGATTCCGAAGTCGGCGACCTTCACCTGGCCTGCCTGGGTGAGCAGCACGTTCCCGGGCTTCACGTCGCGGTGCACGACGCCGTTGCGGTGAGCGAAGCCGAGGGCGGCCGCCACGTCGGCTCCCACGTCGGCGACGCGGTCTGGATGGAGGGGACCTTCGGCGCGGAGGATCTCCGACAGACTGCGACCGTCTACGTACTCCATCACGATGAAGTACGTGCCGTCGGCCTCACCCCAGTCGTACACGCCGACGATGTTCGGGTGATTCAGGTTGGCGGCCGCCGTTGCTTCGCGACGGAATCGCTCCACGAAGGCGGGGTCGGTGGCGAACTCTGGGAACAGGACCTTGACGGCGACGGGCCGATCGAGCAGCTGGTCTCGGGCGAGGAAAACCTCCGCCATGCCCCCGCGGCCGAGACGGCGGTGTAGCTCGTAACGCCCGTTGAAGACGGTGGTTCCGGGGTCTGACATGCGAAAATCAGACTACGTCGGACCGGGTGGTCGGCTGTGCCGCGCGGGGCGTCACGAGCCCGAAAGGTACGCAGCCATGATCGCCCGCGCGATCGGAGCCGCCACTCGGCCGCCGGTCTGCTCGCTGGCACCGGGCTGTCCCTCGACGATCACGGCGACAGCGATGCTCGCTTCCTCGTTCGGCCTCGCTCCCCAGCCGATGATCCAGGCATGGGATCGGG
>JANOQG010000242.1:0-2776 GCA_031422255.1 Actinomycetes bacterium | reverse complement strand
GCGATGACACGGCGCCGATCATCGGCGGCTCGCGCGGCGGCCAGGGCGAGGTCGAGCTCGCCCTCGCAGGTGGCCACCCGACCGAGCCGGGCGAGCAGGTTCGCCCGCACCAGGTGGGCCTTGGCCTGACCGGCACCGTCGCCGACCGACTCGAGTGCTGTCGCGGCCTCCGTGACGGCCGCTTCGGCAGCCACGATGCCGTCGGGGTCGGTGAGGCTCACCATCTGGGCACCGAAGCACGTCGCCCACGCCGCCAGGCGATTGTCAGCGGCGGACAGCTCGGTGAGCTGGTCGACCATCGGCCGCGCCGCCGTCACATCGCCGGACGACAGCAGCGCCTCGCAGCCCACCAGCAGCAGCTGAGATCGCTCGTCGTCCTGATCCACGTCGAGGCGGGCGAGGGCACGCTTGGCGAGGGCGCCCGCCGCGGCCAGGTCGTCGCGCTCGAGGGCGCGCTCGGCGGCGACCGTGAGCAGCCCCGCCGCCCGGCGGCCCAGTGAGCGGGCGTGGTCATCGAGCGGACCGAGCTGCTGCCGGTACTCGTGGGCTTGCTCGTAGTGGAAGGCGATGACGGCCTCGTGCTCGCCAAGGATCCCCGCGGCCGCCGCGTCGGTCCACTGCCCTACCCGCTCGTGAAGCTCGGCCCGGGTGCGCTTGAGCAGGCGCCGGTACGTCGCATCTCGGATGAGGACGTGATGAAAGCGATGCACCGGCTGATCGCCCCAGTAGGCGCCCGTCGGCTCGACGAGCTCCTTGCGCCGCAACCGCTCGAGCAAGAGGTCGACCGGCTCGGACGAGTCAGCCAGGTCCCGCAGCGCCCCCAGGCTGAACTCGGTGCCCACCACCGAGGCGAGCTCGAGCAGCGACCGCTCGTCCACCGGCAGCCGCTCGATGCGCACGGCGAGCAGCGACTGGATCGTCGGGGGCACCTCCACCGCGTCAGCGTCGATGGCCAGCTCCCAGGTGTCGCCGCGCCGCTCGATCACGTGGTCGTCCACCAGCATGCGCACGAGCTCCCGCACGAACAGCGGGTTGCCGTCGGTGGAGGCCGGCAGCCGGGCAACCAGCTCCGCCGGCAGATGATCAGTGCCGAGGAGGCGGGCCGCGAGCAGCTCGGTGGCCGACGCGTCGAGCCCGTCGAGGGCGACGACATCCGCCATCCGCCGCCCGACCTCGGCCAGCGCAGGTCGGACGTCGCGCAGCTCCGGGCGGGCCAAGCCAACGAGCAGGACCGGCACCTCTCGGACCCACTCGGCGAGGTGCTCCAGGAGGTCGAGCAGCAGCGACTCCGCCCACTGGATGTCGTCGATGACCACCACCACGGGGCGGTCAGCCGCGAGGGTCTCGATCAGACGGCGGAAGGCCCAGAACGTCTCCTCGGTCGAGCGGGCGGGCGCCGCCCCGACGATGCCCATCAGCCCGTCGATCACGCGATCGCGCTCGCTCACCCCGGTGGAGATCAGCTCGCCCAGGCGCGCTCGCGTCTCCCCGGGTTCGAGGCCATCCCCCAGCGCAGCGGCGACGCGGGTCAGCTCGATGGCGGGGGCGAGGGTGGCGTCGCCCGCTCGGTCACAGCGGAGGTCGAACGCCGTGACGGCGTCTCCGAGAGACGTGACCAGCTCGCGCGCCAAGCGGGTCTTGCCGACCCCCGGCGAACCGAGCACGGTCACAAACCGGGCCGACGACGTCGTGACCGCGTCGTCGAAGGCGGACCGAAGGCGACCGATCTCGGCCTCGCGCCCGACGAACGGCGCTGACCCGTGCGCTTCGTCCTGCGCGTCGGAGACAAGCTCGAAGACGGCGACCGGCTCGACGCGACCCGCCACCGACACCTCGCCCAAGGGCTCGTAGCCGAAGTCGCTCCGGGTGAGCCGCCAGGTCTCCTCCCCCACCAGCACCTGACCGGGCCGGCACGCCTTCTCGAGCCGGGCGGCCACGTTGAGGGCGTCCCCGACGAGATCAGCATCGCCCTCCGCGAGGACGACCTCGCCGGTGTTCACGCCCACGCGCAGCGTTAACGCCTCTCCGTGCTGGGCGGCGATCTCGGCAGCGAACGCCGCGAACCGCGTCTGGGCCTCGAGCCCGGCGAGGACGGCTCGGCCTGCATCGTCCTCGGCGATCTCCGGGATGCCGAAGAGCGCCATCATGCCGTCGCCCATGAACTTGGCGACGGTGCCGTTCTGCTCGTCGATGACCGCCTGGAGGAGGGCGTGGTAGCGGGCCATCACCTCGCGGGACACCTCCGGATCCACTCGCTCGCCGAAGCCCGTCGAGCCGCCGAGATCGCAGAAGACGACGGTGACGGTCTTGCGCACCGCGCCGACCGCCGGCACCGAGGAGGACTCGCCAGCCGCTGTGGGCGTGCCGCACTCATCGCAGAACCGCGCACCGTCGCGAAGCTCCACGGCGCAGGCCCCGCAGCGCTGGGCGAGACCAGCGCCGCACTCACCGCAGAAGCGGGCCTCCGCTCGGTTCTCCGCCCCGCACCGCCCGCACCCCATCCGCGGCGCCCCCTTCAGTGATCGCGCTGCCGGATCGTACCGAGCGATGAGGACCTCATCGATCGGAAGCTGGGGTCGCCGGCTACCGAGTCAAGGTCAGGGACGACGGCGCCCGACGAGCGGACAGATGGCGCCGTCTCGCCCGTCACAATTTGGAGCGAGACCAAACCAGTCCGAGGCCGTCGGGGGCCGAAGCCCTCCGAGTCACGCGAGCTCTGGCACCAATGCACGTTTGCCCAGGTCAGCTACTCAATTCGCAGGCCGGAGATGGCCCG
>JANOQG010000241.1:0-4240 GCA_031422255.1 Actinomycetes bacterium | reverse complement strand
ACCCGCTTGGGGGTTCGCTTCATGTGAGCAGTCCTTTGGGTTCGAATGGTTCGATGGGGTTCGGACGGTCCGTCGGCGCGCTAGGCGACGAGCGGGCCGCGGAGGGTTGTGGCACCACAACCGGCGATGCTGAGGAAGCCGAAGGCGTTGACGGTCGCCGAGGCCGCGCACACCGCGGAGGTCGGGCCGACGAACAGCGTCTTCAGGTCGTTGTTACCGAGGCCGTCCACGATCGTGCTGGGCAGCACGTTGTAGACATCGCGGCCGTAGGTGGTGCTCGCGTAGAACGTCGCCGAGGGGGTCGTGCTCGGTGCCACGCCCGCGTAGGGCTTGCCCAGCGCATCGATGGCACCGAGGTCGACCCCGGGAGCCAGCTGGCTGGCGGCCACGCCGTTCGACTGGGAGATGAAGTTCGCCGCCGAGAACCCGATGACGAGCTGCTTGCCTGCGAAAGCCGGCTGCTGTCCGCGCGTGGCGAGGCCCAGGGCGTCGTTCTCCTGGATGGTGGCGCCACACGTGGTGGTGGCGGTCGCCATCTGGGCTGCGGTGACACCAAGCGCGGTGTTCCAGAACGCGAACGTGCCCGAGCCAACCTGGATGCTGCAGGGGACGATCTCCACGCCGCCGATGGTCTGCGGGCCGGTGGAGAACAGCGAGGTGAGCTGCGCACTCGTGAGCGTCGTCACGGGCGTCACGCCGTTGGCGTAGTACGCAAAGCTGAGCGCGTCCCGGCCGAACGGGATGTACGTGAGGTCCGTACCGCTGCCGCTCGGACCCGCCGAGGAGCGAGCGAACTGCACGAGACCGGACACGGGCTTGATGCCACAGGTGGCGTCCCCGAAGGTGCCGCCATCGATCGCCCGGCTGAGGGCCCGGCGTCCGACGGTGGAGCCGTTCGGACGAAGGATCGTCGCGCCCGGAGCCTTGGGGGTGATGCATGGGGTGCCGAGGGCGTCCCACGATGCGATCTGCCGCTTGCCCGATGCCGCTGAGCTCTGGGCCGGCGTGAAGTTGTTGCTGTTGGCATGACCGGCCAGCGCGTTCAGGATGTCCTGTGTGGTGTCGGAGCCGACACCAACGGCGGCGGAGAACTGCTTCGGATCGGCGGAGGACGGGTCGCCGGTGGCAACCAGACCAACCAAGCTTGCGGCGACCAGTACTGCGGCCGTCACCTTCGACCGCTTGGGCCTCAGGAAGTTCGTCAACCTATGCAAATCGATCCCCTTTACGGGTTGCATCCGGCCGAGGTTCGACCGGAAGGCACGACGTCTGTCTCGCCGCACGAACCGAACTATGACGAGCCCGTCCGTCGGCAGCGTGGCCCCGAAGTGAAGACTTCCGGGGTCTGTTCAAGGCGCCATCTCCCGGGCACCTAACCGAACCGTCCGTTCACGTAGTCGTTGGTTCGGGGGTCCTGGGGCCGGCCGAACATGACGTCTGTGGGACCGTGCTCAACGATGACACCGGGGGTTCCCTGTTCGGCGAGGAAGAACGCACAGCGGTCGGACACACGCTGCGCCTGCTGCATGTTGTGCGTGACGATCACGATGGTGACCTCGCTCGCCAGCTCCTGGATCGTCTGCTCGATCCGGCGGGTGGAGGTGGGGTCGAGAGCGGAGCACGGTTCGTCCATGAGCAGCACCCGTGGCCTGATGGCCAGCGCTCGAGCGATGCACAGGCGCTGCTGCTGCCCGCCCGACAGCCCCCCACCTGGCTGGCGCAGGCGGTCTCGCACCTCGTTCCAAAGACCGGCTTTGCTGAGACAGGTCTCCACCAGCTCGTCCTTCTCGGCCGTGCTCGCCTTGGTGCCGGTGAGCCGCAAGCTCGCGACAGCGTTGTCGTAGATGGACATGGCTGGGAAGGGGTTGGGCTTCTGGAACACCATGCCGATCTGCCGGCGCGCGTCGGTGAGCTTTCGGGCCGGGTCGTACACGTCTTCTCCGTCGAGGAGCACCTCACCTGCCATGGCGGCGCTCGGGATCAGCTCGTGCATCCGGTTCAGGATTCGCAGGAAGGTGGACTTCCCGCAGCCCGATGGGCCGATCAGGGCCGTGACCTGACCCGCTGGCATCTCGAGCGACACGCGGTCGAGGACGTTGTGCGTACCGAACCACGCCGAGATCTCGCGCGCTTCGAGGCCTGCCAGCGAAGGAGCGTCCGGCACCGGGTGATCGGACGAGGGGCGGACCTCTGAGGGACGGGACCGGGACCGGTCTCGACCGCTGCGCTGCTCAGCCTCGAGCTCCGGCATCGCCTGAGCGTCCCAGTCCACGACGAAGTCTCTGGCGACGACGGGCGGCACCCGGGCGGGCTCGATCGGCAAGGCGAAGGGCCCGACGTCGAGGTCCACCACGACCGTGTCGTCGGGCCGACCGATCGGCTCGATCGGCAGGGAGGGGAGGACCGACGGTGGGGTGACGGGCAGGGGCTCGTGCTCGATGGGCGTCACCATCGCAACCGACCGGAGATGGTCGAGGGACCGCCGGAACGCTCCGACGTGCTCCGCGCTCACGGCGACGCCGTAGTCAGGCACGCCAGGAACCACGAGGATCGACCACAGGCCGTCGGGCGCATGGTGCACCGCCTCGAGATCCTCCACCAGCCAGGACCACTCGATCTCGCCCTCGACCGCTGCGATGCGGTCACCGGCGAGCACGACGGTGGCGGAGTGCAGCGGAACCACGAGCGCGTCAGCGGCACCGGGATCCCCGCTGATGAGCTGCACCACGGATGCGTCCGTGAACGAGGTGCCTTCGGGCAGTCGTTGTCCGGTCGCCCGGGCGCTCGATGGGGTGAGGTCGTGGGTGGACATCAGATCGTGGGCTCCTGGGTCACAGCAGGTTCGGCATCAGCCGGGCGGCCTCGCCGGCGGTGGAGATCCCGACGAGCAGGAGCGGCGGGAGGAACACGACCCAGGCCTTGGCCCGGCCCCAGCGATGCCAGGCCCAGACCGCGGCGAGGGCGACGAGCGTCAGCAGCTGCAGCCAGAGCGCCAACGCCCAGAGGGTGCTCGAGTCGCCAGCCATCATCTGCTCCGACGGCGGGAGGCCACCGCTGCCGACGAGCGGTGCGGCCCCGCCGACCGCAGCGGTCTCGAGGTCGGCGTCGACTCGAAGCACCCCCTCCGGCATGAAGGGGCGACCGGCGGCCGTGGCGATCAGCAGTCGACCGTCGCCGCTCTCGACCGGCTCCAGCACGGGGTCGCCCTCGTGGCGAACCCCGATGACCCGGTAGTCGAACTCTCCCTGCCCCGTGGTGACGTGGATGAGGTCGCCTCCGCGCAGCTCACTGATGCGAGCGAACGGCCCGCCGAAGGCCGCGCGCCGACCGAGCACGATGCTGGTGCCCTCCTGGCCAGGCAGCGGCGAGTCCCGTCGGTGACCGGGGCCGGAGAACAAGACGGCCGGGGTGGTGCCTTCGCCGATGACCTGGCGTAGCCCGATCGATGGGATCTCGAGGTACGAGACCGGGGTGCCCAAGGCCAGCGGACGGCCCTCGATGGTTGGCCCCGTTGGGGCGGTGCCGAGGGCCAGCTCGCTGCGAAAGCGATCGAAGGCGCGTTGCTGCGCGGCGCGTTGTTGGAGGTTGCCTGCGATGAGGAGCTCGATCAGCAGGCTGAGGGAGATCACGAAGACGACGACGAGGGCGGCGCGCGCGAGCTGCAAGCGCGAGCTCAGCGCCGGGAGCTCCACACCCGAACGGCGGGCCCGCCAACCCGGGCGGGCGGACGCGTCGGCGGTGACGGCAGTCATGCGCGGGCGGGACGCACCCGTGGCGGACGGCCGAGCAGTAGCGCGATCCGGCCGAAGATCACCAGGAGCAGCGACCAGACGACGAGCGACATCGTCGAGCTCCCCGTCACGGGCAACGAGATGATCGAGCCGGCCACCGACGTTCCCGTGGGCGAGCCACCCCCGAACACCGTGGTGGTCGTCGAGCCGTCGTCAAGGGTGGTCGTCGTCGAGCCATCCGTGGTGGTCGTGGTTCCGCCGGCCGTGGTCGTGGTTGTGGCGCCGCCTGTCGTGGTGGTGGTGGTGCCACCGGCGGTCGTGGTGGTGGTCGTCGAGCCCTCATCGATGGCCCATGTCACTCCCGCCGGTTCGTCGCCGGCGGCTACGGCGATCGTCACCGTCACGTTCCAGAACTTGTCGAGCTGGGTGGCGGACGCCGTGCCCAGCGTGCACGCGATGCCGAGGTTGTACTCCCCCGCCGGGATGTTCCCCGGGCTGAACACCCCCAG
>JANOQG010000240.1:0-4215 GCA_031422255.1 Actinomycetes bacterium | reverse complement strand
CGAGCGCGTCTTGCAGGTCGTGATCGCCGAGGAAGACCGTGCGCGTGCCCAGTCCGGTCTCGTCGATCTCGAAGATCGCGAGCACCGCCTGCTCGAAGTCCTCCCCGAACCGGGTGGTGACGTGGAGGAGCGCCAGGCGCTGCCCGCGGACCGCAAGGGTCTGCGCGCTCACCCGGGCGAGGCCCAGCTCCGTGTTGACGCGGTAGTTGGCCACGATGGCGTCTCGGCCGATGAGGTCGACACCGATGATCGGTCGAGGGTCGAGGATCACGGCGTCCTCGGCGAGGAGCACGGCGAGCTGGTCCATGTCGCCGGTGGCGATGTGCTCGGCGGCTCGATGGCCGATGCGCGACGCCGTGTTCTCCACGAGCGGGGTCCGCCGTCCCGCTCCGTCTCGCATCCCCACTGCCGCGAGGTGGCGGGCGTC
The DNA here is from genome assembly GCA_031422255.1 of Actinomycetes bacterium. GTDB lineage: Bacteria > Actinomycetota > Acidimicrobiia > Acidimicrobiales > VFJN01 > VFJN01. The sequence goes on along the minus strand of JANOQG010000240.1, from coordinate 3,788 downwards.
GAGCTCCGCCATCGCGCGGGGGAGGTCGTCTTCGTCGTAGTGGGCGCCGTAGACGAGTCGCCCGTGGTCGTCGTCCTCGTACACGCCCAAGAAGACGATCTCGCGTCCGTCCGGGGCCCGCACCTCGAGGCGGGTGAGGCGGAGCCGCTCGCCGCGGACGACGAGGTGCTCCAGGCGGATCTCGCCGAACCCGACCTCGTGGGTGGCTCGGGTGAAGGCGATCCAGTCGGCGGGGCCGTGGGCCGTGGGGGCCGGGGTGCCGCGCCGATGGTCGTAGCGCACGTAGCTCGGCGAGATGAGGGCCTCGATCTCGTCGAACCGGTCGGCCGCGGCCAGGCCCGCCACACGGTCGGCGTTGCGGGTGGCCACGTTCTCAGCCCCCGGCGAGCGCGGATCCGAGGGGCGCGGGTCGCGGCTCAACTCGCGGAATCGGGCCACCGCCGCCGAGTAGTCGTCGTCGTCGAAGATCTCGACCCGAGTGATGAGGCCGTGGTCGTCGACCATCGAAACGCCGTGGAGGGGCCACTCGTAGACGCTGCCGTCGGGCGTGGTGCCGTACTGGTCGTGTGACTTCAGGGAGACGTTGCCCGACACGTGCATCGTCCGCGGCACGTTGACCGAGTCGGGTGTCACCGCGACGTGGCTGCGGTCCCGTTCGATCCACCCGGCCCGATCCTGCGTGCCGAATCCCAGGCGGCGGTGATCCACTGAGGCGAAGTCGGGGTGGAGCATCGCCTCGATGGCGTCGAAGTCTCGTTCGGCATAGGCCAGGTGGTAGCGACGTGACGCTTGGATCGCCGGCGCGCTCGCGGCTCCTTCACCCGCGAGGAAGGCCTCGTCGAGCTGGTCCAGCGCGGCCATGAGGTCGTCCGCGTCGAACAGCACCGAGTGGCAGGCCCGCCCTGACGCATCGGCGTCGACGGTGGCCAGGATCCGGAGCTCGTCGCCTCCGGCGCTCTCGAAGTGGGCCTGGTTCAGGGAGTGACGCTGGCCGCGGACCGCGATCGGGCGGGTGGAGATCCACCTCAGCCCCACGTCGGCCAGCGCCCGCAGCGCGGCGATGTAGTCCTCCCGACGGAGCGTTGTCCTGTCGGACAGCCCGTGACGCCGGTCGACCCTCACGAAGTCCTCGGTGAGGAGCTGAGCCATGGCGTCGTACTCCCCGCGCCCGAGGAGCTCGTTGAACCTCGCCATCATCGCGGTGGTCTCGTTCTCCGCCCGCGGGCTCAGCTCGCCCGGGGCGGACGCGAGGCTCCGCGACGCGGCGTACCTGGCCTCGAGCTCCCCGAGCGCGGTGTCGAGGTCGTCGGGATCGAAGACGCACGAGTACGACGACCTTCCGTCGGTGTCGTACTCCGCCACCAGAAGGAACTCCGTCGTGAACCGGCCGATGGCGGCGGCCCGGAGGAGCGACAACCGCTCGCCTCGCTGGGCGATCACGGCGGCCACGTCGTAGGTGGCCCCGTGCAGCACCTCGTGGAACACCTGCATCGCCGCCACGTTCTCGGCGTGTCCCGCGATCCGGTTCGCCATCCCCAACCGGCGATCGACCGAGACGTAGTCGTTCCCGGTGAGGGAGCCGATGGCGTCGATGTCGCCCGAGGTGATCAGCGCGCAGGCCTGTCTCGTCAGCCTCGTCGCCTGGTTGTCGGCTTCGTCGGACGGAGCCTCGTCGGGGGCCGGGGCGGGTGGCGCCGGCTCCTGCCCGGCGAGGCCCGTAGCGCCCTTGGCCGCGTAGAGATCGGACGCCTCCTGGCGAGCGGCGGCCGCTCCCTGGGGATCGCCGGCGATGTCGCGAACCCTGGCCAGGGCCGCGCAAGCGTCGGCGTGGTCGAGCACGAGATCGGTTCCCGCGGCGATGGCGACGGCCTCCGCGGCGATGGCGACCGCGGCGGCGTCACCGCGGGCGGCGCCCACCTCGGCTCGGGCCGAGCGCCAGGCGATGGCGGTCTTCAGGTTCTGGCCGGCGAGGGCTTCGCTGGCCTGGGCCATCTCGTCGGCTTCGTCCACGCGGCCCTGGGCCAACAGGGATCGGGCCAGCAGCGCGGCGGCCTGCCCTGCGTCCGCGCCCACTCCCAATGCACCCAGCCCGCCGTAGGCCGCCCGCAACGGTGCCTCCGCCGTCACCGGGTCGTTGTCGATCAGCGCCACCACGCCCACCAGCAGCTCGGTCTCCATGAGGTCGTGCAGCAGGCCCAGCTCGACGAGCATGGCGCGGGCTCGATCCAACATGGAGTGGGCGGTGTCCATCCGGCCGCGCAGCGCTTCCAGCACGGCTTGGCAGCGCATCGAGGTGGCCTCGACCGCCGGCGAGGCGGAGGTGATGCGGAGGAGGCGGACGACGTCGAGGCAACGACCGCCGGCCCGCGCCACCGGGCTCGGGCCCCATAGCGCTACCACGGGAGCGGCGCCGAGCACGGCGATGACGCGGCGGCGATCGTCGGCGGCCCGGGCGGCGGCCAGGGCGAGGTCGAGCTCGCCCTCGCAGGTGGCCACCTGGCCGAGCCGGGCGAGCAGGTTGGCGCGCACGAGGTGGGCCTTGGCCTCCCCGGCGCCGTCACCGATGGCCCGAAGGGCCTCCGCGGCCTCGGTGGCGGTGGCCTCGGCGGCGACGATGCCCTCGGGATCGGTCAGGCTGACCAGCTGGGCCCCAAAGCAGGCCGCCCACGCCGCGAGACGGCGGTCGTCGGCCGCCAGGTCGGTGAGCTGCTCGACGAGCGGTCTGGCCGCCGCCACATCGCCGGAGGACAACCAGGCTTCGCAACCGACCAGGAGGAGCTGAGCCCGCTCGTCGGCCTGATCGGCGTCGAGACGGGCGAGGGCTCGCGTCGCCAGGGCCCCTGCGGCGGCCAGGTCGTCGCGCTCGAGGGCCCGCTCGGCGGCCACGGTGAGCAGCTCGGCGGCCCGGCGCCCGAGGGAGCGGGCGTGGTCGTCCAGGGGGCCGAGCTGACGCCGGTACTCGTGGGCCTGCTCGTAGTGGAAGGCGATGACGGCCTCGTGCTCGCCCATGATCCCGGCGGCGGCGGCGTCGGTCCAGCGCCCGACCTGCTCGTGGAGCTCGGCCCGGGTGCGCTTGAGGAGGCGCCGGTAGGTGGCGTCGCGGATGAGGACGTGGTGGAAGCGGTGCACCGGCTGGTCGCCCCAGTAGGTGCCGGTGGGCTCCACCAGCTCCTTGCGCCGCAGCCGCTCGAGGCGCAGGTCGACCGACGCGGCGGCCTCTCCGGCCGCCAAGTCCCGCAAGGCTCCCAGGCTGAACTCAGCGCCCACCACCGATGCCAGCTCGAGCAGGGCGCGCTCGTCCTCCGGCAGCCGTTCGATGCGCACCGCCAGCAGCGACTGGATCGTCGGAGGCACCTCGACGGCGTCAGCATCTATGGCCAGCTCCCACGTGTCGCCCCGACGCTCGATCACGTGGTCGTCCACCAGCATGCGCACGAGCTCCCGCACGAAGAGCGGGTTGCCGTCGGTCGATGCCGGGAGGCGGGCGACCAGCTCGGGCGGCAGGTGGTCGGTGCCCAGCAGGCGAGCGGCGAGCAGCTCGGTGGCGCGGGCGTCGAGGCCGTCGAGAGCCAGCACGTCGGCCATGCGCCGACCCACCTCGGCCAGGGCCGGGCGCACCTCGCGGAGCTCCGGGCGGGCGAGGCCCACGAGGAGCACGGGCGCCTCGCGCACCCACTCGGCGAGGTGCTCCAACAGGTCGAGCAACAGCGACTCGGCCCACTGGATGTCATCGATGACCACCACTACGGGTCGGTCCGTCGCCAGGGTCTCGAGGAGGCGCCGGAAGG
>JANOQG010000239.1:0-2023 GCA_031422255.1 Actinomycetes bacterium | reverse complement strand
TGTCGTCGATCGAATACACCTTCTCTTTGGTCGCGACGATCGGAATGTCGTTCTCGTAGGCGTAGCGGATGCTCTCCTCGCGGGTCATCCCCCAGGTGCGCACTGGTGCGATCACCTCGAGGTTCGGATTGAGCGCGCGGGTGGACACCTCGAAGCGCACCTGGTCATTGCCCTTGCCTGTGCACCCGTGGGCCACGGCATCGGCACCATGCTCCTTGGCCGCTGCCACGAGGTGCTTCACGATGACCGGGCGTGACAGCGCCGAGACCAGCGGGTAGCGGTTCTCGTAGAGCGCGTTGGCAGCAAGGGCCGGAGCGCAGTACTCCGCGGCGTACTCCTCCTTCGCATCCACGACGATGGCGTCGATGGCGCCCGCGGCACGGGCGCGCTCCTTCACGACCTCATAGTCCTCGGCCGCCTGGCCCACGTCGACGGCGAGCGCGATCACCTCGACCCCGAGGTTGTCGATCATCCAGCGGACGGCGACGGACGTGTCGAGGCCGCCGCTGTAGGCGAGGACGACGCGCTTTGCCATAGGTGGTTCCTGCTTCCTTGAGTTCAGAGTCCGGCGAGATCGGCGAGCTGACGGGCCACGGCAGCACCGCCGGCCGCTTCAGCAACGACGACGATCAGGGTGTCATCTCCGGCGACAGTGCCCAGCACCTCTGGAAGACCAGAGCGATCGAGGGCCGAGCCGACCACGTGCGCTGAGCCCGGTGGGGTACGAAGCACGACGAGGTTTCCGGAGTGGTTGACCTCTACCACCCAGTCGCCAAACACCCGCCGCAGGTGATCCTCGGGAGCGCGCTGCTCGGTGGGCAGCTCCGGAATGGCGTACACCGTGTCGCCGCCGGCGACGCGCACCTTGATCGCGCCGAGGTCCTCCAGGTCACGCGACACGGTGGCCTGCGTGGCGCTGACGCCATCTGCCGCCAGCAGATCGACGAGGTGGGCCTGACTGGTGACGGCCTGCTCCGAGAGCAGCTTGGCGATGCGGTGCTGACGTTGCGGCTTCGCGACCATCAGCCCGGCTCCTCGAGCAAGAAGCGCAGCAGCCCTCGGAACGCGTGGAGCCGATTGTGGGCCTGCGGGAACACTCGGCTCTGCGGGCCGTCGACCACCGATGCCGCCACTTCCTCACCGCGATGAGCGGGGAGGCAGTGCATGAGGACGGCGTGCTCCGGTGCCGCTGCCATCACCGTTGCGTCGACCTGGAAGCCCTCGAAGGCGCGGCGACGAGCAGCTGCTTGGTCCTCCTGGCCCATCGATGCCCATACATCTGTGTGCACGGCGTCGGCGCTCTTGACCGCCTCCGTGGGACGGTCGGTGACGACGGGCTTGCCGTCGAGGCCAGCGCCGAGCAGGCGATCGATGTCGGCCTCACTCGGCCCGAAGCCGTTCGGGCTAGCGATACGCAGCCGCATGCCGGTCATCGCCGCGCCGAGGGCCAGGCTCCGGGCGACGTTGTTGAAGTCTCCGATCCACGCGATCGTGCGCCCCTCGAGACTCCCCCACTGCTGGCGCATCGTGAGCAGGTCGGCGAGGGCTTGGCAGGGGTGCCCAGAGTCGGACAGGAGGTTGATCACGGGAATCGTCGACGAGGCCGCCATGTTCTCGAGCACCTGATGATCGAAGACCCGTGCGCCGAGGGCAGCGTGGTATCCGGACAGGACCTGGGCGATGTCGCTCATCGGCTCGCGTCCACTGCCGCCGATCTCGTCCTTGCGAAAGACCACCGGATGTCCGGCCAGCTGCACAACAGCCGTCTCGCACGAGTGCCGAGTTCGCAGCGAAGGCTTCTCGAAGTACAACCCCACTGTCTTACGTTCGAGCAGCGGAGGTCGGGCCGGATCATCAGCGAGATCGAGCACCTGGGTGACCTCGAGTGGAGACAGGTCGTCGAGGTCGAGAACGTGGCGCATCATGCGAGCGCCTCCGCGAGCAGGGCGATGGCGTGATCGATCTCCTCGTCGGAGATCAACAGCGACGGCGCGAGCCGGAGGGCGGTCGGCGTGACGGCGTT
>JANOQG010000238.1:0-1653 GCA_031422255.1 Actinomycetes bacterium | reverse complement strand
TCATCGGCTTCGTCGTCCCCATCAGCCTCATCAGCATCGTCCGGCTCGGTGGCGTCGCAGTCGCTGTCGGCGCTGTCGGCGCTGTCGGCGCTGTCGGCGCTGTCGGCGCTGTCCGCCTCATCGGCGGCCTCGGTCTCTTCGGTAGCGTCGAGCCCGTCGGTCTCGCAGGAGTCGGTCGTGTTGATGTCGTCAGCGGTGTCGGAGCTGTCGGGAGCCTCGGTTCCGTCGGCGATGTCGGATTGGGTGTCGTCGACCACGGTGACCACGGGGTCGGGTGAGTCGGACTGGCCGGGCAGGTTGCCCGTGGCAGCGAGCCCACCGGTGGTGGTGGCCGCTACGAGTGCACCGGCGACCACCGTCTTGCCGACGGTAGTGGCCACGAATGTTGCAATTGCGTTGAGCATGGGGATTCTCCACTTCGGTAGCCCAGCCGCCTGCGGTGCAGGCCTGTGGGTGTTGCTTGCTGACGTCGCCGCCAGGTCGCCTTTGTCGGATGGAATGAGACGTGCGTGTGCCGCGGCCTGGGCAGCCCACCTTCCGAGGTCGACAGCGTCGACCTCGTGGCGGTAGGTGACCGAGAGCGAGGCGAGGTCCGTGGCCAGCGCGCCGAGGTCGTCCCTGCCGGCGGGGATGTCCCCGGCGAGCAGATCGTCTGCCTCTTCGATGCTGAGTCCGTGGTCCTTGATGCCCATCTCATCTTCGTTACCGGGGGAGCAGCTCATTGCGTTACACCGGCGGTGAGATCGGCGCGCAGGCGGGTGAGGGCGCGGTGCTGCAGGACCCGGATCGTGCCGACCCGCTTGCCGAGGATCAGCGCCACCTGCTCCGCGGGAAGGTCTGCCACGACGCGGAGCAAGATCACGTGCCGCTGGTCATCGCTGAGCCCCTCGAGGCGCTGTCGCCACTCCGCGTCGGTCTCGGCGTCCAGCGTGGCCGTGTCAGCTCCCGCCGAGGGGGCGGCGGGCTGCTGCTTGTCGGCCAGCATCGCTTCGCGCCGATGGCGGCGACGCTCGTCGATAAGGCGATGGTGGGCCACGAGGAACACCCACGACCGAAAGCCCGCTTCGTCTCCCTCAAAGCGGGGCAGACCCCGCACCAGTTGGAGCAACACCTCCCCGGTGAGGTCGTCGGGGTCGGCGGCCCCCTGCGCGGCCAGGTAGCCGCGGACCCCTCCGGCAATCGACCCGTACAGCCGCTCCCACGCCCACTCAGCGCCGGTGCGAGCTGCCGTCAAGACCTCTGGGAAGCACGGACCGATCGTCACCATGGCGTTATCGGCCACGATGGGCACGAACGTGACCTCGAGTCTTTCCAACCCGCGACTACCAGCCCCTCAACCGCCATTAGTCCAACCATTGTCGCAGTGACAACCCGTAGGACGCCCTCGTCTGCGCCACCCGATACCGGGCGAGGAACGCCATGGCGTGCGCCTCCGCTCGACTGCGCGCATGGATCTGCTCGGGACGGATGAGAACTGCGTTGGGAGTAGAGGTCATCGCCGCAGTCGAGCGGGAGTGTCCCCTATCGTGCAGAGCGCGTTGCATAACGATGCTCCTATGTCGTCAAGGGTTTGGTTCCGACGGTGCTGGCAGACCAGTGATGGGCCACTCGGTGTTGAGGGCGGGCTCTTATGAGGCCAATGCGGTGTCGGGG
>JANOQG010000237.1:0-9579 GCA_031422255.1 Actinomycetes bacterium | reverse complement strand
CGCCTCGCTCAAGCTCTGGCCAGCCCGCTCCGACCTGGAGCGGGCTGGTGCCGTGTTGTGTGCCCGCTTCTCCAGGTCGGCACGCGCGCCGCAGTTGGCCGTGCCGTCCCTAGGGTGGCCGGATGGAGGGAACTCGGATCGTTCTGGTGCGCCATGGGGAGTCCCGGGCCCAGGAGCTGGGGATCCTCGGCGGACACGCTGGTTGCCAAGGGCTGTCCGCGCTCGGGCGATCCCAAGCCGAGTCGCTGCGGGACCGACTTTCGGAGACGCGGGAGCTCGCCGACGCTTCCGCCCTCTACGCATCCGTGATGCCGCGCGCGATTGAGACGGCCCAGATCATCTCGTCGGCACTTGGAGGCCTGGAGGTGCGCTCGGAGTGCGACTTCTGCGAGGGCCACCCGGGCGAGGCCGATGGCCTCACCTGGGCCGAGCTAGATCAGCGATTCCCGAGCGGCGAGTGGGACGCCGACAGTCGACGCGCTCCGGGTTGGGAGACATGGCGGGAGATGGGCGACCGAGTGTCGGCGGCACTCTCCGCGCTGGTGACCCGGCACCCCGGCGAAACGGTCGTCGTCGCATGTCACGGGGGCGTCGTGGTCCACTCGATGATGCACTTCTTGTCGCTCGGCGAGGTGACCACAGATTCCCGGGCGTGGATCAGCCCGGACAACACGTCGATCACGGAGTGGCGCTTCGCCGCGAACCCGTATCAGAAGGGCACGTTGCCTGTGGAGCTTGTCCGCTTCAACGACTTCGCCCACCTCTCGGGTCGCTCGGCGAGGTAGGGATCCAGCGCGGGTCCACATCATCGGCGGGCTCGAGTGGCCGCATGGCGAGATAGATGGCGCTCCACAACGTCTGCGATGACCCGAAGAAGCCCAGCGGTACGAACACCGCGACGGCAACCAGGGCGATCATCAGCGGGGCGACCCTGCGTTCGTCGCCCATGATCACGAAGCCGCTCACGAGCGTGATGAGCAGCGCGGTCAGGCTGACCACGGTGTTCATGCCGATCGCGCCGAGCCAGTGCCCCTCCTCACGTTGGATCGGGAAGTGGCAACGCGGGCAGCGCTCCTTCACCAGGAACCAGCTGTCGAAGCACTGTCCGCCCGCGCACAGCGGGCAACGGCGGCGCACTCCGCGCCAGAGAAGGCGTCTGAGGCTCAGGGGCCGCGCGCTGGGTTCCTCCATTGCCACAGGGTGGCATGGGCCCGTCCGATGGGGCCATCGAGCACCGGTCCCGCAGTAGCCTTGGCCGCCATGGAGACGTCGCCAGATGGTGCCGAGGGTGAGCCTGGTGGCCCGCCGCCCGTGCTGCCGTCGCCCGACCCAGATCCGCTCCGCGAGGCCCTGGCGGAGGGTCCTGACGAAGTGCGACGCCTGGTCGACGCGGGAGCCAGCTCCCCGGAGGACCTACGCGTGCTCGCAGCTGCCATTCGTGAGCAGCGGGAGCGGGAGGCGACGGTCTGGGCGAAAGAGGTGAAGCCCGGGTTGATCAAAGCGCGCAAGGCGAGCTTCAACCTCAGCAACCTCCGGTCTGGGGCGATCGAGAGCGACAGCTCCCAACGCATGTTCCTTCTGGTGGCCGGGGGCGTTGCGCTCGTGGCGCTCGCGCTGCTTCTCGTGGCCCAGCTCTCACTGCTCGTCCTCGTGATCCCCGTCGTGGCGTTGCTTGGTTATGCGTGGTGGCTCGGGACGCACCCCCCCGTGGAGCCGGCCGAGCCGGACGCCGACGACGCTCCCACTGCCTGACCGACCGCTCGATACCCTCGGGGCTGTGACCCGAGGTCGCACCGCCAAGGTGCTCACACAGCGATGGGACGGTGCTGCCCTCCACCGACGCCCTGATGAGCTCATCGTCGAGGAACCGCTCGAGGTGCACCTCGATGGTCATCTCGTTGGCACCACGATGCGCACGCCTGGCCACGACTTCGAGCTGGCAGTGGGGCTCTGCCACGGCGACGGGTTGCTCGCTGGAGCAACCGTGCTGTCATGCCGGTACTGCGCCACGGGAAGTGCAGTGGAGAGCGGCTTCAACGTGGTCACCGTCGACACGGGAGGGCACGCCCCGACTCCAGTTCCCCGCGTGGCCGCGAGCACGTCGGCCTGTGGCATGTGCGGGTCCACCGCCATCGATGAGCTACGCGCCCGAATCGCTCCGCTTGGCACAGGGCCCACCTGGTCGGTCGCGGTGCTCGCGGCAGTGCCAGCCGCGGTGCAGCCGGACCAGAGCCTCTTTGCGGCCACAGGTGCCGTGCATGCCGCTGCCGCATTCGACCGCTCGGGCAGGCCGTTTCTCGTGCGTGAGGACATTGGTCGGCACAACGCGGTCGACAAGGTGGTTGGTCGGCTGCTGCTCGACGATCGTCTGCCCGCCGCCGACATCGGGCTCTATGTCAGTGGGCGCGCCGGGTTCGAGATCGTGCAGAAGGCCTGGGCGGCGGGCTTCGGCTCGGTGGTGTCGGTCAGCGCCCCATCGGCCCTGGCCGTTGAGGCAGCCCGCCAGGCTGGAATCACCCTCGTTGGGTTCGTGCGCGGCGACCCGCCAGCGGCCAACCTCTACAGCCCCGAACGCGACGGATGAGCTGGCGCGAGCAGCTCACCGGTTGGCGCCGGTCGGGCTGGGTGAGCCTGCGGCCGAACGGGATCGGCTTGCAGAAGCCGAATCACTACAAGGACATGGCCAACGTGGCGTGGGCCAACCGCGCGCACCCGAAGTACGCCCTCGATGTGCTCACGAAGGGGGCGTGTGATGGCTGTGCGCTGGGGGTGGCAGGGCTTCACGACTGGACGATGGACGGCGTGCACCTCTGCACCACTCGCCTCAACCTGCTCCAGCTCAATACGGCCGATCCGTTCGACCCCGGCCTGCTCTCCGACGTGTCGCGCCTGGCGGACCGCACATCCACCCAGCTGCGCAAGCTCGGTCGGCTTGGCTATCCGATGCGGCGCCGACGAGGTGAGGCCGGATTCACCCGAATCGGCTGGGACGAAGCGCTCGCCGTTGTGGGGACCGCGATCGCCGCGGCGGATCGCGATCGGGTGGCGCTCTACCTCACGAGTCGAGGCATCACGAACGAGACCTATTACGTAGCTGGCAAGGCTGCGCGCGCGATGGGGGTTGCGAGCATCGACTCCGCGGCGCGCGTCTGCCACGCGCCGTCCTCGGTCGGGCTCAAGGAGTCGATCGGCGTCGCCGCCTCCACCTGCTCGCTCCAGGATGTGATCGACAGCGATCTGGTGGTGCTCTGGGGCACGAACCCCGCCAACAACCAACCCGTGTTCATGAAGTACCTCTACCTGGCCAAGAAGCGGGGGTGCCGCGTCGTCGTGGTGAACCCGTACTTGGAGCCGGGCCTCGAGCACTACTGGGTGCCATCGAACGTCGAGTCGGCCTTGTTCGGCACCAAGATCTGTGATCTGCATGTGCCGGTTCGTCCTGGCGGCGACGTTGCATTCGCCAACGCCGTGCTCAAGCGCCTCATCGAACGCGGAGCTGTCGCCGACGCCTTCATCGCGGATCACACGCAAGGCTGGAATGACCTGACGACAGCGCTCGCGGCGCAGGACGACGGCGACCTGCTCGAGCAAGCGGGCCTCACGACCGAGCAGGTCGATGCCTTCGTCGACCTCTACGCCAGGGCGGAGAGCGCGGTGCTCATCTGGTCGATGGGGATCACGCAGCACCGTGATGCGGTCGACGGCGTGCGGGCCATCGTCAACCTCGGGCTGGCTCGCGGGAACGTGGGACGCGACGGCGCCGGCCTGATGCCGATCCGGGGTCACTCGGGGGTGCAGGGAGGGGCCGAGATGGGGGCGTACGCCACCGCCTTCCCGGGTGGTGGTGCCGTTGACCAAGCGAATGCAGCGGCACTGGCCGCAACGTGGGGCTTCCCTGTTCCGGCCATCCCAGGCCGGACTGCCCCTGAGATGCTCGAGGCTGCCAGCGCCGGCCTGCTCGACGTCTTGTGGAGCTCGGGGGGCAACTTCCTCGAGGTCCTGCCCGATCCGCCCACGGTCGAAGCGGCGCTGGGTCGGGTGCCACTGCGCATCCATCAGGATGTCGTGCTCACCTCCCAGATGCTGGTGGAAGGCGACGACGTCGTGCTGCTTCCCGTGGCGACTCGCTACGAACAGGAGGGCGGCGGCACAGAGACAACCACTGAGCGGCGCATCGTGTTCAGCCCAGAGATCCCCCGCCAGGTGGGGGAGGCCCGCAGCGAGTGGCGGCTCTTTGCCGAGGTGGCCACACGGGTGTGCCCGCAACACCGAGGCGGCTTCGCGTGGGCCAGCAACCAAGCACTGCGTCAGGAGATCGCTGAGGTGGTGCCCGCCTACGCGGGCATTGAGGACCTCGCTACCACTGGCGACCAGGTGCAGTGGGGCGGTCGCCATCTGTGCGCCGACGGCGTGTTCCCGCTCCCCGACGGCCGAGCGCGCTTCACCCCCCTCGTTCCCCATTCGCCAGCGCTGCCTCCGGGAGCGTTCAACCTGGCCACACGGCGAGGCAAGCAGTTCAACTCGATGGTGCACGCTGAGATCGACCCGCTCACAGGGGCGCGCCGAGACGCCGTGTACATCGACGTCGCTGACGCGGCGCTGCTCGGAGCTCCCGACGGCGCGGCGGTTCGGCTCACCAGCGAGGCCGGCACCTTCGACGGCCACCTGAAGGTTGTGCGGTTGCCGGCGCGCTCGCTGCAGATCCACTGGCCGGAGGGCAATGTCCTGATCTCCGGTGGGGGGTCGCATCGGGAGCCGCAGAGCAACGTGCCCGACTACAACGCGGTCGTCACGATCGAGGTCTTGGCGGAAGCCTGACTGCCCTCGGTACCCTCGCGGGCATGCCCGAGCCGCTTGTTCCGTCCGTCGGGTGGGGCGTGCTCCACCTCTTCTGCAGGCTTGGCCCCTTGGCCGACCCTGAGGCTGTCACCGCGGCGGTGAAGGCTGCGGAGACCGACGACGTGCAGGTGGTTCCAGCGGCGATGCTGGGCCACAAGGCAGACATCGCCTTCATGGCCCTTGGGGCCGATCTGTGGCGTCTTCGTCGGCTGCAGAGCGAGCTGGCCCTGGCTGGCCTCGAGGTGGTCGACAGCTATGTGTCGCTCACCGAGCTGTCCGAGTACGCGCAGGGCGTGCCCGAGGAGATGAAGGAGGCTCGGCTGCATCCGAACCTCCCGCCCGAAGGCAAGGCGGCCTTCTGCTTCTACCCGATGTCGAAGCGGCGCGGGGATGTCAGCAACTGGTTCACGCTGCCCTACGACGAGCGCAAGGAGATGATGTACGCGCACGGCGCCAGTGGCCGGAAGTTCGCCGGACGCGTGGTGCAGGTGATCACCGGGTCCACTGGCCTCGACGACTTCGAGTGGGGTGTCACCTTGTTCGGCGTGCACCCCGACGACCTCAAAGAGGTGGTGTACACCATGCGCTTCGATGAAGCGTCGGCGCTCTACGCCGAGTTCGGAGCCTTCTACACCGGCCTGGTGGCCTCACTGCCCGAGGTGCTTCAGGCCGTGGGCCTCACCGACTCCTAGCTACCTCAGCGGTCCGACACCTGCTGGAGGAATCGCTGCGTGCGCTCGTGCGTTGCGTGCTCCAACACCTCGGCGGGGGTTCCCTCCTCGACGATCGCTCCCTCGTCGATGAAGACGACGCGATCGGCCACTCGACGGGCAAAGCTCATCTCGTGCGTGACGACGAGCATCGTCATCCCCTCATCTGCCAAGTCCCGCATGACGTCGAGCACGTCGCCGACGAGCTCTGGGTCGAGGGCGGAGGTCACCTCATCGAAGAGCATCAGGTGCGGATCCATTGCCAGCGACCGAGCGATGGCGACGCGCTGCTGCTGTCCTCCCGAGAGCTGGCCGGGGTACGCGCGCTCTTTGTCGCGGAGTCCGACCCGATCGAGCATGCGCTGCGCCTTCTCAGTCGCCTCCCCCTTTGGACGGCGGAGCACGCGTCGCTGGGCGATGGTGAGGTTCTCCAGCACGTCGAGATGGGGGAAGAGGTTGAACTGCTGGAACACCATGCCGATGCGCTGGCGAAGGCTGTCGATGTCGGATTCCGGGTCGGTGATCTCGACCCCCTCGACCCGGATGGTGCCGGCGCTCGGTTCCTCGAGCCGGTTCACGCACCGGAGGAGGGTGGACTTCCCCGACCCCGACGGCCCGATGATGCACACGACCTCGCCGTGTTCCACAGTGAGGTCGATTCCGGCCAGCACCTCGTGGTCGCCGAACGACTTGCGAAGACCCTGCACCTCGATGGCGGCAACGGTCACAGCGCCACTCGGCCGCGGCGTTCGAGCCACGCGGCCAGCCGGGTGAGGGGCAGCGTGATGGCCAGATAGAGCAGTGCGACGACGGTGATCGGAGTGCCGTTGAACGACTTGGACACGGCATCGCGGCCGTACTTGGAGAGCTCGATCGTCTGCGCTGTGGTTCCCAGCACATACACGAGCGACGAGTCCTTGAGCAGGAGCACCAGCTCGTTCGTCAGCGGCGGGATCATGATTCGGTACGCCTGAGGGATCACGATCGACACCATCGCTCGGGCGGGCGTCATGCCAAGCGAACGGGCCGCCTCGGTCTGTCCTTTGGGGACGGCCTGGATGCCCGCCCGGATGGTTTCGGCCATGTATGCGCCGGCGACGATGGCGAGGCCGACGCCCGCGGCTCCATACCGCCCCGGTACGCGGAACCCGAGCGCGATGGGGATGGTGAACCCAACAAGGATGAGGGTCACGAGCGCCGGAATGCCGCGGAACACCTCGATGTATGCCGTGGCGATCCACCGGTACATCCGGAAGGTCGAGAGCCGCATCAGCGCCAAGGGGAGCCCGATCGCCAGCCCGCCGAAGAACGCGAGACCGGTGATGATGAGGGTGTTCTTCACGCCGGTGGTGACGATCCCGGGGAACAGGTCAGCGGCTACGTCGGGTTGGAAGAAGGCGCGCTGAATCCGCGGCCAGTCGGCAGCGGCTATCAGGGCCGCAAGCGCCGCCAGGGGCGCGACGATGGCCGCGGAACGAGCCAGTCGCGCCCGCTGGCGACGGGTCAGTGCCATCCGGTGGCGTCAGCCGTCGGCGTCGCCGAAGTACGTGGCGTAGATCGCATCAAAGCTGCCGTCGTTGCGGAGGGTGGTCAGGCCGCCGTCGAGGAACTGGAGCAGCGAGGTGTTGCCCTTCTTCACAGCGAAGCCGTACTGCTCCTCGGTGGGGTAGGTCTCGATGACCGTGACGGTGTCGTCTTGGGTGCTGCGGTAGCCGTTCACCGGAAGGTCCTGAAGAATGGCGACGATGTCGTTGGCCTCGAGTGCGGCGAAGAGCCCGTCGCTGTCCTCGAAGGACTTCACCTCGGCGCCTGTGGCGTTCTCGTTGGCGTACGTCTCCCCCGTGGTGCCGGACTGCACGCCGACGGTCTTCCCCTCAAGGTCGGCCAACGATGTGATCGTGGCTGCCTGATCCGTCTTGATGAGCAGTGACTGGTCGGCATCGAAGTAGGACGCTGTGAAGTCGACCTGCTGCGCACGTTCGTCCGTGATGGTTACTGCAGAGGCGACGACGTCACAGTCGCCGGCTTCTAGCGACCCCAAGATGCCGTCGAAGGGCAGGTCGATGACGGCGAGCTCGAGGTCGGCCGTGTCAGCGATGGCCCGCAGCAGGTCGATGTCGTAGCCCGTGTCCAGCCCGGCGTCGTCCTTGAACTCGAACGGCTCGTACGGTGTATCGGAGCAGACCGTGAGCGTGCCGTCAGCCACGAGGCCCGTTGGTTCGGCCCCGGCGCTCGTGGTCGAGCTCCCGGTGGAATCGTCGCTGCCACAGGCGGCGGCCATGAGGACGGCGGGCACGAGCAGGGCGAGCAAGCGCATGGTGGGTCGCATCGGGTTCCTTAGGGCTCGGGATTCGGGAGCGGCAACACCTCGACGGGGAGGTCGACGGTCTCCCCCTCGAAAGGTTGGTACAGGGTCACAACGACGCCCACAGACACGGGCGATTTGGTCGGGACTGTACACAGGCTCGCGATCGGCTGCCTTGAAGTCTGGGTTCGCCGAGGGGGCAGACTGGACGCATGGCCACGGACATCCACCACGGGCACGACCCCCGCCTCCTGACGCTCGGGATCGGAGGTCCAGATGCCTGACCAGGATCTCGAGCCCCTGCGCCGACGATTGCGGGAGCTGGGGTCGGTGGCCGTCGCGTTCTCCGGTGGCGCCGACTCGGCCTTTCTGGCGTGGATGGCCAACGACACCCTTGGCCCGGACCGAGCAATGGCCATCACGGCTGTGTCGCCATCGCTGCCGGCAGCCGAGCGCCTCGAATGCGCCGAGCTCGCGACGGAGTGGGGCCTGCAATGGCACGAGGTGGAGACGCAGGAGCTCGAGAACGCGCTCTACCGCCAGAACGACGGCGAGCGGTGCTTCTGGTGCAAGGACGCGCTGATGGCAGCCATCGCGCCGATCATCGACGGCACCACCACATCCGTTGCTCTGGGCGTGAACCTGGACGACCTCGACGACCACCGCCCGGGTCAGCGAGCAGCGGCGGAGCGGGGAGCGGTGTTTCCGCTGGTGGACGCGGGTTTCACCAAGGCCGACGTGCGGGCCTGGTCGGAGCGTCTGGGCCTGCGCACCTGGAACAAGCCTGCTGCCGCTTGCTTGGCCTCACGCCTGCCGTATGGCACGCCGGTCACGCTTGGCCGGCTGAGCGCTGTGGAGCGAGCCGAGGTCGGGTTGCGGGCGCTTGGGTTCAGGGAGCTGCGCGTTCGCCACCACGGCGAGGTTGCCCGCATCGAGGTACCCGAAGGCGACTTGGATGCGGTCGTCACGCAGCGCGAGGCGGTCGTCGCGGCGGTCACTGCGGCGGGCTATCGCTGGGTCGCGCTCGATCTGGCGGGTCTGCGATCGGGCGGGTTCAACCAGCAGCTCAGCTGAGCGCCTCGTCGTCTGGCTCGACCGTTGTCCAGGTGGGGAAGCTGATGTGTGGCACGTCAAGATGTTCGACGATGCGCCCGTTGCGGGCGAGCTGTTCGAGGCACGGCGAGGCGATGTCGAGCCCACCGGCCATCGGGATGTAGTCGGCGATCGACAGGAGGAGCGGTCCGGATGTGGCGTCGGCGTCGCCCGGCCGCAGCACGGCGTCGACCTCGAGGGTGGGACGAGCCGGGCGCGCGGAATCGACGCACCAGCAGTGGTACACAACGCCCTCGAACACCGACAAGGCTCGGATGCGCATGGCTACCAGTGGGCGGAGCCCACGCCGCCCTTGAACGGACCGACGACGTGGCTGGTGATCCAACCGCCGTAGAAGGTGCCCTCGTTCCCAGCGACAGGTTCGCCGTCGACTGCGCAGTCGAGGACCTGCGCGTAGAAAGCGAGATGGTTGCGGATCTCCTCGAACTGGGTGACTGGGCTGGGGTAGGTCCAGACGGCGTTTGTGACGACGCCGTCACCCACCACCACGTCGTAGTACGACGCGAGGCCCTTCCACTCACAGAAGGTCGTATGGGTGCTCGGGCGAAGGAGGTCGAGGCGCACGTCGGCCGGGTCGAAGTAGTACGCGGGCGGCTGACTGGTCTCGAGCAC
>JANOQG010000236.1:0-5300 GCA_031422255.1 Actinomycetes bacterium | reverse complement strand
CACCTCAACACCGTGCTCGGACCGCGCAACGGGCCGGTGGGACAGGCGTGGGCCACCGCATTGGCGACTCCATCCGCAGGACACGCTCCGTTTGTTGTCGTGCTGCAACCCGGTCTGCCCGTACTGCCTTTCACGCTCTTCGTGAACAAGGCTCGCATCGATGGCGACGACCACGCGCGCCTCACCTGGGGCGCCGCTCAGGCCGGAGTCGCAGCCGGGGTCGCCGACGCCGTTGCCGCCGGCACGATCGACGAAGCGGGTGCCGACGAGATCGTGGTCATCGCCGCGGTTTGGGTCGACCCCAAGGCCCGTGATGCCGACCTGGTGTTCGCCAACAACCGAGAAGCGACGGCGGGAGCACTGGCGCTCGGCCGAGCGGGTCTGCCAGCGGTGGCTGATGTAATCGCGCAACGCGGGTCCGCCTGGAACCCCTTCTACCGACCCACCTGATGCTCGAGCTCGACGACGTGGGAACGCGATCTGTGTTGGCCATTCAACGGCTGCAAGCCGCCTACGGCGACGCCGTCACCCGTCGAGCGTGGGCGGAGGTCGCGGCGCTCTTCGAGCCCGACGCCGCAGTGCACATCGATACGCGCACCCGCGATCCGTTCACCCTCGAGGGTCCCGCGGCCGTCGTGGCGTTCATCGAGCGGAGCCTCGAGCCGTTTCGCTTCTTCGAGTTCGCCATCCTCAACGCCGTCGTCGACCTCGACACCGAGGCCACCGCAGCCGGTCGCGTCTACATCTGCGAGCTCCGCCACGACCAGGCCGGGGAATGGACCCAGGCCTATGGCCTCTACCGCGATCAGTACGTACGCCGAGCCGGCGAGTGGCGAATCGCCAGCCGTCGCTACACGTCCTTGGCCCGGACCGGCCCCCGCATCGAGTCCTTCACACTGCCGATCGACGACGAGTAGCGGGCACCTCGACGGAATCGTCAGGCCTCGAGCGCGGCCTTCATACGAGCGAGCGTCTGGTTCATGCCCTTCACCATCGCCTGAGGTCTCCGGAGCAGGGCGCCGTAGATGACCTTCTCCTTGCCTTCGTAGGGCTTGTGACTGAAGGTCTCTGTGACGGTGGTGGCACCGTCGCGCTCCTCGAGCTCGTAGCGCCAAGTGGTGTAGCCCTCAGCCACGAACTCGAAGACCTTGTCGGGCACATACTCCGTGACCTCCGACGTGGTGGTCCAGCGCTTGAGCGTGATCGGGCCGAGTGACGCGACGTTGTCGCCCTCGAACTGTGCGCCCGTGGCCGGCCCCGTAGCGGGGGCGACCCAGCGGCCGCCGGTGCACTCAGGGCTCCATTCGCCCGTGCGGGTGACGTCGACCACCAGAGCGAAGACATCGGCAGCGGGACGATTGATGACGGTGCGAGCGGACTGATCGATCATCGCCCCGTTCTACACCCCAGTTCTGTGAACGGATACGTCCGCTATGCGGACGTATCCGTTCACAGAACGAGTCAGGGGAGGGCGGCGGGCCAGTCGTCGGTGCGCAGGGTGGCGTCGGTACCACCGTCCATGGTGATGACGGAGCCGCAGAAGAAGCCGGCATCGGCCGACAAGAGGTAGGCGAGGAGCCCCGCCACCTCTGCGGCCTGGCCGGCCCGGCCGATCGGGATGGGATAGAGGTCGCCGAGGCTGAGGATGAAGTCGCGCGAGTCCACCGTCATCGGGGTGTCGATGAACCCGGGGCAGATGGCGTTGAGACGGATCCCTCCGCCGATCCACTCGTCGGTGATGGCCTGGCGTCGCACCCAGCGAGCAAGGGCGAGCTTGCTTGCGCCGTATGCCCCCACGCCGTGACCGGCGACGCTCCGCGCCTCGGCTTCATCGCCGCGGAGGCAGGCTTCGACGTGGTCGAGCAGCAGACCAGGTTGGGTCGTCGTCGAGTTGGAGCTGACGGCGACAGCGCTGCCGCCCGGCCCGAGCAACGGCCGCAACCCGGCGAGGGTGGCCACCGCTCCGAAGTAGTTGACCGATGTGACGAGTGCGCCGTCGTCATGGGTGACTCCGGCCGCGGCCACGATGCCGTGGAGGATGCCGCCACTGTGCTTCGTCACGACTTCGACCATGGCGGCGCGGCCTGCGAGCGAGGCGAGGTCGGCGATCACCTCGGCATCGCGCACGTCGATCCCGATGACGGTGTCGCCCTGTGCCTCGAGCCGCTCCCGCAGGGCGCCTCCGATCCCACCGGCTGACCCCGTCACTGCAATGGTGCTCATGCCGTCGGTCTAGCGCGCCGCCGACCCACCCCCCAGCCGACCCTCCGTTCGCTTTAGGCGTGAGCGTGGATCCAGGCCGCGAGGAGATCGGCAACGTGAT
Organism: Actinomycetes bacterium; assembly: GCA_031422255.1. Taxonomy (GTDB): domain Bacteria; phylum Actinomycetota; class Acidimicrobiia; order Acidimicrobiales; family VFJN01; genus VFJN01. Next base: position 2,977 of record JANOQG010000236.1, on the reverse strand, counting down.
CACGACCGCCGGTCTCGAAGTAGTGCTCGCCAGGGACGAGCTCGAGGGTCTTGTCTCCGGCGGCGAGCGCATCGTGGATGGCGTGGGCGTCGCTGGGGAACACCCCGCGGTCAGCGAGGGACTGCACCACCAGCGACGGCACGGCGATGCGGGCCAGGTGCGGTGCGCCCTGGCATTGTGAGGATTCGAGGCTCCACATCGACAGCCAGGCGCGCAGGGTGCTCGTGCCGCCGATCGCGAACGGGCCGTAGTTGGCGCCGCGGGGATCGCCGGCGTAGCAGCCAGCCGCCCGATCGGACGGGTCGATGGTGAGATCGGCGAAGCGCAGGTCGGCCCACACCCGGTGGAAGGTGAAGATCCGATCCCATGCGCCGGCGGCGGCCAGCCGGTCGAGCTCGGCGTGCACCCACGCGGTGACGCGGTGGTTCCGCGCTCGTTGGCCGTCGCGGTAGCGCAACACGAACGCAGCATCGTATGGAGGTCCCGGCTCGAACATGTCGAGGTCGGGGTCCACCGACAGCGGATCGGATTCGTCGGTCACCGATGGGTCCATCCATGCGGTGATCACCTCGGGCCGCCCCGGGTGCGCGTTCAGAGAGATGTAGAGGTCGGCCCCCGGAAGGTCGAGCACGGCATCTGGCAGACCGAGTCCGAACGTTGGCTCGATCGACGGACTGGTGGCCTGCGAGAGATAGGCACCCATCAGGGATCCGCCGCCGGAGTTGCCGAGGATCACCACGGTCTCGACCCCGGCCTCCTCGCGCAGCCACCGCACGCCGGCACCGATGTCGATCAGCGCGTGCTCGAGCAGGAAGTAGGCCTCGTTGCCCCGGTAGCGCGTGTTCCACCCGAGAAAGCCGATCCCTCGTTCGGCCAACAGCTCTGCGAGGTAGTGCTCGGAGAAGTCGACGTTGTAGTGGGTGGCAATGCAGGCGATCGAGGGGCGGGAACCTGCCGATCGGTGGTAGAGGCCCTGGCACGGATGGGGTCCGTGGCCCGCCCGGGCGCTGGTGGGCGAGGTGAGGGCAACCCAGTCACGTTCGATCGACGTCATACGGCGGCCAACGTAGGGGAGTCGAGCCGCCGACACGGCCGAGGGGGCGCTACGGGATCCTGGCGCGAGACTGGAGCGATGCGGTGTCTACGCGTCCTGGCGGTGCTGGCGGTGGCTGCCGCGGGTTCGTGTGGCGGCGACGATGCCTCGCCCGTCGTCGGCGTGGGAGACGCTGGCACCACCACGACGGCTGAGTCCACCTCCACGACGGGGACAACCGATCCAGCCACCACCACGACGTCGGCAGATCTGCAGGTCCCAACAGTGACGGCCTCCACATCCCGCGGCTCCACCGTCACGGGCGAACCCGACCCGGGTGCGCCGCTACCCGCCTTCGCGTCATCCGTCTCGACCGTGACAGCGGCCGACCTCTACGCGTCGTGGCGGCCTGGCTGTCCCGTGCCGCTCGATCAGCTGCGCGCGCTCGACGTCTCGCACTGGGGGTTCGACGGTCGCATCCACACGGGCCGCCTCATCGTGGCGGCGAACCAGGCTCAGCCCATCGTCGCGGTGATGGCCGAGCTCTACGGGCAGCGCTTCCCGATCGAACGCATGCAACCCATCGACGTCTACGGCGGCGACGACAACCGGTCGATATCGGCCAACAACACGAGTGGCTTCAACTGTCGCGCCGTCACTGGCGGCTCCGGTTGGTCCGAGCACGCCTACGGCCGCGCCATCGATGTCAACCCACTGGTGAACCCGTACGTGAAGGGCGGCACGGTGCTGCCACCCGAGGCGGCGCCCTACACGGACCGCAGCCGCCGCGATGCGGGGATGATCCACGCCGCCGACCCGGTGGTGCAGTCGTTTCTCGTCCGGGGCTGGAAGTGGGGCGGATACTGGACCTCGCTCAAGGACTACCAGCACTTCTCCACCACCGGCCGCTAGCGCCGCTTTCCCCGTTCTGTGAACGCATACGTCCGGTATGCGGACGTATGCGTTCACAGAACATGAGAATCTGACGAGATGGCGTACTTCGGGATCCGATTCGACCTGCGTGACCCAGGGATCTCGGGGGTGCCGCTCGCCGATCGGTACGCCGCCGCGCTGGCGATGGCCGAGTGGGCGGATCGGATCGGGTTCGTGTCGCTCACGTTGTCGGAGCACCACGGCTCCCCGGATGGCTACCTGCCAAGCCCGCTTCCGATGGCGGCGGCGATGGCCGCCCGCACGGAACGCATCTCGATCCAGATCGCCGCGATGGTGGCGGCCTTCCACGACCCGATCCGGTTGGCCGAAGACGCAGCCGTCGTAGACCTCGTGTCCGGCGGCCGACTCGAGCTGGTCATCGCCAACGGCTACGTGGCCGATGAGTTCGCCATGTTCGGGGTGCCTGTGGGGGAACGGGCCGCGCGCACCATCGAGGTGATCGAGACCCTTCGCATGGCATGGACTGGTGAGCCGTTCGAGTTTCGTGGCCGCACTGTGCGGGTGACTCCACGCCCGCATCGGCCGAGAGGCCCCAAGCTGTCCCTCGGTGGGAGCAGCGACGCGGCGGCGCGCCGGGCAGCCCGCCTCGGGGTCAGCTTTCGGCCCTCCACGAACGCCGTGTGGCACACCTACCGCGCTGAGCGCGTCGCGCTCGGTGGCTCCGATCCCGGCGACTTCTACGGTGGCGACACCACGGCCACCTTCCTGGCCACGGATGTCGACAGGGCGTGGGACGCCATCGGCCCCTACGTGCTCCACGAGGCCAACGCTTACGGAGCGTGGGCGGCTGCGGCCGGGGCCGACACGGGCTACAGCGAGGCGGTCGACGTGGATGCCCTTCGCGCCACAGGCCAGTACAACGTGCTGACCCCTGACGATCTCGTCGCGCAGCTCGACGCACAAGGTCCACTCGGCTTCGCGCTGTTCCATCCGCTCATGGGGGGGATTTCGCCTGACCTCGGCTGGTCGAGCCTGCGCCTGCTCGAGCAC
>JANOQG010000235.1:0-3675 GCA_031422255.1 Actinomycetes bacterium | reverse complement strand
CTTCGCCCTGGCGGGAACGCTGCTGCTCGCCTGCCTGGTGTTCGTGGCCGGGAGTCGGCGCAAGGCCATCGAGGTGAAGTAGCGGAACAAGTTCACATTGGGGAGGGAGTGAACGAGGTCGCCCGCGACGGCGACCTCGTTCGCGTCTCTGGTGTGGAACCGACGGACCACTAGCATCGGCTCTCGTGCCTGGAACCATCATCGTCGGAACCCAATGGGGAGACGAGGGCAAGGGGCGCTTCACAGACCTCTTCGCCAAGGAGATGCACCTCGTGGTGCGCTACCAGGGTGGCCACAACGCCGGCCACACGCTGGTGGTGGACGGTGAGACGTTCGCGCTTCAGCTGATCCCGAGCGGGGTGTTGTACGGCCACATCACACCCGTGATCGGCAATGGTGTCGTCGTCGATCCCAGGGTGTTGCTCGACGAAGTCGCCATGCTCGAGGCACGCGGGGTGGATTGCGCCAAGCTGAAGGTCTCAGGAAACGCTCATCTGATCCTCCCGTACCACCAGTTGATCGACCGGGTCACCGAGCGTCACCTCGGCAAGAACGCTCTTGGCACCACCAAGCGCGGCATCGGTCCGGCCTACGCGGACAAGGCGGCCCGCGTCGGCATCCGGGTGCAAGACCTCTACGACCCCAAGATGTTTCGGGAAAAGCTCACCCTTGTCCTCAAGGACAAGGCACCGATGCTGGCCAAGGTCTACAACCAGCTTTCACCCACGGTGGATGAGATCGCTGACGTCTACCTCGATGATCTCGCCCCGCGCCTGGAGCCGTATGTCGCCGACACGGTGAACCTCGTCCACGAGGCCCTGGAGGCGGGCCAGCATGTGCTCTTCGAAGGAGCCCAGGCCACGTTCCTCGATCTCGATCACGGCACGTATCCCTTCGTCACCTCGTCCAACCCGATCGCGGGCGGGGCGTGCCCAGGCGCTGGGGTGGGCCCCCGACACATCGACCGGGTGGTCGGCGTGGCCAAGGCCTATGTCACCAGGGTTGGCGCCGGACCGTTCCCCACCGAGCTTCTCGACGAGACCGGCGAAGCGATCGTCGAGCGCGGCCATGAGTTCGGCACCAACACCGGACGCAAGCGTCGGCCCGGCTGGTTCGACGCCGTGATGCTCCGCCACGCCGTGCGGCTGAACTCGCTGTCCGAGCTGGCCATCACCAAGCTGGACGTGCTCGACGCGTTCGACGAGGTGAAGGTGTGCGTCGCCTACGAGGTCGACGGTCAACGCATCCGCCATCTGCCCGACAACCAGTCGGTACTCCATCGGGTCACGCCCGTCTACGAGACGTTCCCCGGATGGGGAGGCGACCTCAGCGACGCCACCGAGCCCGGTCACCTGCCGCAGAAGGTGCATGACTACGTTGCCTTCCTCCAGGACCAGGTGGGCGTGCCCATCCGGCTGCTCGGCGTCGGCCCCGGCCGGGATCAGTACGTCCAGCTCGGCACCTAGCGCCGCCTACCGAATCCGCGCGGTGGTTGTCGTACGCGGATCGTGCTGCGTTCTCGGCAGCGTCGTCAGATCGGACAGGATGGCGCAGTGAAGATCGTGGTCGTTGGGTCGGGAGGGCGTGAGGCTTGCTTGGCCTTGGTGCTGTCACGGACGGCCGAGGTGGTCGTCACGCCGGGAAATCCGGGGATCCCCGGGTCTGTCAGCACCCCAGCGGAGGAGATCGACGCCGATCTGTACGTGGTGGGCCCGGAGCAACCGCTCGTCGAGGGCCTGGCGGATCGCCTGCGCGCGGCGGGAAAGCTCGTGTTCGGGCCGGGCGCGGATGGTGCTGCTGTGGAGGGCTCCAAGGCCTTCATGAAGGATCTCGTGCAGGCGGCTGGGGTGCCCACCGCACGCTACGCGGCCTTCAGCGAGGTGGAGCCGGCCCTCGCGTTCCTGCGCTCGCTGCCCGCTCCGTGGGTGGTCAAGACGGACGGCTTGGCCGCTGGGAAGGGCGTCCTCGTCACGTACGAGCTCTCGCTGGCGGAGGATGACGTGCGGGACAAGCTCTCGGGCTCCGCCTTCGGTGCGGCCGGCGAGACCATCGTCATCGAGGAGGGGATGGTGGGTCCGGAGGTCTCCCTGTTCGCCCTCTGCGATGGCACGAAGGCCATCGCGCTCGCCCCTGCGCAGGACTTCAAGCGCCTGGGCAACAGCGACGTGGGGCCGAACACCGGCGGGATCGGGGCCTACTCCCCACTGCCCTGGCTGCCCGACGGCTTCGCGGACGACGTGATCGCCCGGTTCGTCCAACCCACGCTCGATGAGCTGCGTCGCCGGGGCATCGACTACCGCGGCGTCCTCTACACCGGCCTCATGCTCACGGAGGAGGGTCCCAAGCTGGTCGAGTTCAACATCCGCTTCGGTGACCCGGACAGCCAGGTGGTGCTGCTGCGCATGACGTCCGATCTCGCCGTACACCTCGCCGAGGCCGCTGGGGGGGCACTCCACACGGAGCCGACCTTTGACGACACAGCAGCAGTGCTCGTCGTCGCCGCCGCCGAGGGCTATCCCGGGTCCGTCAGATCGGGTGACGTGATCGATGGGATCGACGCCGCTCGAGCAGAAGCTGGCGTGACCGTCCTGTGCGCGGGGGTAGCCGCCCACGGAGATGGCCGCCTGGTCACCGCCGGGGGGCGGGTGCTCGACGTCATCGGACAGGGGCCAGACGTCGCCGCCGCCCGAACCCTCGCCTACAACGCGCTCAGCCGGATCACCTGGCCGGGCCTCCACCACCGCACCGACATTGCAGAAGGGGTCACGTCATGAGCCACAAGGTCGCCATCCTCATGGGATCGCCGAACGACCGAGACAAGATGCAACCGGCGGTCGACACGCTGGAGCGCTTCGGCGTGGAGGCAGATGTGCGCGTGCTCTCAGCACATCGCACGCCGGCCAAGGTTGCGGCGCTTGCTTCTGCGGCGCGCGAACAGGGCTACGCCGCCTTCATCTGTGGCGCCGGCATGGCAGCGCACCTTGCGGGAGCGGTGGCAGCCCAGACAACGCTCCCAGTTGTCGGCGTACCGCTCTCTGGTGGTGCGCTCAACGGTGTCGACGCGCTCTATGCCACCGTGCAGATGCCCAAGGGCATCCCAGTGGCCACAGTCGCCATCGACGGCAGCCAGAACGCCGCGCTCCTCGTGGTGCAGATGCTGGCCATCACCGACGCTGACCTCGCTCGCCAGCTCGCCGATCACCGCATCGAGATCGCCGGCTGAGCATCTGGGGGACGCTCGAAGGTCAGTCGGCGAGCGACGGCTGGCGGTCTTCCCACCAGGGGGTCGACCAGTCGGTGTCCGCCGTGACAGCGGGTTCGAGTGTGCTCTCGCCGGTGTCTTGACGAGCTGCCCGCTGGCTGGCCTTGGCTTCCATGCGCGCCGCCTTGGCACGGGCGCGGACGTCGCGCTTGGCCATGGCGGGCCGAGCACCAGTCGTACGTACGCCACCGACGACCATGGCGCAGCCCATGCAGTACGGCGGCTTCTTCGGACCGAAGGAGTAGACGAGGCACTCGCGACACCACGTGCCGCCGCAGCGACGGCAGATCCCGGCGCCCAACATGTGTGGGTGCTTCGTGCAGCTCTCCATTGGTCGCCCTCCTCACGCCTCAGTCGGTATCGCCTGACGACCTGTAACGACGCGGGGGTACGTCATCTTGAGCGTCCGACTT
>JANOQG010000234.1:0-13580 GCA_031422255.1 Actinomycetes bacterium | reverse complement strand
CACGCAAACGCCGCTGGCCGTGCGGGGCCAGCGGTTGGCGCTGCTCCACCGCACCTTCCATAACCCCGACAGCTTCGACATGGACCTGCTGGCCCTGGTCGAGTTCGACGACCAGGACCGCCTCTGCCGCAACACCCTGTTCGACCCCGACGACGCGCCCGGCGCGATGGCCGAGATCGACGAGCGCTTCGCGGCCGGCGAGGGCGCCCCCTTCGCAACCTTCGTTCGAGAATCGGCCGAGTTCTGGCGGCTCTACAACGGGCGGGAGTGGGACACGATGCGCGAGTACCTCGGCGACGCGTGGGTGATCGTGGACCACCGCCTGGCCAGCGCCGGGACGATCCAGAGCGCGGCGGAGTTCGTGGACTACGCCCGGACGATGGTGGAGCTGGTCCCCGACGTCGTCGCCTACGAGGACGAGCACCTGGCCCTGGGAGCGCGGTGCGGTCTGAGCCGCGTGGTCGCCCGGGGCACCTCGACCGACGGCGCCGAGATCGAGCTGGTCGCCCTCAACCTCAGCGAGATGGTCGACGGCACCTTCGCCCGGGGCGAGACGTTCGCTCCCGAGCAGCTCGATCAGGCCATGGCCCGCTTCCACGAGCTCGAGTCAACGCCCGCCACCTGATGGCGGCAACAAGCCCTCATCTCCTTGCAACCCCGGCTCTGCCCCAGCACCTTCGTCTCGGCTTTCAAACCCTGCCCGCGACCAGGGACGACGCGGCTTCCACGTTGTCATTTCCACAACATCGGTCGGTGGGCGCGGAGGGACTCGAACCCCCGACATCTGCCTTGTAAGGGCAGCGCTCTAGCCAACTGAGCTACGCGCCCGAGAAGGGCCGAGGCTAGCCAGGCGCTGCTACGCCACGCCCTCTCGGGCTTTGGCTTGGGTGACCAAGCTCTCGAGGAGGTTGATGAGCGTGCGCTTCACGCTCTCCTTGTGACGGGCATCGCAGTCGAGCACGGGAACCTGGTCGCCGACACCCAGCGCATCCCGCACTTCGTCCAGCTCGAAGCGAGGCGCGCCTTCGAAGGCGTTCACGCCGATGACGAACGGCACGCGCTTGGCCTCGAAGTAGTCGATGGCCGGGAAGCACTGGTCGATTCGGCGGGTGTCGACGAGCACGACCGCGCCGAGCGCACCCGTGCAGATGTCGTCCCACATGAAGCCAAAGCGATCCTGGCCTGGCGTGCCGAACAGGTACATGACGAGGGTCTCGTCGACGGTGATGCGGCCGAAGTCCATGGCCACAGTTGTGGTGGTCTTCTGGCCGACGTGGGTGGTGTCGTCGATCCCTGACGACACCGAGGTCATGGCGGCCTCGGTGCGTAGCGGCTCGATCTCGGAGATCGCTCCCACAAAGGTCGTCTTGCCGACACCGAAGCCGCCGGCGATGACGAACTTCACTGGGACGATCCGAGTGGCGGTTCGGGGTTGGGGCTGGGTTCCGTTTGCGTGCACGAGGTTCTCCTGTTCCGGTTCGATCGGGATCAGATCGCGCGCACGCGTTCGATCATCTTGGTCAGCATGTCGAGCTCGATCTCCACGGGATCGGTGTGATGGACGTCGAGCAGGCCCGCAGCGATCAGGTCGCCAGCAATGACCGCTACAACCCCCACCACCAGGTGGAGACGGGCGGCAACCTCGGCGACGGAAAGCGGCTCCTGGCAGAGCAGCAGAAGGTCTTCCTGCTCGGAATGCAGCGAGGGGGGAACGTCCCGGACGGTCGACTGCAACATCGTCTCGATGCGCAGGTCTCGACGGTCCGCTCGCGTGCGGCCGCCAGTCATGATGAACGGACGGACGAAGTCGTGTCCGCCTCGAACCTCGTCATCCGCGCTCATGACACCAGCATCTCCTGCTTGAGCTCCGCCACCAGGGCCGGGGTGAGCACTGTGCTCGCCCGCTCCACGAGCAGGGTCGTCTGGTACCCGACCAGCCCGATGTCACAACCTCGCGAGGAAACGACTCCGAGGCAGCTTCCGTCGGAGATCGAAGATACGAACAGGAAGCCCCGCCGCATCGTCACGATGACCTGTTCCAGACCGTCGAAACCGAAGCACTGTGAGGCACCTTTGCCCAGGCTCACCATGCCCGAGATGATCGCGGCCAGCTGCTCGGCTGATCCTCGGTTGAGGCTGGAGGACATCGCCATCAGCAGACCGTCCGAGGAGACCGCCACGGCGTCCGTCACCCCAGCGGTCTTCTCGACGAAGCCGTTGAGCAGCCAACTGAAGCTGCGGGCTTCCTCGCTCAGCACCTGGTCATTCATCGGTCTTCCTCCTGGGACTCAGTGGCTCCGGCAGCGTCGGCACGACCGCGGGCCACGCCGGACTGGAAGCTGGAGAGGAACGAATACACGTCCTCAGGGCTGGTGCGCGCTGGCTCCGAGGCTACTTCCGGGGTCGGCACGGATGGTCGAGTCGTGAAGGCGGCATCGGGGCGCTGGGCGCCCGGAACCCGCCGAGCGAGACCGCTCGGGGCCGCAACGCTGTCCGCAGCGGGAGCCGCCGGAACGGCCTCGGCACGAGGACGGCCTCCCTTGGCCGCGAGGCTGTACATCGATCCACCCATTGGCCGGATGGCCGCACCAACGGCCCCGCGAGGCGCCGGGGACACCGGCGCCTGGGCGGATGCCACCGGGACCGGAGCGGGTTCGGGCGCCATGCTCGGGGCAGGGGCTTCCGGGGTCTCAGGGGACTCGCTGGGGGCGGGTACCTCCTGGGTGGCCGGGGGCGGGCTGGCGACAGGAGCGGCATCCTGCGTCTCGCCGGCCGGGGATCGCTCTCCCCGACGCGGAAGGCCACTGGGCGTCGTGCTGCTGGCGTCGACAGATGGCGTCGGCGCGGGCCCGCCGACTGACGCTTCGGCCGCGGCCACCGGAGGGCGCTGCGGCGTGACGAGCGGACCGGTGAGCTCGTCATTGGTGAGCAGTCCCATCGGCACATCCACTCGGGCGGTGATGCCGCCAGCGGGGCTGTCCTGCAGCTCCACGACCACACCCAGACGGCTGGCCAAGTGGCCCGCCACGTAGTGCCCGAGGTAGCGAGATGGGGCAACGGTGAAGGACTCCTTGCCCGCAAGCCGACGGTTTGCCCGATCGACGTCGGCAGCGGACATGCCGAGACCGTTGTCGGTGACGGCCACGGTGTACCCCTCTGTGGTGAGACGGCCGCGCACCTCCACGGACTGCTCGCCCGGTGAGAAGGACAGGGCGTTCTCGATGAGCTCCGCGATGACGTGGGCGATATCCGCCGCCACTGGTCCTGTGACCGCGGCGGGTTCCAGGTGGCGCACCACGACTCGCTGGTAGTCCTCCACCTCGCCAAGCGCGGCGCGAACCACATCGGACACCTTCACTGGAGCGGACCACTGACGGGGCGGATCCACGCCGGCGAGCACCAGCAACGACTCAGCGTTGCGGCGCATGCGGGTAGCTAGGTGGTCGAGACGGAAGAGGCCCTCGAGGGTGTCGGGGTCGGTCTCGTTGCGCTCAAGGTCCGTGATGAAGTCGAGCTGGCGACTGAGCAGGTTCTGGTTGCGACGGCCGAGGTTCACGTAGGAGTCAGAGATGTTCCGACGCAGCACGGCCTGCTCCACCGCCAACTCGACGGCGCTGGCTTGCACTGCGCTCAAGGCGGCGGCCACCTCGGCCACCTCATCCTTGGTGTTCACGGTGATCGGGACGACCGTCGGGATGACCACGTCCTCGCCTGGAGGCGTGTCGAGGATCCGACGCACGGCCTGGGGAAGGCGAGTGCCCGCCATCAACTCGGCCTGCTCCTGCAGGGAGCGCAGCGGCCGAGTGATGGAGCGGCTAGCCAGCCACGTGACGACGACGGCGAGCACGAGCGCCGCGAGGGCGATCATGGCGAACACCTTCTGGCGAGTGGCCGCGTCTCCCTGGAGTCCGCCCGTGGCGTCCGCCAGCACCGTTGCTGACCGTGCACGCAAGCCCGGGTAGCCCGTCCCGGAGGCCGATTCCACCGATGCGAGGAGCTGGTTCGTGTCGACGCTGCCACCTGCCAGGAACGAGTCAACCTGACGGTTGAAGCTCTGGATGCCCGCTTCGGCCAGCGTGGCGTCGGCGATGCCCTCGTAAGCCCCCGTGGCGTTGGTGCGAATGTCCTCGTCGAAGCCTCGGCTGCGATCTCGAAGCGCGGCAACGTCCTGACGGATGGCCAAGGAGTTGAGGTTGTTGGTGGCCGCCCCCTGCACGAGCGTTCGTACGATGCGATCTCTCACTTCGCTCTGACGAGTCGTGGCGTCAACGATCTCGACTCCATTGCGCAGGCCCGCGTCATCCACGCTCAGTGCGGTCGCGGACGCGCCGTCGAAGAAGGCCTCGATGATGTCCGTGTACCGCTGGAACACCTCGTCGGCAAAGGGCTGATTGGCGGAGGCCATCGGGCCGGCATAGCCGTCTACATCTTTGCGTATCGCAGCGAGGCCCTCCATCGCCGCCCAGGCGGGCGCAAAGGCGCGCTGCACCTTGGGACCCCGAGTGTCGACAGCGGAACGGAACTGCGCGGCCGTCGGGTCCACCAGGGCACGAGCGTCTGCGTTTGTGGCCACCGAGATCGCACCACTGTCATCGAGACCGATGAGGTCGATGGCCGCTCGGTCGCGTTCGATCTGCAGGTTGACGACCAGGCTGCCCGGGTCCACCGAGGACTCCGCAAGCTCCGCCTGGACTCGGGCTGCAGCCACGTCGTTCCTCGCCGAGATCACCTCGAAGCCAGCGAGGCCGACGAGGGCAATGAGCGGGATCGTGAGCGCCACTGCCAGCTTGGTTCGGATATGGGTCGTGCGGAACACGGTAGGTCTCCTGTCCGGAACGGGGCCGGGTTAGCGCTGCCCCGCCCACCGGCGGGTGGGCGGCGCGTTGAGCGTGGGGTCGGGGGACGGCGTCGAGGGTGCGGTCGAGGGCTGGGTCGGGGCGATCTCGGGAGGAGTCGGCTCGGCCGAGGCGGTGATGTCGACGGCTGGAGACGACGCAGCAGGTACAGGTTGACGGTCGCCGCCAGCACGCTGGATGCGGCCAAGGAGCGCGTCGGCGGGCATCGCTGCCGCGACGTCCGCCGGGAGCTCGATAGCCCATCCGAGGACATCCGGATCCTCAGAGAGCAAAACGACCTGCCGATCCGCGCCGACCCTGAGCAGCGTGTCCAAGAGCTCGGCCCGCACCGCCTGATCGATGCCCACGAAGGGTTCGTCGAGCACCAGGAGGGTCTCCAACGCTTCGCCTGCAACGACCTTCTCGAGGCCCGCGATCAGGTCCTCGCCCTGGGGGCCGTCGGCGCGGGCCGCCGCCACACCGGCCGCGGCCAGCGCCTCACCGAGCTGGACTGACACCGCTTCGACAGCGGCCTCTGCCCGAGCGCCCACAGGGTCGAGCACTTCAGCGTGAACCTGCAGGCGTCCGGCGAGCACGGGCAGCTCCTGCAGGGGGTCGCCCTCGGGCCGCTGATCGATCGGGATCTCCTCAGCGAGCTTGCGGGCATGGCGGGCCAGGTCGCTGACTGCGGCCGCAGCCCGGTCGAACTCACCCTCAGCGGCCACGAGGTGCTGGTCGGCGGTGACGATTTGAGCGCGAGCGGTCTGCTCGGCCTGTTCAAGCGACGCGCTCACCGCCTCGATCTGGGTGCGCAGCTGCTCGGCAGCCTCGGCGCGCTTTGCTCGAGCCACGTCCTCGCCGGCTCGCACGGTCAGCTCACCCTCGAAGGCGACAACCGACCGCTGGGCCAGATGCAGCTCCTCTGCAAGCCGATCGACCTCCGACTGGGCGGCATCGATCTCGCGGCCCAGCGATTCGATCAGCGCATCAACCGATGTGGCCTCAGCCTTCTGTTCCACTGCCTCGGGCGTGGCCGGGCTCAGATCGACCGGCGGCCAGCCGTAACCGTCCTCATCGGGATGGTCCGACAAGACGATGCCGTGACTCTGCAGGAACGCCGACGCCGCGGCCTCCAGCGAGATCCCGACAGGGCGCACCCCGACCTCGGCGAGCGCATCGATGAGCTCCATCTGCAGGCCCTTGGGGACCTGACGGTGCTCCTTGAGGAGATCGAGCGTGCGATCGGAGGGGTCGACACCGAGCACCTCCATGACATGTGCGTGCAGCCGGCGTCGCTCGGATTCGAGGTGCTGGCGCTCGGGCGAGCCCTCCCCCGCTTGGGTGAGCGCTTTGAGCGTGGAGGAGGCCTCCATCAGCTCTCGCTCCAGGGCTCCTCGCCGAGGGTTCACCGCGGCGGAGCGGCCGCCGGTGAGGACGACATCGATGTAGGCAGGGAACCCGTGGTGATCGAGCAGGGTCCGTTCGGCGACGCGGGCATCCTCTGCGCGCTTCTTCGCGGACGCGGCCCCCACTCGCCGACCCGTTCGCTCTTCGGCTTCGAGCACTGCGGTGTGCGCCGCGTCGATTGCGGCACGCTCGGTCGCGGTGAGCGCCGAGGACTGCGCCACCCTGTCCAGTTCGGTTAGCTCGGCCTGCAACGCAGCGACGCGATCTCCGGCTGCACTCAGGTCATCCACGTCGGGGGGTGCCTCGATCGGCGGCAGGTTCGCGATGTCAGCGGTGAGGTCGCGCCACGCCTCTCCGAGTGCAACCGCCTGGGGATCGACGTCATCGAAGCCGGACGAGACGGTGCGCAGAGCAACAAGCGCCGCGGCGACCGCGTTGACCGAGTGGTCGACGACATGTGGCCCCGCGAGTGAGCTGATCGTCGCGAGATCTTCCCGGCCCTGTCGGATGCCGCTGTGCTCTGCCTGACGCGCCTTGAGCAGATCGACCGCCTCACGGTGAGCCGCTTCGGCGTCCTGCACGGCGCGACCAGCTGCTTCCAGCTCCCGCCGCAAGCCGCTCTCGTCCATGCCGAGCCCAGTCATGTCGCCCAGCTCGCCGTCGGCCTCCTCGATTGCCTGAGCTGCTGCGTGACGTTGTTCGAGTACGCGTTCTAGGCCCTGCTCGGCAGCCCGCCGCTCGTGCTGCCGATCGCTCAACGCCGCGCGCGTGCTCTCGACGGCCTCGTGATAGCTGGCCAGCGCGCCCTGCGTCTCGAGGGCCCACGCCGCCCCGTCAACGAGGGTCTGGCGCCAGGTGGCGAGGCTCTCGAGCTGACTCGAGGCGGTTTCATGGTCGTGCATCGTGCGGGCGGCGATGAGGTCGAGCCTCGACCGAGTCTGGGCGCGATCGGCGGCACAGCTCTCGGCGACGACACCGGCGGCTGTCCACAGGTCTTCCGCACAGATCACGGAGGTCCCGCCGGGGGTCAGATCGCCCGCCAGCACCTGCGCCAACCGTGCGCGGTCAGCCGCCGAGGCAAGGGCGACGGTGAGTCGCCGATGCAGGCTGCGGGGTCGGGTGTGGGGAGCGGAGTGTTTGGTCACGTCATGGTCCTGCCGTCTCACGACACCCTCCGTGTCGATGGGGGCAGGCCTTCGGGCTCATATCGGCGGTTACGGAGGAAGGCTTGAGAGCATCCCTGAGGCTTCAGGAGGCGACCGCTACCGTCGATCAACGATCGGGGCCCCACTGCAGGAGCCACGACTGACGGAGGATCCGGTGCCCGGGCGCAACCGTTCCAAAGAGAGCGAGAGCACGGTCGACCTGACCCGCCGCTACCTGAGCGAGCTGGGCAGCTTCCCGTTGCTGACTGCCGAACAGGAAGTGGACCTGGCTCAGGCGATCGAAGCGGGCCGCCTCGCCGAGATCGAGCTGACCTCCAGCACTCCTTCGCGATCGCACAAGGCCACGCTGCTGACGAGGATCGACGCGGCCGAGGCCGCCCGACGCACCTTCATCCAGTCGAACCTCCGGCTCGTCGTCTCGATCGCCAAGCGCTACCAGGGCACCGGGATGACCCTGCTGGATCTGATCCAAGAGGGAAACCTCGGGCTCATGCGGGCGGTCGAGAAGTTCGATCATCGCAAGGGATTCAAGTTCTCCACCTACGCCACCTGGTGGATACGCCAGTCGATCGGACGCGGCATCGCGGACAAGGCCCGCACGATCCGGCTCCCGTCCCACCTCGTCGACACGATGGCCGTGCTCTCGAAGGCCTCGGCCAACCTGCTGAAGACCCTCGGGCGAGAGCCCACCCCCGCTGAGCTGGCGGAGGAGACCGGCATGCGAGTCGACCGGGTCGAGGTTGCGCTGCACGCCGCCCCAGACCTGGTCTCGCTCTCGGTCTCCATCGGCGAGGACGACGCCGAGCTGGGCGACCTGCTCGCCGACGACAACGCCGAGGCGCCCTTCGAGGCCGCCGCCCTCTCCCTGGCCAAGGACGACCTCCAAGACCTCCTCGACTACCTCAATCCCCGCGAGCGAGAGATCCTCTCGCTGCGATTCGGGCTTGAAGGCGACCAGCCGCTCACGCTCGATGAGGTGGGGCGGCGCTACAACGTCACCCGCGAACGGATCCGTCAGATCGAGGCGAAGGCCCTCACGAAGCTTCGTCACCCCTGTTCGGCCCGGCACCGTCGCCTTGTGTCTTCCCTGGGGAGCTGAGCGAGCCGGCGTCCACACGGGCCGCCACCACCAACGCACCACTCGCCTCGTGCTGCAGCTCCGGTAGTTCGTCCGGCAGGAACCACCTCACATCGACGATCTCGGCCGAGCAGGGTCGAGCCAAGGCAGGGTCACTGCCATCGGTGAGCGTCGCGCGAAAGATCACATCGACCCGCTGGGCCTCGCTATCCACCACGACCTGGGGTTCTCGCACCAACCGCACATCAACGCCCACCTCCTCCAAGACCTCACGACGAGCTGCTGTGGCGGGGTCCTCGCCCCGCTTGAGCAAGCCGCCAGGGAAGCCCCAGCGGTCGCGATAGGTGAGCCGTGCCAAGAGCAGGGCGCCGTCGGCTCGTTCGATGATGCAGATGGCGCCCACGGTGTAGGACGGACTGATCGTGCGCACCACGCGACGACGTGCCCTTACCGGCAGACGCCGAAAGACGCGGAGGGCGGCGCGGTGGAGGTGGGCGATCACCAGTTCAGATTAGGGGGCGTTCCTCGGCCCAGAGCGCGTGGTCGGCGAAGCGGCGCCTCGCCCCCAGAGCCTCCGCGAGAAGCTCGGGAGTAGCGGCGGCTACCGGGGTGCGGCGCGCGTCGTGATCGAGGGTGAGGAGCGGCCGGCCAAATGCGTCCGCAACGACCGCTCCGGCCTCCTGACAGACAAGGAGTCCCCCGAGGTAGTCCCAGGACCCATGAGCGCTGGGACTGCAGTCGACAAAGGCGTCCAGACGACCTGCGGCCACTGCACACAGGTCGAGGGCGGCCGCGCCGAGCGCCCGGAACTGCTTCCAGCCGAACCGCTCCGGCGGATACCCCGAGAGGCCCACGATCGCGTCGTCCAACCTGCGACAGTCGGTGGGGCGCAGCGCCACCCCATCGACGCGTGCCCCGGCCCCTCGCACCGCTTCGAACCGCGCTCCGCTCGCCTGGTCCACGACCAACGCCACGCGTGCTCCGTCACCATCGACGGCACAGAGGCTGGTGGCATACCAGGGCAATCCTCGGCTCGCATTCGTGCTCCCGTCGACCGGGTCCAGCACCACCACGATCGACCGGTCGGCGCCGTGCAGGCCCGATTCCTCGCTCATCACACCGAGGCCCGCGCGCTCGATCACCCCCACCGCCGCGTCATCCGCCGCCAGATCGCTGAGGTACTGCCCGCTGCGCGTTCCCGCACTCCCCCAGTCGGTCAACCCGTCCAGGGCGGTCCGCACCGCGGTGGCCGCCTCGTGGAGCACCTCGAGCAGAACGGCATCATCCATGATCGGGCATCGTACGGGGCCCCGAGCGCGTGGCAGGCTGGTACCCGCATGGCCGCCATCGACATTCCCGGATTCGTCGCCGACCTCAAGGATCACGCAGTCGACCACGGCTTCCACGTGCACGACGAGCGTCACTTCGTCGAGACGTACTCCCTCCGCCAAGCGTGGGAGGTCGACCTCCACCCAGAGGAAGCCTGTGGAGGGCCACTCGACCTCCACCTGTCGCTCGAGGTCGATCCCCGCACGTTGCTCTCCTTCGAGGACCTCATCGTCGACCTTCCTGAGGACGACGACCCGCCAGACAGCTTCTGGTTTCCCCTGCTCTTCACCTGGTCGCTGCCGCCGCTGCCAGACGGGCCGGATCTGCTCCTCCTGGCCACCGAGCTCGCGGGCGTCGGCGGGGCCGATCTGCCCCTCGAGGTGTCTGCGATCGACTCCTACCCTTCCGCCACCGACCCATCGGAGCGCAGCCTCACGATCGTGGCAAGGGTCGAGGTATCGCTCTCCCGGGTGTTCAGCGGCCAGGAGCAGCTCTGTGACGTGCTCGACCGCTGCGCCGACGTAAGCCACCACCTCCTCGACCGCGCCCCGGCCTGGCTCGGCGACGACCTCTGACCACGCCACCAGGACGGCGACCCCGGCCGTCATCTGGCGCCGGGTCGGTGGTGGGCTCGGCAGGGATCGAACCTGCGACCGAAGGATTATGAGTCCCCTGCTCTGACCACTGAGCTACGAGCCCTGACGTAATCCCTGCTCGACAGGCCCTCGCGACCTGTCGCTCGCGCACCATACGACATCGCACGGCAGGCACCTTTCGCCGATGGTCCCTACGTTCCGCGAGGCGACCATTACACAGTTTGGTCAACCACGCAGAGTGAGCAATAGTCACTCTCCATGTTCAAGCGATCGAGCGTTCAACCCGGTAATGAGGACGAGTTCATCAACATCGACGAGCGGCTGGCGCCGTACGGGGACGGTGGCGGTGATCTGAGTCCGGAGTGGCAGGAGCGGTTCGTCGCCGCTCCCGCTGGCGTGGCTGCGCTGCTCACCGGGCCGCTCGCGGCGCTCTAGCCCGCCCCGCCGCCGAAGGTGGTCGACTCCGGGAGCACGACGATCTCGGTCGCTTGCAGCGTGCCGCCGTCGCCACGGCGGTTCTTGACGAGGATGATCGTCCCCTCGGCGAGGTCGGAGACGTCGCCGCCCCTCGCTCCGTCAACCACGGTGGCGGGGGTGATGGTGAACGTGCGGGTTCCGCTTGCCGTCCGCAGATCGACCGTTACCGAGTCCTCCGAGATCGCCGTGACCGTACCAACCGGGCGAATGTTCTCGAGGTCATCCTTGACGCGTGTCTGCTCCACCTTCCAGCCGATCGCTACGCCGGCGGCTCCTGAGATGGCCATCGCAACAAGGACCACCAGCACCAGGGCTCCGCGGCCTACGCCCGTGCTCGCCCTCCCCGCTGACGTCGGTCCCGCCTCTGGTTCGATCTCGCTGTTCACGTTGTTGTCCCTTCGAGCGTCATCGCGTGGGTGCAGACTACGAAAAACGACCGCCCCACACCGGCATCCCCCGCCAGGAGCCCTTCAGCGGGTGGGTGGCAGCTCGATCAAGACATGTCTGGCGTCCCGGTAGACCTCATCGCCGCCCTCGGCCGCGAGCACCGCTCGGAGGGCCCGATCGCCACGGGCACCCACTCGCAGCAGCATGAAGCGCACGTCATACCGGAGGTTGATCTCGCTCCGACGTGCCGCTGACGTGGTCGCGTCGAGCAGTTCCGTCTGAGCTCGCTTGCGCTGGGCGGCGTCGACGACGAACGGCCTAGGGACAGCCAGGGCCAGCGTGCGCCCAGCAACCGCGGGAATCACGCGATTGATTGCCGGCTTCGATCCGACCACCACGTCCATCGGTCCGACGAAGTCGAGGAGAAATGCGTAGTCCTCGTCGGGCCGGATCAGCTCATCGGATCCGCCTATTGACGCCGGCAGAAGCGGGTCGGGGATCATCCGGACGAGCCCACCGCGCGCCGTGACAAGGCCCAGCACCAGGAGGCAGCCCAGAACCATCGCGCCCACCCGAGTGCCGGCGCCGGCTGAGCGGAGGCTGCCGCTCGCTTCGATCCTTGCAACGCCATCGGCTATCGCGATCACGAGCACCACAACGATGAACGCCAACGCTCGGCCAAAGCTCGAGTTGTCCGTGACGGCCCCGACGACGTACAGCCCCGCCGACCCCAGCAGCCACAGCCCGAGCAGGTCACGATGATCCTCGCGAAGCCGTCGCACGATGACGGGCAGGCCCAGCAACAACGGAAACCCGCGCTTCAGCACCGATTCGTACATGCTCCGGTTGAGGGTCTCGAGGTCGCTGGAGTCGCCGATCAGCCCCAGAATCGGGAAGTACGGCCACAGCAGGCAAAGCCCCACCCCGACGGCTGCCGCCGTTCCAAACCACAGCAGCGAACGCGGTTCCAGCCTCCATCTGATCGCCACCGCCATCAACGCAAGCACCAACCACGGCGCGGACAAGGGATGCGAGAGCACCACCAGAGTGGTGCCGAGCGCGACGAACAAGAGGAGGTGTCGCGACCCACCACGCGCGTAGCGAATTGCCGCCACGAGGGTTCCGAAGGCAACGGCGGTGGCAAAGGTGGATGGATACGGCGCAACGAAGCCGATCGAGTTCAATCCGAAGAAGCCGCTGTAGCGGTAGGGCTCAAACCCCCACAACGCAAGGAGGAACAGGAGCGCCCAGAAGGGTGCCCGATGGTTCCGCGTCACCTCGATCACGAGGACCCGAAGCGTCGCGAGCAGGAAGGCCACGTTGGCCATGGCCGCCCACGACAGCATCGTCACCGCGTCGGCATCGAGCCAGTTACCTAGCACCCCGACAAGCACGGTGTACGGCGAGAAGCCGGGGTGGGTTGCGTCCGAGAGAACCTGTGGGTGGGCGGGGTCGAATGGGTGAGCAATGAGCTCCCGCACAACCGCGACGTGCTCCCACATGTCGGTTGACCACTGCCTGTTCACCGTCTGGGAGGCAACAAGCAGCAGAACGACGATGGACAGCCATAGGTAGCGACGATCCGCCGCAGGACGCGCCTGGCCCATACCGACGACTCGAGGTTCGGCCGATCCCGGCGGCGGCTGCACGGTGGCACGGTAGTGCCCCGTCGATGAGCCGCTGGCTCCTCTGCGGCCCGCGACCTACCTAGTCTCGATGCTCATGACACCGCCGCAGCCCTGCCTATCTGTCGTGATGCCGTGTTTCAACGAGGTCTCCACGATCGACGAGGTGATGACACGAGTGCTGGCCTCACCGTTCACCAAGGAGCTCCTCGTCGTGGACGATGGCTCCACCGATGGCACGCGCGATCGCCTCGCCACCTCCGCCGACCCACGCGTGCGGGTACTGCTCCAGCCCACCAACCAAGGCAAGGGGGCAGCGCTTCGCCGAGGCTTCGCCGAGGCAACCGGGCCTTACGTCATCGTCCAGGATGCCGACCTCGAATACGACCCGGCGGAGTACGGCGACCTCTTGGCTCCGCTGCTCGACGGCCGCGCCGACGTCGTCTACGGCTCGCGCCTTCACTCGAGCCGCCCTCATCGAGTCCTGTACTTCTGGCACTCGGTCGGCAACAAGGCGCTGACGCTCCTGTCGAACATGTTCACCAACCTCAACCTCACTGATATGGAGACCTGCTACAAGGTCTTCCGCCTGGAGGTCCTCCACAACTTGGACCTGTGCGAAGACCGCTTCGGGATCGAGCCCGAGATCACGGCAAAGGTGGCCGCTGGCGGTTGGCGCG
>JANOQG010000233.1:0-9649 GCA_031422255.1 Actinomycetes bacterium | reverse complement strand
CGGCTTCGACATGCTGCAGACGAGCTTCAAGCGGCTGGTGAACTCCGGGGTGCCCGTGCTGGCAAAGCTGCGGAGGATCACCGCGAACGGCGGACGCGTCTACTACGTGGTCGGGAACCACGACCTCGTCCTCGAGCACTTTCTCGACAGGGTCCTCACCCTCGAGATGAGCCCGTTCCTCAACCTTCGATCGGGTGATGCCCGGATCCGGATCGAACATGGGCACCTGTATGACCCCTTCTTCGCTCGGTACCCGGATCTCTATGAGATGGCCACTCACCTCGCTGGTCTCGCGCTGTTCCTGCGCGCCGACATCTACCGGACGTGGACCTGGTTGTCCGACAAGGCCGACCAACGCCGCCGGACGCGTGCTGGTGAGGACATCACCGCCGCTTCGTATTGTCACGGCGCGGCGGAAATGCTGCTCGCCAGAGGGTTCGACAGCGTGGTGTTCGGCCACACCCACAATGCCGAGCACGTGCAGATGCCATCCGGCACCTACGTCAACTGCGGCAACTGGCTACGCGGCGCGAGCTATGTGGAGATCGACCAGGGCACGGTTGCCCTCAAGAAGTGGGAGGCCTGATGCTCACCATCACCCTGCACGACCTGCGCTATCGAGCGAGGCAGTTCCTGATCGCGGTGATCGGGGCCGGGCTCGTGTTCGCCATGGCGCTGCTGCTCACCGGATTGGCAAACAGCTTTCAGGTCGAGGTGGACAGGACGGTCGACGCGATCGGTGTCGACGCCTGGATCCTTCCCGAGGGCTCGACCGGGCCGTTCACGTCGTTCGGCGCCCTGGATGCCGCGAAAGTGGACGAAGTTGCCGCCTTACCCGGGGTTGAGCAGGCGGACCCGCTGGTCATCATTCCGACCACCACGACCATCGACGGCGAGGTTCGCAGCCTGCGCCTCATCGGGCATCGGCTTGGCGGCCTTGGCGCACCGCCCGAAGTCGTCGACGGAGCTGCCGCTGCAGTCCGCGGCGAGGCGGTGGCCGATGAGCGGCTCGGCGTCGAGGTCGGCGCCTCCATCGACCTGGCCGGCGAACAGATCGAGATCGTAGGAACGGTCACCGGCCTGTCACTCCTCGGAGGCACGCCGAACGTGTACCTGTCGATCGAAGACGCCCAACAGGTGGCGTTTCAGGGGGCTGACATCAACACCACCATCATCACGAAGGGAACGCCCGAGTCTCCCGCCGCAGGTTTGGTGGTGCTCAGCTCGGAGCAGGTGCGCGACGATACGGTGCACGCGATGGGGGATGCGATCTCCTCGATCGACAACTCGCGCATGCTGATGTGGATCGTGGCCTCCATCATCGTGGCCGCCCTCATGTACGTGTCTGCGCTGCAGCGCATGCGCGACTTCGCCGTTCTGAAGTCGCTCGGCTCCTCATCGCCCATGCTCTTCTTCGGGGTCGCCGTTCAGGCGATCATCATCACACTGCTCGCAGCCGGATTCGCGGTGGGAGTCTCACAGCTCATGAAGCCGATGTTCGCCCTCCCGATCGTGCTGCCGCTGAGTGCGTTCATCATGCTTCCAATCGTGGCGATCGTCGTCGGGCTGCTCTCGAGCCTCGTAGCGCTGCGCAGAGCCATCGGCGTCGATCCCTCGAGCGCATTCGCGGCCGCATCGTGAGCGAGCTCGAGGTGCGCGATCTCACTGTCGAGTACAGCTCCGGCGGATATGTGGTGCGCCCCCTGGACGGACTCAGCTTCGATGCCGAGGACGGCGAGCTGGTGGTGCTCCTCGGCCCCTCCGGCTGCGGCAAGACCACGCTGCTGTCGTGCCTGGCGGGTCTGCTGACGCCGACGAGCGGATCCATACGCCTGTTCGGGCGCGAGACCAGCCGGTACACCGGCAAGGAGCTGACCGCCCACCGCCGCGACACCGTCGGCGTCGTGTTCCAGGCGTTCAACCTGATCCCGAGCCTCACTGCCCGCGGCAACGTCGTCGCACCTATGCGCCTTAGCGGCGCATCGAGGCCGCACGCCCACGACAGGGCCTCCGCTCTGCTCGAACGAGTGGGGCTGAGCGAGCGGGCCGACCACCGCCCCGGCCAGATGTCCGGGGGCCAGCAGCAGCGGGTGGCGATCGCTCGGGCGCTCGTGCACGATCCGCCGGTCGTCCTGGCCGACGAGCCCACGGCACACCTCGACCACATCCAGGTGGAGGGCGTGCTCCAGCTTCTCCGCGAGCTGGCGGCACCGGGTCGACTCGTCATCGTCTCCACGCATGATGACCGCGTGACGCACCTCGCCGACCGGGTCGTCGAGCTCGTTCC
The DNA here is from genome assembly GCA_031422255.1 of Actinomycetes bacterium. Lineage (GTDB taxonomy): Bacteria > Actinomycetota > Acidimicrobiia > Acidimicrobiales > VFJN01 > VFJN01. The sequence goes on along the minus strand of JANOQG010000233.1, from coordinate 7,362 downwards.
CAACCTCGCTGGTGCCGACCGTCCGCCGGAGGAGCTGCACTACGAGGCGGGCGACGTCATCTTCGAGCAGGGCAGCCGCGGCGACCTCGTGTACGTGGTCGATGCAGGCGAGATCGAGATCTATCGCCAGCGCAGCGACGGCACCGAGGAGCCGATCGCCACGATCACGGCGGGCAACTACTTCGGTGAGCTCGGCCCCACCCTCAACCTGCCCCGCAGTGCGTCCGCTCGGGCGTTGGTGGCGTCCACGCTCACGAGCCACACGACACGCCACTTCCGGCGCCGGATCCCGGGCGACCCCAGCTCCCTCGACGTGACTCCTTAGCGGCGGTACTAGAAGTAGATCGTGGCCTTGGCGCGGGCCTCGACGGTGTCGATGTCGTCGATCCAAACACCCGCGGAGAGGTACTTCCAGCCCCCGTCGCACACGATCATCACGATCGTGCCCTCCTCGATCAGGCCGGCGGCCTTGACCGCTCCCGCCAGGATCGCGCCAGAGGAGATGCCCGCGAAGATGCCCACCTCCATGAGGCGACGGGTCCACTCGATGGACTCACGCGGGCGGACGATGAGGCGGCGATTGAGCAGGTCGTAGCCGTCGTTGTCGATGAAGACCGGGGGCACGAAACCTTCGTCGAAGTTCTTGAGACCATCGACCATCTCGCCGGCGGGCGGTTCGATCGCCCACAGCTGGACCTGCGGGTTCTGCTCCTTGAGGAAGCGTCCGACGCCCATGAGCGTGCCGGCGGTACCGAGGCCAGCGATGAAGTGGGTGATCTCCGGAACGTCACGCCAGATCTCCGGGCCGGTGCCTTCGTAGTGGGCCTTCGGGTTCGACGGGTTTCCGTACTGGAACGGGAACCACCAATCGGGGTTCGCTTCGGCCATCGCCTGCGCTCGCCGCATGGCGCCGTTGGAGCCTTCGGCGCCGGGGTTGTCGATGATCTCCGCGCCCCATGACTCGAGCAGCTGCCGGCGTTCCACCGACACGTTGTCAGGCAGCACGACCTTGAGGTGGTAGCCCCGCACCTTGGCCACCATCGCGAGGGCGATACCCGTGTTTCCCGACGACGATTCGAGGATCACCTGACCGGATCCGACGGTCAGGATGCCGTCCTTCTCCGCGTCGAGGATCATCTGCAGTCCGGCGCGGTCCTTCACGGAACCGCCTGGGTTCTGCCCCTCCAGCTTGGCGAGGATGCGCACCCGCGGATTGGGGCTCAACGACGAGATGTCGACGATCGGTGTGTTGCCGATGAGATCGAGCGCAGATTCGTAGACGGCCACGACGGATGCTCCAGGGGAAAGTTGACTGGTCCTGTCGGGATTCTAGTGGTCGCTCAGCGAAACACCCTCTTCATCGATCCCGCCGTCGACGATTCGGTAGCTGCGCAGCACCGGTGCGTCCTGCCGGAGCGAGACGATGACGTAGTGCCAGGCGGGGTCGGGGGCGAGCTGTACGTCGGTAGGAGACGGGTAGGCGTCCGTGTGCGTGTGGCTGTGCATCACGCCTTGGATCTGCAGCCCGGCAGCCTCGCTGGCACGGTCGATGCGGAGGAAGTCCTTGCCCTCGATCGAGTAGATCCGGCTCGACTCCGCCGCGTTCCGGCACGGGTAGAACTTCGTGACCCGGTCTGTTCCCGGCGGCCCCGCAAAGAGACCGCAGGCTTCGTCGGGCAGCCCGTCGTAGGCGTGGCCCACCATCTGGGCCCACGCGGCACGGGTCAGAAGAAGCACGCCGGCAGGGTATCGGTCGTCTGCCGCTGCACCTGCCCGGTAGCGTGAGCGACCCCATGAAGCCGACCGGGACCAAGCCGATCGCGAGCAACAGGCAAGCTCGCCGCAACTACGAGATCCTCGACACCATCGAGGCGGGCATCGTGCTGCGCGGGAGCGAGGTCAAGTCCCTCCGTGAGGCCCAGGTGCAGATCACCGATGCCTTCGCCCGCATCGATGGCAACGAGGTGTGGCTCCACCAGCTCCACATCGCACCCTGGCTCTACTCCCAGTCACACACCGGCCACGATCCCGACCAGAAGCGCAAGCTCCTGCTGCACCACAGCGAGATCGTACGGCTGAAGCAGCGGGTGGACCCTGAGCACCTGTCGCTCATCCCGCTGTCGATCTACTTCAAGGACGGACGAGCCAAGGTGGAGCTGGGCCTGGCCAAGAGCCGCCGCACCCACGACAAGCGCCTCGTGATCGCCGAACGGGACGCAGCGCGCGACCTCGCCCGCGCGAACCGAGGCGATATCAAGGAATGACGGGTGTGCCGATGCCCCTCGGCCGGTACCATCGTCATCCCCCGAGCGATCGGGGGAGATCCTTGAAAACCCTTCCAGGGGCTGATCGGTTTCGACGTTGAGACTGCTCGGCGATTCGTGCGACCAGAGTTGCTCAGACTCTTTAAACGGGGCACAAACACAACTGCCAACGAGCAGTACGCCCTCGCTGCCTAGTTCAACCTAGGTGGTAGAGAGCTCCAGTGACCGGTGACGGCACACGGGGCCTGGCCATTGCAGCCCGGCAACAGAAGCAGTGGCGGACCGTAGGGAGAGACCACTGACGGCGGGAAAGACCGCTGGCATCGAGGAAAGACTCGGCGGCGAGCACCTTCGCGTGCTCCTCCGACCCGGCGGCGCGCCAGCCGAAGTGGCGTGATCTCGGGGATGGTCGTAGCGCGCACGTCGACCGCTTGACGGACGGGGGTTCGATTCCCCCCAGCTCCAAGAGCGCTCGAGCTCAGACTCGAGCGTTGTTGGAGCTGCCCGATGCCCCTTCATGCCGAGCGACGATCTCGCGTGCCCACGCAAGCGCGTCAGCGGCGCGGATACCGCTCGGCTGGGGACGTACCACGCACTGTCGTGTGGTCCCAGGCACGAGTTCAACCTACGCATGGCCTGTGACAAACCTCCCTGGGTCGGCTAGCGACGGGTTCGCCCTCGAGCTTGTAGGAGCGGCTCGATCTCACCCGGACCCACCCACTTCCTCGAGCTTGATGGATCAGCCAACGGTGAGGCAGGCGGCGCAGCGCGCCACCGACACCGCAGACGGCGACACGGCCGGGTTGTCCACGGTGAGTCTGATCGGGTGAGTGCCGATGGGAGCGGCCGCGCTCGCGGTGAAGACGGCAGTGAGCGTGGTCGGGCTCGTCACGTTGACCTGGGTGACGGTGAACCAGAGCGCAAGCCGACCGACCCGGACGTAGGTGTCGCCCGGTTCGAAGCCGGTCCCAGTGATCGTGCCGGTGACCGACCCACCGGGAACCAAAGGCCCGTCGAGCTGCACGGTGTTGATCTTGACCGGGTTGCTCGACACGTACACGTCGGGGAATCCGTTGAGGTCGCCGGCGATCGGGACCGCGGTCCCCGAGACCCAGGCGAAGACTCGTCCGTTGTCGCTGACCGCCGGGAAGGTATGAGCGACCGAGGTGCCGAAGCCATCGGTGGCGGGGAAGGTCGGGGCTCCGTCCAGGCATGTCTGCAACGCCGCGGTCGGGCACCGATAGCTGCGAGCCCCGTCCTCCACTCGGATGGTTGCGTACTCGGCGCCCGGGTCGAGGGCGAGGCCGATGCCCGAGCCGTTCGTGTAGGCCAGGGCCGACTGCACAGCGGTACCGGAGGACAGGTCGAACAGCCGGTATGAGTACGGGGGCGGATAGACCGGTAGATCGCCGTCCGCCACGGTGAGCAGCACGTGCGAGCCATCACCATCGATGGTGGCGTGCACGATCTCCTTTCCCCCGGGCGGTGGGTAGTACGCCGCTCCGAAAAGGACGTGGATGGTGGCCGACCCGTCGCTCTCGAACACGTCGACCGCTGAGTACACCACGATCTCGGGACCGGTCTCAGAGTAGAACACCTCCCAGAATCGGACTACAACCCGGCTGCCGTCGTCGGAGAGCTCGTAGCCGTTGATGTCGTCACGCACGGTCAACAGCACCGTTGCGCTGGTGGAGACGGTGTGGACGAACAGGTCGAGCGAGCCACTTCCGCCCGGGCCGAGGTCGGTTGCTGAGGATCGAAACACCACGATGTCGCCGTCGTCGGAAAGGGTCTGTTCGCCCGTTGTTCCGCTACTGAAGAGCGTGCTCCGCCCGTTGCCCGTGTCGCCGGCGGGCGTGACGCTCACGGGCTCGTGCGTCCCGGTCTGCATGTCGGCCCGGTACACCTGTTCCTGCGTGGTGGCCTGCCCGGCCACGAGATCGGTGGCCGTGGAGGAGAACACGACGTATCGGCCGTCGCCCGACACGGTCGGGTACCGACTGGTGCCCGAGCCGCCGACGCAGCCGCTCCCTGCGCAGCCGTTTGTCCCACTCACCAACAGCGTCGATCCGCTCATCTGATCGCGCCGCCAAACCTGCGGATGGCCGCCGGAGTTCGTGCCGAGCGAGGTAGCAGCAGACACGAACACGAGGTAGCGGCCATCGTCGCTCAGGTCCGGCTCAGTCGAGGCTGCGTTCGACTGCACACCACCGGAGCCGGCACTGCCGACCGCGACCCAGTCGCAACTGCTCAGGACAAGCGCGGCGGCGCACAGCAGCGCTGCCCTGCTGCACCTGGCTCGTGTCATCGTGAATCGCCCCATTGGCCCCCCGGTGCGCGCTCACCCACGATCCGAACCTACCAGTCCGTCGAGTCGAAGGAGTCGGGACGGCGACTGCGGCGCGCACAGGCTCGAGCCGACGACTCGTATGCCCATCAATCCTCGGTCACGACCAGGTCGTCCAAGGTGAACTCGCTGTTGTCGCCCCTGATCCCGATGCGGCCGGGCGCAGTGATCGGCGGCCCACCCGCGCCAACGTCGATGGCGATCAACGCGGGGCGGCCGGCACTCCCGAACAACGTGAGCGTGACCGTGCCGTCGTCATTCGTGTGCACGCTGACTCGGATGCGTTGCACCGCCCCGGGTCGGAACGGCCGACTGCCGGTCGCGAGTGTGTAGTAGGTCCCGCCGTTCGATGGCCCGCCGGGAACCTTCTTCTTGATCGCGATCGTCCCGTCGCGTCGATTGACCGACACGGCGTACAGGCTCTCCTCCGACTGATACCGAAGCCACACGTGAACACCATCCCAGCCAACAGCGGGCGTGCTCCTGGTCGCCACGAAGCCGGCGTGCACGAGATCGAAGGTCACGACGGAGTTCCCGAAGTCGGCTCGCTCTGTCGTGAGCCGGAAGGTTGCTGAGTTGGTCCCGGTCGCCGAGGAGGCGCCGGGCAAGCGGTCGTCGGGCACTCCCGTCCAGGCCATGCCGTCCCGCTGAAAGAGCGATCCACTGGTGACCCGCCATGCATCGCTGCGCCGCGTGCCGCCCCCGTCGGGGTTCCAGAACGCGTATTCGTTCGTCACCAGCCCATCGGCGCCCTCCCAGCGCTCCTCGAAGAGCACCTCGGGCTCCTCGATCCGCGGAGCGCTGGTCGGGGTTGTCGAGGGAGTGGAGAGGTGGCCTCGGGCGGGCCGATCCGCGGGGCACGTTGGCCGCGGCGACCCCGCTAGGAACTCGCAGGGTGAGGTGACCGGATCCGAGGCGGGGCCACTTGCCGACGACAGGCCAATCGCGGCGGCCGTGGCGCCCAGGATGGCCAGCGACCGCGATCGAGAACTGCGAGGTGGCCTGTTCGTTGGTTGGAAGTGCATCGGCGAAACGTCATCCGCCCGCCCCGCTGCGGTGGAGCGAGGGCGGCGTTGCGCCACCCGGCGGTCACTCTCTGTTGTGGCGCGAGTGTAGGGCGCACAGGGTACGCGGGGACCTCGGCGCTCCCAGCCACCTGCTGCAAGCCGAGAGCCGAGCGGCACGCTGTCGCTACGGTGACGGGATGGTGACCTTTGAGGAGTGGGCGGCGCAGGGAACCGAGCTCGAAGCGGGCGGAGTTCGCCTGTCCGTGCACGACGAAGGAGACGGTCCCGTGGTCACGTTCGTGCACGGTTACCCATCGTCATCCCTTGACGCGGTGCCACTGTTCGATCGGCTTCGAGGAGACGGTCGCCTGGTCACGCTCGACCTGCCGGGTTTCGGCGCGTCCGCCAAGCCGCCCGAGCATCGCTATTCCATCCACGGAGCAGCAGACGCAGTAGAGGCCACCTGGAGTCATCTCGGAGTGACGTCCACCGTGGTCGTTGCTCACGACTACGGCGCGTCTGTCGGTCAGGAGCTGCTCGCTCGCCGCCTCGACGAGCCGGAACGGCCGGCGGCCATCACCGGCATCGTCTGGTGCAACGGCGGGCTGTGGTCCGACTTGCATCGGCAGACGCTCGGCCAACAGCTCCTCCTCGATCCCGAACACGGCGCCGACTTCGCGGCGGCGATGGACGAGGCATCACTCACCACTGGGCTCCAAGGCACCTGGGGCACGCGGCGGCCGATGAGCGATGCCGAGTCGCACGGCATCTGGCGGTCGATGGAGCATGACGGCGGTTCGAAGATCGCCCACACGCTCCTGCACTACGTAGCCGACCGACTGGAGCACGGCCCGCGATGGATCGGCGCCCTGGACACCTCCCCCGTGCCCATGCGCTTCGTGTGGGGCGACCTCGACCCCGTCTCCGGCAGTCACGTGGCCGATCGCATGGAAGCACTGCTTCCCGATTGGCCCGCCGAGCGAGCGCTCCTACGCCTCCCCAACGTGGGGCACTGGCCGCCGCTCGAGGCTCCCGACGAGGTCGCCGCTGCTGTGCGAGCGCTCTGGTGACCGACGGCCCTCAGCCCGTGTTCCGCCACCTCGATGACCAGGAGGTGCCATGGCAGGAGGTGAAGCGTCAGCGCAATGCAGACGGCACCACCGCCTCCGTGTGGGAGAAGTGGTTCGCGTTCAGTCCTGACCCGCAGTACCTCTCCCTCTACGCGCGCTCTACGACCCAGGGATGATCGTGCGGCGCCACGGCCACCACAGCCCACACGTCGTCTTCGTGATCGACGGCTCGATCTGGTGCGGCGACCGTCTGTGCCCCTCGGGCACCCACATCGAGCTGCCCGCGGGGGCCGCCTTCGGTCCGTTCCGAGCCGGACCGGAGGGCGTCACCATGGTCGAGGTGATGATGGGCGACCCTCGATCCTGGGGCGAACAACCTGACCTCGTTGACGCGCTGCGTGCCGAACACGGGGTCACGGAGCTACCGGACCCTGAGATCGATTTCCCTGACTGGCTCGACGACCTCCGGTCGGCGTGGTCCGCGGATGGGAGCATGCCCGGATGACCGACGCCGAGCACCCCCCCGCCATCCCCGCCGCAACGGTTGTGCTGGTGCGCGACGGCGTGTCCGACCTCGAAGTGCTCATGCTCCACCGCACGTCCAAGGTGGCATTCGGGGGCATGTGGGTGTTCCCAGGTGGGCGGGTGGACGACGCCGATCGGCGTGACGACGA
>JANOQG010000232.1:0-3606 GCA_031422255.1 Actinomycetes bacterium | reverse complement strand
CAACGCGCTGATCCCGGTGACGGTGACCGGGATCAGCGACGCCACCGCCATCGCACCGGGCCCGGGCTCCTTGCACAACTGCGCTCGGGTGGTGAGCGGGGCCGTCAAGTGCTGGGGTGAGAACCACAACGGACAGCTCGGCGACGGCACCACCACCGACTCCTCGACACCAGTCACCGTCACCGGGCTCTAATCCCGCTCTCTCACCGTCGGTTCCATAGCCGCTCCCTCGGAGCCCAAGACCCACAGGCCCACCTGTCCATTCCTGCCAGTGCAACGCAAGCAGCGGGCCTCGCGGGCAGACTCAGCGCATGGACAGGATCCTTCGCCTGTTGGTGGTAGCGGCTGCCGTTGGGCTGGCCGGAGGGTGCGGGTCATCTGAGAAGGGATCCACATCCTGTGTGCGTGCGCATGATGCGGAGGTATGCGGGCAGAGCAGCGAGGGCTCAGTGGAAATTTCCGCGCAGGGTCTTCTCCCTGGCTCGGACCTGCTTCTCGATCCAGACTGGATGGACCCCCAGGTGGTCGTAGTCGGCGACGACGGTCGGCCCGTTGGGGCGACGGGATTCCTCGGCGGTGCAGGATCCGGGCCACGTGTGATCGCCGTGTCTGGAACTGCGGCGGACGGCTCTGAGATCAGCGGGGAGATCGTGGGCGGGCGGGCATAGCTACCGGTGGTCGACTCACTGACCGCGTGCTGTCATGCGTCATGACGCGCAGGGCCACCACCGTCCGCATTCCCGAGGAGCTCGCCGACACAGCGGAGGTCGTCGCTCGTGCCCGCGGCGTGAGCGTGAACACGCTCATCCTCGACGCGTTGCAGAGCGAGGTTGACCGGGTGAAGACGGACAAGCGACTGCCAGAGTGTTGTGGTGCAGACTCTGCCGGCGCACGGCTGAAGGGTGAGGCGACGATGCAGGCACCAGCGTTCTCGCGTGCGGCTGCTGCTGCCATGTCGACCGCCTCCGCGCTTGGCCTGACAGCTGACGACGCGATCGTTCTTCAGGAGTCGAACCGGGTCACGCTGCGTTTGATGCCTTGCGACGTTGTCGCCCGGGTCGCGCCGGTGGCGCTTCAAGCGGCCGCAGAGTTCGAGGTTGAGCTTGCCCGAAAGCTCGCGGAGACCGAGAGCCCGGTGGCGGCGCTTGAGCCACGAGTCGACCCACGCGTCTACGTGCGGGACGGCTTCGTGATGAACCTGTGGACCTACTACAAATCGGTGCCACCTTCAGAGCTCCCGCGAGCGGACTACGCGCACGCGCTTGAGCGCTTGCATGCGGGCATGCAGCGGATCGATCTCAGGACACCGCATTTCACCGATCGAGTCGCGGAGGCTCAACGCCTGGTCGGGAGACGCGAACTCTCGCCGTCGCTCGCTGATGCGGACCGCGAGCTGCTCAGCAACACATTGCGAGACGTCACGCGGAGGATCGGCGACAGCGGCGCCGCCGAGCAGCTGTTGCACGGCGAGCCGCACCCAGGGAACGTGCTCGGCACGACGTCGGATCTGCGGTTCATAGACCTTGAGACGTGCTGTCGCGGGCCCGTCGAATTCGACATTGCCCATGTGCCCGAAGAGGTGAGCGAGCGGTATCCGGACGCTGATCCAGACCTGCTCGGCGAGTGCCGAGCCCTAGCTCTGGCGATGGTCGCAGCATGGCGCTGCGATCGAGACGACCAGTACCCGGACGGTCTACAAGCCCGACGAGCGCTCCTCGGTGCCCTCCGAGACGGTCCGCCGTGGCCGACGCTCGTCGCCGTCATGCGCCGACTCGATGGTCCGTAGTGCTCGCCCGGTGACGGCGTCGCATCAATCTGCGGCAGACAACGATCGGGCTGCGCGGCCTGTTCTGCCGCAGAGTCGCGCACGAGCACCGGCCGGCGTGACGGTGTACTGGGGCTACTTGGTGATGCCGTAGCGCTCGAGGCCGAAGGCGCGGATGGCATTGCCGCGGAGGAACTTCCAGGTCTCCTCTTCGTCGAGACCGGCTTGGGTGCAGATGTCGTTGGCGACCTTCTTGGAGTGGGGGAAGGTGCTGTCGGCGTGGGGGTAGTCGGTCTCGAAGCAGATCTGGTCCATGCCGATGACGTCGCGGTTCCGGAGGCCGATCTCGTCGTCGAACACGCAGCCATAGATGCGGTGATGGATGTAGCTGCTCGGCTTGTTCGGCAGCGACGTGCCGAAGGAGTTGTCGCCGCGCTCGGCCCAGAGCTTGTCCATCCGCTCGATGACGTACGGCATCCAGCCGACCTGGCCCTCGGAGTAGGCGATCACCAGCTCCGGGAAGCGCTCCATCGTGCCGGAGAAGATGTAGTCGAGCATCGAGCCCATGGCATTCGAGAAGGTGAGCGTGGAGCTGACGATGAACGGTGCGTCGGGTGACGTGGCCGGCATCCGTGACGACGAACCGATGTGCATGCAGACCACGGTGCCGGTGTCCTGGCAGGCTTGGAAGAACGGATCCCAGTGGCGGCCCTTGTCGTGCACGGAGGGCAGGCCAAGCGGGTGTGGGTTCTCGGAGAACGTGACGGCGAAGCAGCCCCGCGCGGCGTTGCGGCGCACCTCGGCGGCGGCGAGCTGCGGGTCCCAGAGCGGGATCATGCCGAGCGGGATCAGCCGACCGGCGCCATCGCCGGCGCACCACTCATCGATCATCCAGTCGTTGTAGGCCTGCACGCAAAGGAGCGCGAGCTCCTTGTCATCGCGCTCGTAGAACGCCTGGCCGCAGAAGCGGGGGAGTGTGTTCGGAAAGCAGATGGAAGCCTCGACGTGATTGGCCGTCATGTCGAGCAGCCGGTCCTTCTGGATCCAACAGCCCGGACGGATCTCGTCGAAGGTGACGGGCGTGACGTCGAGGTCCTCGAAGTCGAGGGCCGCGCTCAGCTTCGGGAACGGGTACACGAGGTCGTCGTAGAGCCACCAGTCGCACATCTCGCCGCCCTCGACGCCCTTCTCATAGGAGAAGACGCCGCCCTCGAAGTTGAACGTGGCGGTGTCGCGTTCGACCCGGGGCGCCCGGTCGAGAAACTTGGCGGGCAGGCGATCGGTCCAGAGGGTGGGGGGCTCCACCACGTGGTCGTCGACGGAGATGATGAGCGGCAGGTCAGCCATGCCGTCGATACTACGACGCGGGACTAGAACGCGTTCTAGTCAGCCGCCGACGGATGAGGCGACCGCGACGAGCAGCGCATCGACAGCCAGCGCCTCGGCATCGATGGGGACGATCACCGTGAGGATGTGGCCGTTGGTGGACACGATCCCGAGGTGGACACCCGGTCCCGTGAACCGAACCGCTCGATCCCCGGCATCGACGTCGACCTCTTCTACGTCGGTGCCACCGGCCGACTGACGATTGATGTCGGCGACGAAGTCGAAGGCGTCATCGCCCGTGAGGCCGCCGACCGCGGTGGAATCCATCGACGCGATGGTGAGGTTCGATTGGCCGCCCGCGTCGCTCTCATAGGTGTAGGCACACTGTGGCGTCGCACCGCTGTCGCCGGCCTCGGCAGCGATGACCGACAGGCCCACCGCCTCGGTGACGACCTCCACTGGCAGCGCATCGCACACCTCCTGAGAGGTGAGCTCCACTTCGCTGCCATCGGTAA
>JANOQG010000231.1:0-32950 GCA_031422255.1 Actinomycetes bacterium | reverse complement strand
GATCTTGTCGTCGCCGCCGAAGGCGACCGCGGCGATGACCAAGAGGATCACGGCGGCCAGGATCCCACCTCCGATGAGGAGGCCCTTCTTGGATCCGCCATTGCCGTTCGAACCGACGGCCGCGGGCTGTGGCAAGGGAGGGACGGGAGCGCCCGGAGTGGTGGACCATGCGGCGGTTGGGTCCGCCGGAGTGGTGGGTGTGACGGCGGTCGGCTCGCCGCCGGCGCCTGCGACCGGATCGGTGCTGGCCACGCCGGCGTTGGAGACGTTGTCCGTCCACATCGTGCCGTCCCAGTACCGGTGTTCGTGGCGGCCGGTGGGATCGGGCTGCCACCCGGCGGGGTCGGTGTCGCTCATGATGTGTCTTCTCTCGTGAGTTGGGTGGGTTCAGCCACCGTCGGCCAGACCGCACTCGGCGATGGCCTGATCGGAAGCGGCCGACACCGCATCCTGGATCTTGGCGGGTGGGGTGTCGGCGGAAAGATCGATGTCCTTGAGCTTGTCGACCCCAACCTTCTCGATGATGAGGTCGGCGTAGCAGTCGGCCTGCTCCTTCGTGAGCCCATCCTCGCCGCTCTGGAAGTTGGCGGACAGCTCCGTCTTGATGTCCGCCGCGCTCAACTCGTCCTCGCTGCTCCCACAGGCGGCGGCTGTCAGGAGCAGTGCCGCTGCGGCGCCGAGAACTGAGAAACGTCGCATCGTGGTGTCGCCTTAGGGCTCGGGTTCAGGACCCACAGAGCATAGGTGGCCACGCGGTCCGCGATCGTGACGTCGCTTCGCCCTAGGGGTGCCGCCCGGGGCTGAGGTTAGGTTCGCGATGTGATCCATCTAGACGATCGCGGCTCCGTCGCCTTGCTCACCATCGACCGCCCCGATCGCCGCAACGCGCTCGACCACGAGGCGCTCGAGCAGCTACTCGACGCGCATCGTCGCAGCGCATCCGCTCGTGTCGTCGTGATCACGGGTACCGGCGGCCACTTCTGCGCAGGCGCCGATCTCAGTGGCGTGGAAGATGGAGCGTTCACCGACCTCTTGCGCGAGGTCTTGGCGGTACTGAGGGACGACACGCGCCCGCTGCTCGCTGCGGTCGACGGAGCGGCCCTGGGTGCCGGCACGCAGCTGGCCATTGCCTGCGACCTTCGGGTGGCCACCCCGGCCGCCCGCTTCGGGATACCGGCCGCCAAGCTCGGCTTGATGGTCGATCACTGGACGATCCAGCGCCTCTCGCTGTTGGCCGGAGCAGGCCCCGCCCGCGCCATGCTTCTCGGCGCCGAGACCTATGGCGGGGAGGACGCTCATCGCCTTGGCTTCGTCCAGCGGATGGGCGACCTTGCTGGCGCCCTCGGGTGGGCCGACGATCTGGCGGCGCTTGCGCCCCTGACGCTCGCCGGCATGAAGCTCGCCCTGAACCGTCTCGAGATGCCCGTGGGGCAAGGCGACGACCCGGAGGTGCACGCCGCGTGGTCGGAGGCCTGGGGCAGTGCCGATCTGGAGGAGGGCATCGCGGCCTTCCGAGCCAAGCGACGCCCGGTGTTCAAGGGCCGCTAGAAGTTCGACGGCAGCAGGCGGCTGAACTCCTCGAAGAAGTAGAAGAGCCCCATGAGGAAGAACGGCAGGCCAACGGCGTACGCCGGCCACGGGCGCCACATTCGCCCGATCACCCACGCCACGAGCCAGATCAGCGCGCACAGAACACCGAGCAAGATGGCGGGCAGCGCCGGAGCGCCGGCGCCGTCGATGCTGTCGAGGCTCGCTGGGGTGGTCGACGGGTCAACGGAAGGTGCCGGCGGTAGTGGCTTCTCGTCTGGGGCCAGCTTGGCCACGACGACGATGCGCTGGCGGGCGCTGTACTTCGGATGGCAGGCGGTCAGGGTCAGCCTGTTGTCGCCGAAATCCCTGAGCACCTCCACCTGCGACGGGGCCACGATCTGGTTGCCGTTGCCGTCGCCCTCCTCGTCGGAAACGATGTAGCGAAATCGGCCCTGAATGGTCTGCACGATGATCTCGTCGCCGGGCTGAAACTCATCGATCCGGTTGAAGGGCGCCCCGTACGTGGTGCGATGCCCGGCGATGGCAGCATTGCCCTCTTGGCCCGGGAGCGGCGTCTCCGGGTAGCGGCCAGGACCCTTCTTCAGATCCGGGAGCGACACGCCCTGCACGACGATCTTGTCGAGGCCGATCCTCTCGGCCGTGATGCGGGCGGTTGGCTCTCCGTCGAGGGCGGGAGGAATCGGCGCCGCCGTTACCGACGGGGTTGTGGATGACGTCGACGGGTCGGGCGCCTCGGTGGTCGTGGTGGTGGGAGCGTCGTCGAGAACCGCCGAGAAATCGCGCTCGAGATCGCTCTGCGCCTGGGCCTCTCGGATGCCCGTGCCCCAGAGCTGATACGAGACGAAGAGCAGGATGAGCACACCGGCAGTGATGAAGGTGCGGCCGATGGCCCCGAGGAACTTGGCCAGGCGCATTTTGGTGAGGCTATCGGCGCCCCCAGCCACCTTGGTCGCGCCCCGGGGCCGTCCGTAGACTTCCTCGGTCCCCATGGAACCCGTCGTCAACCTTCGTGGCGCCGTGACGGTTCTGGGCCGGTTCCCCGCCCTGGCCGGGATCGACCTAGAGGTCGCGGCCGGTGAGATCGTGGTCCTGCGCGGGCCGAACGGAGCCGGAAAGACCACCCTGTTGAGGCTCTGCGCCGGTCTGTTGCCGGTGGCTCGTGGAGCGGCGGCCGTGCTCGGCCACGACCTCACCAACAGCCGGCAGCGACGCGATCTGCGCAGCCGAGTGGGGCTCCTCGGCCACGCCACAGGCTTGTATGACGAGCTCACCGTGGCGGACAACGTGCGCTTCTGGGGTCGCGCCGCCGGTGCCCCCGCCGCCGACATCGACGCGGCGCTCACCGCGTGTGGGCTCGACGGCCGGCTTGCCGACCTGGTGGTGGCGCGCCTCTCTGCTGGACAACGGCGCCGTACCTCACTGGCGTGCCTGCTCAGCCGTCGCCCGGAGCTCTGGCTGCTGGACGAGCCCCACGCGGGTCTCGATCAGGAGGGCCGTGACCTGCTCGACGGTCTCGTGCGCCTGGCCGTGGCATCCGGGGCCACCGTGCTTCTTGCCTCCCACGAGCTCGAACGGGCCGAGGCGCTCGCCGATCGCATGGTCACCATCGTGGGTGGCACCACCGACACCAGCACACCCGCTGCGGCACCCGCCGGGCCGACTGAGGAGCCCGTCCTTGTTCCGTGACGCTGCCCTCATGGCCGGCAAGGACCTGCGCATCGAGTGGCGCTCGCGCGTCACCACCCAGCAGATCGCGCCGTTTGCCCTGCTGGTGATCCTCCTGTTCGGCATGGCGCTCGACCCCGACCGCGGGATCCTCGCTCGGGCGAGCGCAGGGCTGTTCTGGGTCGCCGTCCTCTTCTGCGCGCTCCTGGCCATCCAGCGTGCCTTCACCATCGAGGCAGCCGACGGTGGACGGGATGCGCTACGGCTCTCTGGGCTCGATCCTGCCGGCGTGTTCCTGGGGAAGGCGGCGGCGATCGCCGTGCAGCTCGTGGCCCTCGAGGTGGTGCTGGCGGTCGGCGTGGTGGTCATCTACGGGGCCGAGGTCACCGGACTTCCGCTTCTCATCGCCACCTGCCTGGCCGCGACCGCTGGGCTGGCTGCTGCTGGCACGCTGTACGGCGTGCTCGCCGCCGGCCTGCGCGTCCGTGAGACGCTCCTTCCGATCTTGTTGCTCCCGGTCCTCGCGCCGGTGCTGATCGGTGCCACCCGGTCGTTCGAGGCCGCCCTGGGGGGCGTGGCCGCAGACGGTTGGCCATGGTGTGGGCTGCTTGCGACGTTTGCCTTGCTCTACCTCACCTTTGGCACCCTTGCCTTTGGCACCCTCTTGGAGGAGTCATGACCGCCCCCCTTCACGCGGCGTCCGTCCGCGCCACCACGGGATCGCCCGGAAGCCGCTGGTTGGGCGGCTTCACCCTGGCCGGATTCGTGCTGCTGCTGGCGTTCGCGTTCGTGTGGAGCCCGGCTGACGTAGCGCAGAAGGACGCGGTGCGGCTGATGTACGTGCACGTGCCGAGTGCGATCGTCGCCTTCACGGCCTGCTTCATCACGACCGTGGCGTCGGCGATGTGGCTGCGTCGCAAGTCCGAAGGCTGGTGGGTGCTCGGAGCGGCGGCGGCGGAGGTGGCTGTCGTGTTCACTGGGGTGAGCCTTCTCACCGGTTCCATCTGGGGACGCATCACGTGGGACACCTACTGGTCTTGGGACCCACGCGTCACCTCCACCACGATGCTCTTCATCCTGCTCATCGGCTACCTCGCGCTGCGTCGGATCGACAGCGAGGCGGGCGACTCCGCCCAGCGCGGCGCACGGAGCGCGATCGTCGGCCTGCTCCTGTTCCCCAACGTCTTGATCGTGCACTTCTCCGTGGACTGGTGGCGGTCGCTCCACCAAACAGCCACGATCACCCGGCTCGATCCGACCATCGAAGGCACGATGTTGTTCACGCTCATGCTCGGCATCGTGGTGTTCTCGATGCTGTTCACCTGGCTGTTGATCCACCGCTTCCGCCTTGGCTGGATCGAGGAGCGGATGGGTGTCACCGGCCTCGACGACGCCATCGAAGAGCGTCGAGCGGAAGCCGGCGTACCGGCGTTGGGAGGCACGGTCTGATGCTGGCCATGACACACGTCGGGTATCTCGCCGCCGGCTGGGGCATCTCCCTCGCGGTACTGGGTGCGTATGCAGTGCGCCTGGTGCGACGCGGACGATCGCTGGCGGCTCGGTTGCCGCCGGAGGAGCGTCGGTGGAGCTGAGCCCACGCACCACGTCCGGCAAGCCGGGCATGGTTGCTTCCACACGTCGCCGCCGGCCATGGGCCTATGGCGTGCTCGCGCTCGTGCTCGTTGGGCTCGGCGTGGTCGTCTACCAGGGCCTCACCAGTGCCTCGCTCTACTTCTACAACGCCGACGAAGCCTCCGAGCAGCGTGTGGATCTCGGGTCTCAGCGGATCCGCCTGCAGGGTTCAGTCCGCGACGATGTGACGCCGCTGAGCAGTGGCAACGGCATCGAGTTCACCGTGAGCTACAACGGCGTCGACGTGGTGGTTCAGCACGACGGAGATCCGCCGGAGCTGTTCAAGCCGGGGGTACCCGTGGTGCTCGAGGGCCAGTGGTCGTCTTCGCTCGAGACCTTCCAAAGCGACCGGATTCTCATCAAGCACTCGGCGCAGTACGAGGCCGACAACGGCGATCGGATTGACGACGCCGAGGACGGCCGGACCGGCGCGAGCACCCCCACGCCGTGAACGCCACACTCGGCACGGCGGGCATCGTGCTCGGCGTGGCCGCCTCCGTCCTCGGGATCGTCACGCTCGCCGTCGGTCTGCGCCAGAAGCGTCCGCAGCTACTCGAGACCGGGTGGAGCTACAGCCTCTTGGCGCTGCTCGGTGCGATCGTCGCAGTGGTCGCGATGCAGCGTGCCCTGATCACGCGCGACTTCTCCATGTCGTTCGTGCACGACAACGGCTCCTCCCGCACGCCGCGGTTGTTCAACGTCGCCACGATGTGGTCGGCCCTCGAGGGTTCGATCCTGCTCTGGGCGCTCATCCTCACCGGGTACACGGTGCACGTAGCCCGGAAGTTCCGGCAGCGCTTGTCCGACCCGCTGGTCGGTGTGGCGCTGATCGTGATGCTCGTGGTCTGTGCCTTCTTCTTCCTGCTGATGCTCGGGCCGGCCAACCCCTTCACGACGGTGGCAGTGCCCCCGGGCTACGACGGCCCTGGGCCGAACCCGCTCCTCCAAGAGCACATCCTGATGGCGATCCATCCGCCGATGCTCTACCTCGGGTACGTCGGCTTCACGGTTCCCTTCGCCTTCGCCATCGCCGCCCTCGCCACAGGACGCCTCGGAGAAGGCTGGTTGGTGGAGACTCGACGGGCCACGCTCATGGCTTGGGGCTTCCTCACCATCGGCATCCTCCTGGGGGCCTGGTGGAGCTACGAGGTGCTCGGTTGGGGCGGCTATTGGGGCTGGGACCCCGTGGAGAACGCGTCGCTGTTGCCGTGGATCACCGGCACCGCCTACTTGCACTCGGTGATGGTGCAGGAACGTCGCGGGATGCTGCGCGTCTGGAACCTGTCACTGCTGTGTGCCACCTTCAGCCTCACGATCCTCGGCACGTTTCTCACGCGCTCCGGGGTGCTCGAGTCGGTTCACGCCTTCAGCGACGGCGACATCGGCGTGTGGCTCCTCAGCTTCTTTGCTCTCACCGTCGCGGTCACACTCGGGTTGATCGGGTGGCGCGGCGACAAGCTGCGTTCGCCGGGCCGGATCGACTCGCCCCTGTCTCGCGAAGGCGCGTTCCTCGCCAACAACGTGTTGTTCGCGGGCTTCGCGTTCGTCGTGCTGCTCGGCACTGTGTTCCCACTGATCGCAGAGGCAGTCCAGGGACGCGGTGTGGCCGTGGGCCCGCCGTACTTCAATCGGATGACCGTGCCGATCGGCATCGCCTTGCTGTTCATGATGGCGGTGGCCCCGGTTCTGCCCTGGCGCAAGGCCTCTGGGGAGGTGCTGTCGCAGCGGCTGCTCTGGCCCGCCTGGTCGGCCGCGATCGTCGCTGCGGTCACCGTCGCGCTCGGAGCACGCGGCCTGGGCACGGTCCTCACGTTCGCCTTGGGCGCCTTCGCCGGTGGGGCAGCGTTGCGCCAGGTCGTGCTGGCCACGAGACGCCAGGGCTGGCGGGGGTTCGTAGGCCGCACGAACGGCGGGATGATCGTGCACCTCGGCGTGGTGATCATCGCCGTCGCCATCGCCACCAACGGGCATTACATCCGTGAGACAGAGACCACCCTCGAACCAGGCCAGACGATCGAGGTTGGCGGCCACACGATCACCTATCTGCGCACCGACGTGGTGGAGGAGCGCAACCGCACGGCCACGAAGGTGAGCGTCCGAGTCGACGGCGACCGCATCTACCGGCCCGCCCTCTCGCAATACGACGGGTTCGGGTCGCTCATCGGCACGCCATCGGTGAAGACGGGGCTGAAGGAAGACGTGTACCTCACCGTCACCCGGCTGCCTGAGGGTGTCGACGGTCCCGTGGTGCTCCGCGTGATCATCCAGCCGATGGCGATGTGGCTGTGGGTTGGGGGTGGGGTGATGGCCTTCGGCACAGTGCTGGCCGCCTGGCCCGGTGGTCGCCGTCGTCCCACTGATGCCGTATCGGCCCCGATCCCCGTAGATGGACCCGAGCCGGATCCAGAACCTGAACCCGCGGGTGCCGCATGACCGACCTGAACCCGGACGAAGTTGATGTCGACATGCGCGCGGGACGGCTGACGTTGATCATCGCCAGCACCCTGGCGGTGCTTGTCGCGTTGCTCGTGCTGCTCCTGGCCACCCGAGCCAACGGGGGCGAGCGCAGCGAGAGAAGTCCACTGATCGGAAGGCCTGCACCCGCCATCGAGGGCCCCACGCTCGACGGCACCGTCTTCGACATGACCGCCTACCGCGGACGATGGGTGGTTGTGAACTTCTTCTGGACCCAGTGCGTCCCGTGCATCGAGGAGCACCCGGAGCTCGTCGCCTTCCAGGCTCAGCACGCGACCATCGGCGATGCGGCGCTCGTCAGCGTGCTCTTCGACGACACCATCGAAGACGCCACCGAGTTCTTCGACACCAATGGTGGTGGTTGGCCGGTGGTGATCGACGCTGATGGTGGTGTGGGGGTCGCTTATGGCGTCGCCCGAGTCCCCGAATCATTCCTCGTCACGCCCACTGGGATCGTGGTCGCGCGGCTCGTGGAAGGCGTCACCGCCACGCAGCTCAACGAGATCATCGACCAGTACGAGTCGGCGGCGGCATGACAGCAGCCATGGTCAAGCGTCCCGGCTTCCGGCGGTGGAGCTGGCTGATCATCGGAGCGTTGGTGCTCGCTTCGCTGTTTCGGGCCACGTTCGACGCCGGACCTCCCCGCACGACCGAGGAGCAGGTGCGGGCCATCGGGTCCACCCTCAAGTGCCCGACCTGTCGCAGCCAATCGGTATCGGGCTCCGACTCGACTGCCGCCAAGGCGATCCGCAACGACATCACGCGGCGCGTGGAGGCAGGGGAGTCGGCCGACGAGATCCGCACGGCGATCGCCGCCAACTACAACGACGTGCAGCTGATCCCGAAGGCATCCGGCTTCGAGGGGTTGGTCTGGGGTTTGCCAGTGGTGGCGCTCGTCCTCGGGCTGGCCGCGCTCGCGGCCACCTTCGCTCGCTGGCGGCGCGCCGCCGTCCGGGAGGCGAGTGACGCGGATCGGGAGCTCGTCGAGCAGGCGTTGGCGGAGCGATGAGCGAGCTCGAGGATCAACGGGACTTCCTCCTCCATTCGCTCGACGACCTCGAGCGTGAACACGAGGCGGGCGACGTCGACGAGCTCGACTACACCACCCTCAAGGACGACTACACAGCTCGTGCGGCAGCGGTCCTTCGCGCCCTCGACGCGGGAGCGGCGCCGCGCCGACAGCCGGCGTCGAGTCGGCTCTCGGGCCGACCCCTCCTCACGCTGGTTGGCGTGCTCGTGTTTGCCGGCCTCGCCGGAACGTTGGTGGCCCAGTCGGCGGGGCGACGCGACGCGGGTGACCCGCTCACGGGTGGCATCCGCCAGTCCACCACCGAGATGCTCAACGAGGCCGGTCGCCTGGGAGCGGAGGCCGACTACGACGGGGGCATCGCGCTGTACGACGAGGTGCTGGCCGCCGACCCCGACAACGCTGAGGCCCTCACCTACCGAGGCTGGTACCTCATCCGAGCCGGCGCCACGGCCGGCGGGCTCACTCAGCTCCTCGACGCAGCCACGCTCCATCCGGACTACCCCGACGCACACGCCTTCCTCGCCGTGGTCTTCGCCCGCACAGGTCTGCGCGATCAGGCGATCAGGGAGCTCGAGCTGCTCGATGCCCTCGACCCGCCCGCGTTCGTGCGCGACCTGGTGGCCGACCTCCGTACGGAGCTGACCGCGGCCGTCACCACCACCACAGCGCCCGGCTGATCGGGTCAGCCAGGGGGCGGGAGGTAGTGCCCCTTGGCGAGGCGACGTCCGTCCCAGGTGAGCACCCACGTGGATGCCTTCTGCCAACGGAGCTCGTCCTTGAGCTTCATGCCGTTGGCGAGCAGTGCGTCGAGCACATCGGGGATGACATCGCCATGGCTGCAGAACACGGCCGACGTAGCGCGCATTTCGGTGGCGAGCTCCAGGGCCCCCGTGGCGCCTTGGCCTTCGGCCAGTCGAGGGTCGTCTTCCACCGCAAGGGAAAGGCGCTGCCCGAGCGGAGCCAGCGTCTCGATGCAACGCAAGAAGGGGCTGGCCACCAGGCGCGTGATGCTCGTGTCGTCCATCTGCAGGCTGAGCGCGGCGGCCTGCCGTCGGCCGCGATCGGAGAGCGGGCGCCCCTCGTCCGGCCCGTCATGATCGCGGCGGTGCCCCGCGTCGGCATGGCGCACGAGGTACAGCTTGGCCATCGGGCGGTGACGATAGTCGTCGCTCCGATCTGCCCTGCGCCGCCGCACCCCTCAGCTCACCCGATCGACCCCGTCACACCCGGTCGCGCCACACGAATCTGCGGCAGCGACCGCCCGATTCGGGCATTCCCTGCCGCAGGTAGACGACCGGACGTCGACAGCCCGGAACTGTGCGGCAGAAGCAGCCCGATCCGGGCGCTTCCTGCCGCAGATTGGATCGGCGCTGGTGACCTTTGGGGCGGGCGTGGATGGCCGCGCTGGGGGCCGTTTGGAGGTCAGCGGAGGGCGCGGAGGCCCTCGATGATGCCGGGTAGAGCAGTGAGGGCGGCTGTGATGTCGGCGTCGGTGGTGGTCCAGCCGACGGACAGGCGCAGGCTGCGGTGGGCATCCACGCCCATCGCCTCGAGCACGGGCGAGGGCTCCAGTGCCTCGGAGCTACAAGCGCTGCCCGAGTGCGCGGCGATGCCGGCCCGGTCGAGCCCGAGGAGTACGGCCTGGGGCTCGATGCCCTCGATGCCGAGGCAGGCGAGGTGGGGGAGACGACCGACGGGATCGCCGTAGACGCGCACGCCGTCCATCGTCGGGGCGGCATCCAGCACCCGTTCGGTGAGGCGCCTTTGGTGGGCCTGCTCACCTTCGACGTCGATGGCGGCGACGGCAGCGCCGAAGCCGGCGATCGCCGCCACCGGTTCGAGACCTGCACGCCTGGCTCGCTCCTGGTCGCCCCCCACCAGCAGCGAACGCATCCGTAGTCCGCGGCGAACGAGAAGCGCGCCCACCCCCGTGGGGCCGCCGAGCTTGTGGGCGGAGACGGACAGCAAGTCGGCACCGAGCTCGTCGAATGCGATGGCATCGTGGCCCACGGCTTGTGCGGCGTCGACGTGCACGAGGACGCCCCGGTCGCGGCAGCGGGACACCACGTCGGCCACCGGTTGGGTCGTACCCACCTCATGGTTGCCCCACTGGATGTGCACGACGCAGGTGTCGGGGCGAATCGCCGCCAGCAGCTCGTCGGGGTCGACGCGGCCGAGGGTGTCCACCCCTACCACCGTCACTGCACCGTGTGCCTCGGCCCCGAGCCGCACCGCTGAGTGCTCCACTGCAGCTAGGACCTGGTGGCCACCGAGCTCGGCGCCCCCCCAGCACGCAGCCGCAATCGCCTCCGTGGCGCCGCTCGTGAACACGACTGATCGTGGGCGGGCACCGAGGAGATCAGCGACCTGCTCACGAGCCGTCTCGACGGTCACCCGTGCCTCGAGTCCCTCGGCGTGGATGCGCCCGGGGTCGCCGGTCTTGCCGAGCCACTCGGTCATCGCCGCGAGCGCCTCGGGGCGCAGGACCGACGTGGACGCGTGGTCGAGGTAGTGGCGCGTCACGACCGAGCTAGCCGGTGATCGAGGTGATGCAGCGGTCATCGCCCATTGGGCGGCTCTCGGAGGTCGCGGTGTCGGCCTGACCGTAGAGAGCGCCGAGCATGCCGCGTACAAGGCCCCGGTCGACCGCGCAGATGACAGGGTGCTCGATGGCGGCGTCGCCAAACGGGCAGTGCTCGGAGACGATGCGAAGGCCGTCGCCGTGGCGCTCAGCATGGGCGGCAAATCCGTGGGCGGTCAGCGCGTCGGCCACTGCGTGCAGGGCGGTGCGGAAGGACTTCTGCGCGACCCCGGTGGCAGGAGTGGCGGCGAGCGCGGCGGCGCCCGGGCCGCCCATGGCCTCAGCCATCGCCTCGCCGTACTTGACGCCGACCTCCTCCGCCATCTGCTCCGCCGCTCCAGCGGGGAGGAGGGAGAGTGCCTTGCCCAGCAGCGTGACGAGGAGGTCGTCGTGGCGCACGGGAAGCTCGAGGGTCATCTCAGGCGACGTGACGCGGTAGCGCTTCGAGGGACGACCGGCACCGGAGCCAGTGCGCCCAGTGGTGACATCGACATAGCCACCGCCCGCCAACTTGTCGAGATGGTGGCGGGCGACGTTGGCGTGGAGCGCGAACCGCTCGGCGACCTCACCGGCCGTGACGCCGACGAGCCCGTGTTCGCCTTCGGCGGCCTCACTGCGCTCGTGCACGAACAGATAGATCTCACGACGAGTCGGATCGCCGAAGGCGGAGGTGATGGCCGTGACGGCGGAGGAGAACTCCGTTGGCGTCAGCGGCTGGGGGACTCCGGACATCGGCCGGTATTCTACCTATGGCCGTAGTGGAAATCCCCCGAACCCCGGAGCAACCGCCCTCATGCCCGTCACGATCGACGATGTCATCGCCGCCCTGCGTCCCGTCGAGGACCCGGAGCTCCACCGCTCCATCGTTGATCTCGACATGGTGCGCAACGTCCGAGTGGACGGCGACACCGTGGCGCTCGAGGTCACCCTCACCATCGCCGGGTGCCCGTTGCGCAACGAGATACAGACCCGGGTCACCACGGCGCTCGAGGGCATTGGCGTCACGTCTGTCGAGCTGGAGTTCGGTGTCATGACCGACGAGCAGCGGGCGGGAGTGCGCGAGAAGCTCCAAGGCGATCCGTCCGCCTCCGCCGGGAGCCAGCCGTCGCACGGCCACGCTGAAGGTCGGGAGATCCCCTTTGCCGACCCGTCGAGCACCACGCGCGTGATGCTGATCGCGTCGGGCAAGGGTGGCGTCGGCAAGTCCACGGTCACCACGAACCTGTCGGTGGCTCTCGCCCAGCGGGGCAAGAACGTCGCGGTGATCGACGCCGACGTGTGGGGCTTCTCGATTCCTCGAATGCTCGGTGTTGAACACCCGCCCGCTGTCATCGACTCGATGCTCGTGCCGCCCACCGGCGCCGGCGGAGTGCGGTGCATCTCGATGGGCTTCTTCGCCAAGGAGGACCAGCCGGTCATCTGGCGGGGCCCGATGCTCCACAAGGCACTCGAGCAGTTCCTGACGGATGTGTTCTGGGACGAACCCGACTACCTCCTCGTCGACCTGCCCCCCGGCACGGGCGACATCTCCCTGTCGCTGGCCCAGTTCCTCCCTCGCGCCGAGGTGTACGTGGTCACCACGCCCCAACCTGCGGCGCAGCGCGTCGCCCAGCGGGCCGGGTTCATGGCCCAGAAGGTGAACCTCGAGATCAAGGGCGTCATCGAGAACATGAGCTGGTTCACCGGTGACGATGGCAAGCGCTACGAGCTGTTTGGTGCCGGCGGAGGCGACGAGCTCGCCGAGCGCCTGGCCGTACCGCTGCTCGGGCAGATCCCGCTCGTCACTGAGCTGCGTGCCGGCGGCGACTCCGGTCACCCGATCGTCTTGAGCGAACCCGAGAGCGATGCCGCCCAGTCGTTCGTGCGCATCGCCGAGCGCATCGAGCTCGATCTCGCCCCAACGCGCCGCTACAACCGAGAGCTCAAGCTCCTCTAAGCCCCGAGCGGCTCGGTGGGGTGTTGGTCTACCTCTCCGAACTAAACGGTGTTAACTTCCCGGCTGAGAGTTCTAGTGGGTCGCAGGATGGCCCGTAGATCACGAGACCCCGGGGGGACATCTCATGCGTAGCCTGGTAGCCCGTTTGACGGCCGTAGTGGTCGCGGCACTCCTCGCCATACCGCTCGCGGCCGCCCCGGCGGCGGCCGCGCCCATTCCGAGCGGCTGCAAGAGCTCATCCCTCCCTGGGGCTGCGATCGGCTGGTACCCGGCGAACCCGGGCTCCCAGAGCGCCCTCCAGGTGTCCTGCAGGTTCGACGCATCAACGGGCAGCGCCATGGTTGCGAACGCGTTCACGATCCATGACGCCGGCTTGGCGCAGTTTCACAACGGTGCTGCCCGCACCGTCACCAGCAACGGTTCATCGATCGCGGCCGGTGCAACCACCTTCACCCTCGCAAGCTGCGTCGGGATCACGGGCTACGTCAACCGTCCGATCTCGCGGAACCCGTTCCCCAATCCTCCGGCAGCGGACACGGTTCAGCTCGCGGCTCGCACGTTCGTCAAGTCGATCAGCGCCGGATGCGTGGTGACCCTGAGTCAACCCACGGTCGCAACCGCCGGGCCGGCCGCTGACATTGCGATCCCGGGTGCCACGCAGTTCAAGATCGATAACTCGATCGGGCGGTCAGTCGCCGACGGGGTCACCAATGGGTCAGCGACGATCACCTCCGCGACCGCCAACTTCACGGCTGCCGATGTCGGTCTCAGCGTGGGCGGCGCGGTGGCTCCAGGTAGCACGATCGCCACCTTCGTCAACGCCACCACGGTCACGCTCACGAGTCCCACCGTCACCTCTGCTCCGGCCCAGGTGCTCTACTTCGGCGGTTCGCTCGTCAGCTCCACCACTCGTCAAGCCAACGACGGCTCAACGACCTCCACGACCGTGGTTCGGTCGCCCGCCGCCAAGTTCAAGACCGACGACGTGGGCCTTCCCATCACGGGCTCCTGCACCGCCCCATCGGCGTACACGATCCCGGCGAACACCTACATCCTCTCGGTCTCAGGTTCCAACGCCACCACGAATGGCGGGCTCGTGTCAGGCAAGAGCGGATGCACGATCGTCATCGGTGATCCGAGCGTGACGGCGCCGGTGAACGGCGAGATGATGGCGAGCCAGCTCATCCAGATGGACCTCAACCCTTCATTGGCAGCGGGCGTGGACGACTGCTCCAACAACACGCTCGAGTCCTTCTCCTTCCCTGGGCAGTGGCTGAACCCCGGATCGTTCGCGGGTGGCATCTTCAACACGCAGCCGGCAGATACGAAGGCCATCGGCCAGATCGTGTTCCGCAACGCCGGAGGCGTGAGCTCGGCCTTCGTGATCGATCGTGGCCTCTTCACACCAGGCGACCCGCAGGCTTCGGCGCACTACGACCTCGTCTTTCCGCTGCTGCCCGTTGCATTCGCCATGTGTACGAGCGCCAACTCTCCCGGTCTCGGCTTCACGATCCAGGTCAGTCCCGTGACCTTGAGCCAAGGCGTTCTCCCGGCGGGCACCGGCAAGCCCAGCTCAGCACAGGTGAGGGGCCTCGGCTTGACGCCCACAGGCGGCTACACGGATTCGGTCACCATCGTGTCGGACGATCCGGCTGTGGTCTTCGCGCCGGCGTCCGAGTTCACCCGGCTCTGCATCTATCCCGCGGGAGCCAACGCCAACTTCCAGTGCGGCAGCGGCTGACCGCGCTGACGGAGGGCTGCCCCCCCCGAGACCCAGCGCACGATCGTCGGCGCGGCCATGCCGTGGGACGGCTTCTTACGAGCGGGTGAACGGGTGGGTGGCCGCCGTCTTCCCGTGGAGCGTCCGTCGTACTGTCGTCGTCGTGGAGCAACCTGCCCCCGTTGAGCTCGAGTTCCCACCGGAGGACCGTCCGGTCGGGCGTCGTGCGATCCTGGCGATGCTCGGTGCTGGCGGGCTGGGGATCCTGTGGGGGGCCAAGGCGCAGTCCGGGCTCGACCGCTTCCTCCGCCCGGTCACCCTGAACGACCAGACGGGCCTGGCGTCGTTCCTCCCGTCGGGTGAGCGCTTCCGCATCTACTCGGTCACCGGCTCGCTGCCCTCACGCACGGATTCTGAGTATCGCCTCACGCTGGATGGGGCTGTTGATCGCCCCGCCCGCCTCGACCTCGCCGATCTTCGAGAGCGGCTTCCGCAGACAGACCTCACGCGCGACTTCCAGTGCGTCACGGGTTGGCGCGTGGAGGACGTTCCGTGGCGCGGCGTGAAGCTGGCGGATCTCCTCGAGGGTGTCGGTGTGTCCGACGCTGCCACCCATGTTCGATTCCACTCGTTCGACGGCGTCTACACCGAGACGCTCACGATGGAGCAGGCCCTGCGCGATGACGTGCTGGTTGCGCATCAGATGCTCGGCGCGCCCGTGACCCGTGAACACGGCGGTCCCGTGCGCCTCTACGTCGCCCCGATGTATGGCTACAAGTCGCTGAAGTGGCTCGACCGCATCGAGGTGGCCACCGCGCTCGATGCGCCCACGGACCCTGGGTACTGGGAGAACCTCGGCTACGACACCGACGCCTGGGTCGGTGGGTCCAACGGGCTCAGTGACACCCCGACCGCATGACGTCGCTCGACCTTGCCACGCCCGACGCCCCCACAGTCGTGCGGTTCGACCGCACGCAGCGATGGCTCCACTGGACCAACGCTGCGCTGTTCCTGATCCTGCTCGCCACGGGCATGACGCTCTACATCCCGTCGCTGTCGAGCCTCGTGGGTCGACGGGTGCTGCTCAAGGACGTGCACGTGATCAGCGGTGTGTTGCTACCGGTGCCGCTCCTGCTCGCGTACGCCGGCCCCTGGCGCGCCGCGCTGCGTCGCGATGTTCGGCGCCTGTCTCGATGGTCGGTCGACGATCGCCGCTGGCTCACCAGCTTCGGGCGCAAGGGGAAGGAGTCGATGGGGAAGTTCAACGCCGGTCAGAAGATGAACGCGATCTTCGTGGCCGGGTGCATCCCCCTGCTCCTCGCCACCGGCTCCATCATGCGCTGGTTCAAGCCCTTCCCGCTGGCCTGGCGAACCGGGGCCACGTTCGTGCACGACTGGCTCGCGCTGGTGTTGCTCGTGGCGATCATCGGACACATCCTCATGGCGCTGGCAGACCCAGTGGCCCTGCGGGCCATGCTCAGAGGCACCGTCTCGCGCCAGCACGTCGATCGCCGGCACCCGCGCTGGGCGGCGGAGCTCGATGCTGTCGACCGAAGCGGCACGGAGGACAGCGACTGACCGGTACATTGGCCGTCGCCCCTACTGAGGAGATTCCGTGGACGTCCGCATCGGCCTGACCCAGACCCCGAAGGAGCTCGAGGTCCAGCTCGAGGACAACGCCGACCCGGCCGACCTCAGAGCGCAGGTCGAGAAGGCGCTCGCCGACGGCAGCACCCTGTGGCTCACCGATCGTCGAGGCCGCCAGGTGGGGATTCCCACCGACAAGCTGGCCTACGTGGAGATCGGTAGCCCGCAGGACGAGCGTCGCATCGGCTTCGGGGGCTGAGTCTCACGTCGGCGATATCGCCGACGTGAACGCGTCACTCGCCATGACCGTCGACCTTCTCGATCGCAAGCTGCTCTTCGTCACCGGGAAAGGTGGCGTCGGCAAGACGACTGTCGCGGCTTCCCTGGCCCTCCTGGCGGCGCAGCACGGGAAGCGCACGCTGGTAGGGGAGATCGACGCGAAGGGGAACCTGGCCGATTTCTTCGAGATCGGGCCGACGCGCTTCAAGGAGCGAGAGGTTTCCCCGAACCTGTGGGCGATGTCGATGGACACCGAGGAATCGCTCAAGGAGTACCTGAGCCTCCAGCTCAAGATCCCGTTGGTGGCGCGCCTCGGCCCGCTGGCTCGAACCTTCGACTTCGTAGCCAACGCGGCCCCGGGTGTGAAGGAGATCCTCACGATCGGGAAGTTCCTTTGGGAGGTGCGCCAGAAGCGCTACGACCTCGTCGTGGTCGATGCAGTGGCCACCGGGCACATCACCGGTCATCTCGCGGCGCCGCAGGCGATCCAGGAGCTCGTGCAGGTGGGCATGGTGCGCGACCAGACCGACTGGATGCTCGACATCCTCGGCGATCCAGCGCAGACCGGGGCGGTCATCGTCGCAGCCCCGGAGGAGATGCCGGTGAACGAGACGCTCGAGCTGGTGGACAAGCTGCGTACCGAGACGGTGGTCGACCTCGCCGCGGTGGTCGCCAATCGCGTGCTTCCCGAGCTCTTCACCCGGAGCGAGGAGGAGATCTTCGATCGGCTGCCGGTCGATGCCCTCGCTGAGGCTCTTGGCGGTCCGGTGCAGCAGTTGATCGATGGTGCTCAGCTTGCCGTCACCCTCCGGCGGACCCGCGGGGTGCACCTGGCCCGCCTCAGGGAGGAGCTGCCTGCGGGCACGCCGCTGCTCTACGTGCCGTACCTCTTCCAGCGCAGTCACGGCGCTCGGGCCACCCGCCAGGTAGCGGAGCACCTCGGCGAGGAGCTGGGGTTCTGATGGCCGCCAAGAAGTCGCAGGTAGCGACGCCTCGGTCGATCGACCAGCTGCTCGCCGCCAAGGAGATCGTGATCCATTGCGGCTCCGGCGGTGTCGGCAAGACCACCACGGCAGCGGCGGCCGCGGCCATGGCGGCCGTCCATCACGGTGGCAAGGTGCTCGTCCTCACGGTCGATCCCGCCAAGCGACTCGCCAACGCGCTCGGGCTGGAGGCCTTCGGCAACAAGGAATCGCGCGTGCCTCCTGAGGCGTTCCTTGCCGCGGGGGTTGAGCCTCGAGGTGAGCTCTGGGTCGCCATGCTCGACACGAAGCAGAGCTGGGACGATCTCATCCACCGACACGCTCGCGATCCAGCCACCCGCGACGCGATCCTGGCCAACCCGCTGTACAAGAACATTGCGGGCCGCTTCGTGCAGAGCCACGACTACATCGCGATGGAGCGCCTCTATGAGATCCACGCCTCCGGCACCTACGACCTCATCGTCGTGGACACGCCTCCCACCCGGAGCGCCATCGACTTCCTCGAGGCTCCGGCGCGCATGGCCGACTTCTTCTCGAGCCGTCTCCTCCGTTGGCTCACGGTGCCCGCTCGAAGTCGCATGCTGTCGTTCGCGTCGAAGCCGTTCTACTCAGTGGCAGATCGGATCCTCGGATCGAAGTTCCTCGAGGACATTGCCGAGTTCTTCCTGCTCTTCCAGACGATGTACGACGGGTTCGTAGAGCGGGCGAACGCGGTCACCCGCACGCTGGAAGACAAGCGCACCACCTTCGTGGTCGTGACCACGCTCGAGTCCGCACCCGTGCGAGAGGCAGAGTTCTTCATCGAGGCGCTCGAGGAGCGCGGGCTTCATCTCGGGGCCGTCGTGCTGAACAAGGTCCTGCCCTCCTGGTTTCTCGACAAGGGCACGACCGCGTCCGCCAAGGCGCTGGTGTCCGATGCCGACGCCCTCGCTGCACGTCTTCCGGCCTCGGCAGGGCCACCCGAGCAGGTGGCAAGGGTGCTGCGGGAGGTCGGCGAGAGCTTCCTGAACTTCCAGGTCGTGGCCAAGCGCGAAGCCGAGACCCGTGCGGAGCTGTCGGCCGCTCCTGAGGTGATCGCCGCCGTGCCCTACTTCGACACCGACATCACCGATCTCGCCGGCCTGCTCCAACTAGGTGAGCAGCTCTGGCGCTAGTTCTCCGCTCGGGGGATGCCCGATTTCGCCAGGTCTTCGGACCTATGCTCGATCCAGCCTCTCCGAGGCGAAAGGTGGTGGGGACATGGCACTCTTCGGCAAGAAGAAGGACCCAGCTCCGAAGGTCATCGACCTTCGGGAGTCCGCATCGGCGCAGCACGCGCCGCAGTGGGGATCGCCGGTGCCGTGCCCAACGTGCAGTGGTCGTGGCTATCTCGACCACATCGATCCCTTCAAGGAGATCATGTACCTGCACTGCGTCGACTGCTACGCCAAGTACGAGTTCACCCGCGCGCAGATGGAGTCGGCTCCCTCGGCCTTCTGAGGTCCGGACCCGCAGCCCGTACCCTGGTCGGGCCATGGCTTCGCTCACCGAGCTCGCTCACTTCCACACCGCCCTCGATGGTCGAGGCGTCAACCACCTGCAGCGCCTCGTGGCGGGTTGGGGTCTCCTTGCGGACTTCTGCTTCGCCGACCTGCTGCTGTTCGCTCCCACGATCGACTCCCCCGATGCGGAGCGCTTCTTGGTGCTGTCGCAGGTGCGGCCCTCCACGTCCCAGACCGTCTATCGGGCGGACTGGATCGGCTCCACAGTGGATGAGAAGGAGCGCCCCCTCGTGGCCCGCGCGTTCCGCATCGGCGAGATCATCGACGGCGAGGCCACCATCGCAGCGCTCAAGGAGCGCGTGCGCGTGTTGTGCATCCCGGTGCGTCACGACGGTGAGGTGATCGCGGTACTCACTCGGGAGTCGGCGCCGTCGTTCGGCCGCCAGCCCGGTGAGCTCGAGCGCACCTACGTCGACATCTTCAACCGCTTCGCGCGGATGATCGCGGCGGGCGACTACCCCTTCGACGCGCAGGATGCAGAAACCGAGGAGGCCCCGCGCGTCGGTGACGGCGTGATCCTGCTGGATGGGGCTGGCCGAGTTGAGTACACGTCGCCCAACGGCGTCTCGGCGCTGCACCGCATCGGTGTGCACGCCAACGCAGAAGGCCTCCGCTTCAGTGAGCTCGGCCTCGACGAGAGCCTCGTGCAAACCGCCTTCTCCATTCGTGCCCCCGTGACTGAAGAGCTGGAGGGGAGCGCCGACGTATCGGTGCTCATCCGTTGCATCCCGCTGATCGACCACGGCGCTGTGTCTGGCGCGGTCGTGCTGACCCGCGACGTCTCCGAGCTGCGCCGGCGCGATCGGCTGCTGCTCTCGAAGGACGCCACGATCCGAGAGATCCACCACCGGGTGAAGAACAACCTGCAGACGATCTCGTCGCTGCTGCGATTGCAGAGCCGCCGGTTCTCGTCGCCCGAAGCCAAGGAGGCCATCGAGGAATCGGTGCGCCGAATCCGCGCAATCGCGCTCGTCCACGAGACCCTCTCACGTGGGGCCGGCGACGACGTCGCCTTCGTCGAGATCGTGCGTCCGCTCCTGCGGATGGTGGAAGAAGGCATGTCGTCCGCCGACCGGCCCGTCACGTTCCGGGTCGAAGGCGATGCCGGGTTCCTTCCTGCGGCCACTGCCACGCCGCTGTCGGTGGTGCTCAACGAGCTGCTCCAGAACACGATCGATCACGCCTTTCCGGCTGACCTCGATCTGCAAGCTGTCCCCGGCTCGGCGGTCGTGCGGCTGTCCACCGACGGCGATCAGGTCACCGTGATGGTCGTGGACGATGGCGTTGGTGTGCCCGAGGACTTCGACCTGAGCGCGGTCTCCGGATTGGGCCTCTCGATCGTGCGCACCCTCGTGACGTCCGAGCTCATGGGATCGATCACGATCGAGCGAGGACCAAGGGGCGGGGATCGGCCCGGCACCATCGTGCGCATCGACGTTCCTGCGGCGCTTCCGGACTAGCGCAGGTCCGAACGCGAACCGACCTCCTGACGAGCAGGAGGTCGGGGACAGGAGCGCCCAGGGCGCTGGAGTGCGTGAACTAGGCGCTGCGACGCTGGCGAGCGACGTACTGCTTGCGAAGCTGGCGCCGCTCCTCTTCAGAGGTGCCACCCCACACGCCGGAGTCCTGGTTCGTGGTCAGGGCGTACTCGAGGCACTGGGCCTGAGCGTCGCATTCCCGGCACACGGCCTTGGCGTTCTCGATCTGCTCGATGGCCGGGCCAGTGGTGCCGACCGGGAAGAACAGGTCGGGATCGGTGTCACGGCAAGAGGCGACATCGCGCCAGTCGTCGCGCTCGACGGTGATTTGCAGGGGACGGTACTGGGCGAGGGCCACGAGGTGCTCCGGGGCGTCAAATGGTCACGACGAGTTCGTGACGAGTTTCACATGCCGCCACGCTACGGTGAACACCGAAGGAACGTGTACGGCTGCGTTGGACACCGTAGCGCTGGTGCGCTAACCCCTGCAAGCACTTTTTGTCGAATCGAAGGTGACATTTGCCATGCTCGTGATCGGCCATCGTGGGGCATCTGCGGCATATGCGGAGAATACGCTGCTTGCGTTTACCGGCGCGATCGCCCAGGGGGCGGACGGGATCGAGCTGGACGTGCGTCGCACGAGCGACGGCGGCCTCGCGCTCAGCCACGACGACACCCTGCCCGACGGCACCGTCGTCATGGAAACGGCCTTGGCTGACCTGCCCGAGGGGATCACCGACCTGGCGAGCGCCCTCGATGTGTGCCGGCCCCTGGCCGTGGTGAACACGGAGATCAAGAACTGGCCGGACGACAGGGACTTCGACGCCACCGAGCAGTTGGCCGCCTCCGTGGTGGCCCTCCTGGATGCACGTGGCGAGCTGGACGACGGTCGCAACCTCATCTCCTGCTTCCACCTGCCGACGGTGGATCGCGTGCACGAGCTGGCGCGGGGGCTGCCCACGGCATGGCTGCTCGGGATGGTGGAGGAGCCAGGGTTGCTCATCGACAAGGCGGCAGATCATGGCCATGTGGCCGTCCACCCCCATCATTCGTTCGTGACCGAAGCGTTCGTCACCCTCGCTCACGCGGCTGGGTTGGCCGTGAACACGTGGACCTGCGACGACCCCGATCGCATCCGGGCGCTGGCCGACCTCGGCGTTGATGCCGTCGTCACCAACGTCCCCGATGTGGCGTTGCGGGCCCTGGGTCGCTGACTCCGGGCCTACTCGATGGTGAGCTCGGTGACCATGCCGGCTGCGGCGTGGCCGGGGAGATCACAGATCACCGGGTAGGTCCCAGCGGGCTGATCGCTCAAGTCGATCTGGAACACCTCGCCGGGTCCCAGGTCGGGGGTGCCCTTGCCGAGGGCGTTGATGAGCAGGTTGTGCGATTCATCGCCGTCATTCACGACGAAGAGCGTTGCCTTGGACCGGTCGAGCACGATGGGGTTGGGGGCGAAGGCGAACTCGGTCATCGACAACGTCGTGCTGTCGCCGGGCGGATCGCTGGAATCGGTGGAGCCGAGGGCCAGCACGCCGATGACGACGAGGAGCACGACGGCCGCAACGGCGGCGACGAGCTGGAGGGTGGCTCGTTGACGGCGGATGTCCCTCTGGCGAGAGCGCTGGCTCATGGGCGTGATCCTGCCGTGCGCAGGCGCCGGCGAGCAGGGCCGTTGGTCCCTTTCCGCCGGGGAGAACGGCTGGGTCGGCGCTGCCTCACACCGGCATGACCAGGTCCAGGACGTTGGGCTCGTGCTTGATCTCCAGCAGCTCTGTGTCGCCGAGGTGATCGCCGTCGACCTGGTACGGGAAGGGGCCGTAACCCGTGACCGTGAGGCTGGAAAGGTCGGTGCGATGGTCGGTCCAGCGTGAGCTGCGCAGGTACTTGCCGTTGCCGAGGGCGGACCCGATGATGCGCATCGTCCGGCCGAACGCCAGCGTGCGCAGGGTCACGACAGCGAGGCCTCGGTCGAGCGTGGCCTCCGTGGCCAGGTTGAGCGGCCGGTTGCCGAGGTAGGTGTAGGGGTTCGTGTTGAGGCAGATCGAGAAGTAGCCGTCGTCCACGACGCTGCCGTCGGCGAAGCGCACCGAGAAGCGCGGGCGGCTGCGGTCGTAGTGCCGGATCCACGTGTCCAACGCTGCGAAGACGAAGAGGGGATGCCCGGCGTACCGCTTGAGGCCGGATCGCCGCTCCACCTGTGCGACGGCTGCGGCGTCGAAGCCCATGCCGACGTGAAAGAGGAAGTACCGGCCGTTCACGGAGCCGAGCCCGACGCGTCGGATGTGGCCGTCGGCGAGTGCGTCCAGGAGGTCGCCTGTCGCCTCGATCGGGTCGTTGGGCATGCCGATCGTGCGAGCGAAGACGTTGGTGGAACCGCCCGGCAGCGCAGCCAGGGCGCACTCGGTGCCAGCCAGGCCGTTGGCGGCCTCATTGAGGGTGCCGTCGCCGCCGAGCACGACGACCACCTCAGTCCCGGCGGCAGCCGCTCCCTGCGCCAAGCGGGTGGCATGGCCGCGGCGACTCGTCTCGGCGAGCGTGACGTCGTGGTCGGCGGAGAGGGCCTTTTGGATGACCACCCGACTGCGCGCGGTGACCGACGACGCGGACGAGTTCACCAGCAGGAGCACGTTCATGGCCGGGTGAACCTACCCGCGCCGCGTTTCGGCGAGGTCGCCCCGGTTGGAAGCCACTCCGGGTCACGTGCAACCATGCGGCCATGCACGTCGTCGTCTGTGTCAAGCAGATCCCCGATCCCGCCGAGCCGGGCAAGTTCGAAGCTGACAACACGCTGGACCGCAGCGGGAAGCTCATCCTCGACGAGTCCGATAGCTATGGCGTCGAGATGGCCCTCCAGCTGGTTGACAAGGCAGGCGGTGGCGAGGTGACCCTCGTCTCCATGGCTGCCAACGGTGAGACGAGCGGGCTGCGCACCGCCCTCGCCATGGGTGCCGCCAAGGCCATCCTCATCTCCGATGATGCGCTTTCGGGGGCCGGCGCGCTCGACACCGCCAAGGCGCTCGCAGCGGCCATCAAGACGGCCGAGCCCGACCTCGTCCTCACCGCCACGGAATCCAGCGATGGCTACACGGGCACGGTCCCGGAGCAGATCGCCGCGCTCCTCGGCCTCCCGTCGATCACCTTCGCCAAGGAGGTTCACATCGACGGGCAGACGGTGAACGTTCAGCGTCAGACCGAAGCCGGCTACGACGAGGTCACGTGTCCGCTCCCCGCCGTGGTGTCCGTCACCGCAGGCGTGGTTGAGCCCCGCTACCCGTCCTTCAAGGGGATCATGGCGGCGAAGTCCAAGCCCGTCGACCAGAAGACGGTGGCCGACCTCGGCCTCGACGTTGCCCTGGTGGGCGCCGCGGGTGCCGGCCAGGAGATCATCGCCGTCGAGGATGCGCCCGTCCGAGACGCCGGCGAGATCATCGTCGACGAGGGCGAAGCCTTCACGAACATCGTCAGCTTCCTCGATGGCCTCAAGGTCATCTGAGCACCCAGATCGATAGAGGAGAACACCATGGCTCTGAACCGCATCTGGGTGTACGCCGAGGCAACCGACGGCACCGTCACCCCCCTCACCCTTGAGCTGCTCGCCAAGGCCCGCGCACTCGGCGGCACCGTCGAGGCCGTCTACGGCGGCGCGGATGCCGACGCGGTGGCCGGCACGCTCGGCGCCCACGGCGCCACCAAGGTCCACAGCACCGGCGATCTGGCTGGTTCGCTGCCGGGTGTCCCGGTCGCGTCCGCCATCGCCAAGGCCGTCGCTGATGGGAACGGCCCCGACCTCCTCATGTTCGGCACCACCTATGACGGGCGCGACATCGCTGCCCGCGTCTCGGTGGCGGTCGACAAGCCGGTGCTCACGAACAACATCGACGTCGAGCTCGACGGCGATGCCGTCGTGGTCACCGAGCCGGTGTTCGGCGGCATGAAGCTCGTGAAGACCAAGTTCACCGCGGCCGGCCCGCACATCGCCCTGTTCCGCCCGAAGTCCTTCGTTGCCGAGGAGTCCGGTGGCGCCGCCGCCGAGGTGGCGTCGCTCGAGGTCACCGACGCAGGCGTAGCCAAGGTCACCAACCGCCACGTCGAGGAGGCCACCGGCCCCAAGCTCGACGAAGCCGCCATCGTGGTGTCGGGTGGTCGCGGGCTTGGCGAAAAGGACAAGTACGAGATGATCGAGACGCTCGCCAAGCTGCTGAAGGCGGCTCCGGGTGCGTCACGGGCCATCGTCGACGCGGGCTGGGTGCCGTACAGCTACCAGGTCGGTCAAACCGGCAAGGTGGTGAAGCCCACCGTCTACATCGCTGCTGGCATCTCTGGGGCCACGCAGCATCTCGTGGGCATGAAGGGCTCCAAGAACATCATCGCCATCAACAAGGACCCTGAGGCGCCGATCTTCTCGGTGGCCGACCTCGGCATCGTGGGCGACGTCCACAAGGTGCTCCCCAAGCTCATCGAAGCACTCCAGGCGCGCTAGCGCTCAGGGGGATCCGCCGTCGGCTCAGAGCTGACTGGCGGGGACGCTGAAGGTGTCGCAGTCGTCGAGGTTGCCGTAGTCGAAGCCGGCCTCGAACCAGCGTTGGCGTGCGCTCGAGGAGCCGTGAGTCCAGGACTCCTGGTTGCCGTTGCCCAGGGCATCGTCGCCCACAGCTGCGGCCGCGCCGAGGCCCTCTTCGATGTCACCGGGCTCGATGAGGCCGCGGTCCTGGGCGGAGTGCCCCCAGATTCCGGCGTAGCAGTCGGCCTGGAGCTCGAGGCGCACGGAGAGCTCGTTCTGGCTACCCGGGTCGGCCTGCTGGGCGCCGCGCACCTGCTCGCTCGTGCCGAGAACGTTCTGCACGTGATGGCCCAGCTCGTGGGCGAGGACGTACACCCGCGCGAAGTCGCCAGGAGCGCCGAAGCGCGACTGCAGCTCCTGGAAGAACGAGAGGTCGATGTACGCCTTCTGGTCGGCAGGGCAGTAGAACGGGCCGACCGACGAGGGGGCGTCGCCGCACCCTCCGGTGCTGACGGCGCCAGCGAACAGCACGAGCGTGGCGTCTTGGTAGTCGCTGCCAAGGCCTGCGTCGGTGGACCAGAACTCCTGGATGTCGTCGAGGGCGAGCGACATCTCCTCGACGAGGGGTTCGTCGGCTGGATCAACCGTGGCTCCCGAGGAACCCGGGCCGCCGGTCTGGATCTGCTCGAAGATGTCGGCGATGTCGGGAGTGCCGCCGCCCCCACCGCTGAGCAGGGACATGACCACGATGACGATCACGCCGACGATGCCGCCACCCGCGGCGACGCCCTTTCCTCCGCCCATCGCGCGACGGTCCTCGAGGTTGCCGCTGAGGCTGCCGCCTGTCTTTCTGAACTTGACCACCGATGGAGCGTAGGCGACTGCGTCGCGCCGCTAGGGTCCGCACAGTGAGCATGAAGGACCGCACCTCCTGGACGAACTGGGCGGGTAACCAGTCCTGTGCGCCTACCTCGATCCGCCGGCCGACCTCGGAGGACGAGCTCGTCGCCATCGTGAAGGAGGCGGCGAACGACGGCACACGGGTGAAGTGCGTCGGCGCCGGGCACAGCTTCACCCCCATCGCCTGCACCGACGGCGTGCTCGTCGACCTGTCCGGCTATGGGCGGGTCTTGGGCCACGATCCGGGGGCTCGAACGGTCACCGTGCAGGCCGGCATCACGCTCAGCGCCCTGTGCGAGGAGCTCGATCAGCGCGGGCTGGCACTCGAGAACATGGGCGACATCGCCTACCAGTCGATCGCGGGCGCGACGGCTACAGCCACCCATGGCACTGGCTGGCACTTCGGCAACATCTCCAGCCGGATCGTTGCGATGCGCCTGATCGCGGGCGACGGCTCGGTCATCGACGCAACTCCCGAGGAGAACCCCGAGGTGTTGGCCGCAGCCCGTGTGGGCGTGGGCGCTCTCGGCATCGTGTCGACGGTGACCCTGCAGGCGGTGAAGGCCTTCCGGCTCCATGCCATCGAGGAGCCGATGCGGCTCGACGACCTCCTAGCCGACTTCGACGGCTACATGTCGAGCGCGGATCACGTCGAGTTCTACTGGGTCCCCCACACCTCCTGGGCACTCACCAAGCGCAACCGGCGCACGGATGAGCCAGCGGTACCCCGCAGCAAGGTCAAGGAGATCATCGACGACCTCCTCATCCCCAACGTGGCCTTCGGAGCGCTGTGCCGCGTTGGCCGCCGCCGGCCGAGCCTCATTCCGCGCCTGGCCAAGATCCTGCCCTCCACCGGCCGTCTCGAGTACACCGACCGAAGCGACAGGGTGTTCACGAGCCCCCGGCGCGTGAAGTTCTACGAGATGGAGTACGCCATCCCGCGCGACTCGATCCCGGAGGCGCTCAATCGAGTGCGCCGCCTGGTGGACGAAGCCGGGATCCAGCTGAGCTTCCCTGTGGAGGTGAGGGTGGTGTCGCCCGACGACATCCCGCTGTCGACCGCCCAGGGCCGCGCGACGGGCTACATCGCCATCCACGTGTACCAAGGAACCCCGTACGACGCGTACTTCCAAGGCGTCGAGCGGATCATGGACAGCTACGACGGTCGCCCCCACTGGGGGAAGATGCACTTCCAGGGTCATGAGACGCTCGCGGAGCGCTATCCGAAGTGGGACGAGTTCCAGGCCGTGCGCCGCCAGCTCGACCCAGAGGGCCGGTTTACGAACCAGTACCTCGAGCGCGTGCTCGGCCCCGTCACCA
The DNA here is from genome assembly GCA_031422255.1 of Actinomycetes bacterium. Lineage (GTDB taxonomy): Bacteria > Actinomycetota > Acidimicrobiia > Acidimicrobiales > VFJN01 > VFJN01. Next base: position 5,768 of record JANOQG010000231.1, on the reverse strand, counting down.
CGTAGCGCGCTCGACCCGACGCGTTCCGAGAGAAGTTGGACCGTTCGCGTCCGCTTCTGGGGCTGAATACCACGCTAAGTGGTCATATGTTCACGGAGGGTTATTTAGGCAATTGAACACAAAGAGTGGCGGCCCAAACACCCTCTGTACCCCCTCTGACCTGGGAAAACGCCCCTTGTCACAAGCAGAGAGTCGTCGTAAGGTCATCCCCATCGAGCCGCAGATCGCTGCGAATGGGTGGTCCCGCTTATGGGGCAATCCCACACAGCGTGGTCAGCCAAAGAGCGGCGCAAACCAAACGACAATGGAGGATCTGAGATGAGCAAGCTCGGCGTTGAGTGGGGTGGCCGAGGTGTCGAGTGGGGTGGCCGTGGCCTTCAGCTGCGCGGCCTTCAGCTCCGTGGTCTTCAGCTTCGGGGCTTGCAGCTCCGTGGCCTGCAGCTCCGCTAGAGCGCCTCGTTCCTCAGACCAATCGAGATCTGCCCATACCCCGGCTTTGCGCCGGGGTATGGGCCGTTTTGACCCTCTTGACCCTGCCTTCAGGATTCGGTTCCCTTTCAAGATGATCCCGGGGGCGCGTGCGGACCATGACTGCTGACGACGAGTCCGTCGGCGCGACCAGCTCAGCGCTCCGGCTTCACGCCGTAACCGCCCTCATCGTGGCCGCCACGGTCGCGATGTGGTTCGGCTACACACGGTTCACGGGGATTGAGAACGCTCCGTTCCATCTCCCACTGTGGATCCTGTTCGTCGCCTTCACGGTGACCGAGCTCTCGACGGTCCACATCGAGTCGCGCGGTGTTGCCTACGCGCTCACGTTCTCCGAGATAGCGACGATCGCAAGCCTCGCGCTCGCGGACCCTGGCTCTCTCGTGCTCGCTCGAATGCTGAGCGGCGTTGTCGTTCTTGGCCTCGTCCGCCGCCAGTCCTTCAACAAGCTCTCGTTCAACCTCGCGCTGTTCTCACTCGAGGCGGTCGTCGCGGCGAGTGTGTTCGCGCTGCTTATCGGTGACTCGTCGCCGGTCGAGGTTGGTGGGTGGCCCGCTGTCTTCATCGGCCTCCTGACCGCCACAGTTGTCTCCACCATTGCGGTGACCATCGCGATCACGGTGTTCAGCGGGTGGCCAGGCCGGCAGGTCGTGGGCCGTGTGCTCGCGTTTGGGTCGTTGTTCTGCCTCGGCAACACCGCGACCGGTCTGGTTGTGGTCGCGGCGATCTGGGACCGGAGCTACTCCGGGCTGCTTGTCGCTGCCGTCATCGCTGCCTTGTTCCTGTTGTACCGGGCACACATGGGGCTGACTGAACGCCACAAGGGCCTGGAGACCTTGCACGACTTCACTCGCTCGCTGGCTGGGTCCGAGATCGAGGCCCTGGAGCGGGCGGTCGTGCTCGGCGCCCGGGAGATCCTCCGTGGCGAGCAGGGAGCGCTGCTCCTGCCCCCCGTCCGGATCGGGGTGCCCGCGACGCGTGTCATCGCTCGAGGGGACGAGGTGACCCGCAGCTCGATCTCCCAAGAGGAGCTGGACACCGATCTCCGCCGGATCCTTCCCACTGGCGCTGCCCGGCTGTACTCGCCTGGGCAGTCGCTCCCCGGATGGCTTGGGGAGCTTGGGGTGAAGGACGCGGCGATCGTTCCGCTCCTTACCGACGGCGTCGTTGTGGGTGCGATGGTCGTGGCGAACCGTCTCACCGAGGTGAGCACCTTCGTCGAGGAGGACCTCCAGCTCTTCGAGACCCTCGCGAACCATGCGAACGTCGCGTTGGCCAACGGGCGCTTGGTGGCCACCCTGCAGTACGACGCGCAGGTGAAGGCGTATCAAGGTCTGCACGACCGGGTGACGGGTCTCCCCAACCGGACATCGCTGGAGGAGGAGCTGATGCTGGCGATCCGGGCGGCGAAGCTCGCCGAGCAGCGAGTGGGCCTCGTCTTTGTGGATCTCGACACGTTCAAGGAGGTCACCGACACGCTCGGCATTACGACCTCCGACCGGATCCTGGTGGAGGTTCGCGACCGCTTGGCTGCCTTGCTCCCCGAGCGAGCGCAGCTGCTCCGGTTCACCGGAGATCAGTTCGCCGTTCTTGTAACGGGGGTCGTGGATGAGGTCGCCGTCCTCGATCTGGCGGAGACGATCCGGGGCGAGTTCGACACTCCGTTCACCTCCGAGGATGTGTCGCTGGTGCTTGGAGCGAGCGTTGGCATCGCGCTCTTCCCCGACCACGCCATGGACGGGGACACCCTCATCAAACGAGCCGATGCCGCCACCTACATGGCCCGGCTCGAAGGATCTGGCATCGAGGTGTACGCCGTCGAGGCCGACCCGTACGCGCCGCGGCGTCTCGCCCTTGCCGCCGAGCTGTCGGCTGCACTCGAGAACGATGAGGTGGACGTCTACGTCCAGCCGAAGATGCGCCTGCCCGACGGGAAGGTGGTGGGTGCGGAGGCTTTGGTGCGCTGGACCCACCCTCGCCTCGGACCGCTCTTCCCCGACCAGTTCATTCCAGCGGCTGAGCACACGGGCGTGATCCGTCCGCTCACGCTCTACGTCGTGAAGCACGCGTTGGCTCAATGCCGCGGGTGGCGTGACGCCGGGTTCGATCTCAGCATCGCCGTCAACCTTTCCGTCCGGAACCTCTTCGACAGCCATCTCGTGGAGGACATCGGGCGAGCCATCGAGGAGTCGGGTGTACCGGCCACTGCCCTCACCCTCGAGCTCACCGAGTCCACCGTCATGGGTGAGTCGCGTCGGTCGATGGCGGTGCTCAACGGTCTGCACGATCTCGGCGTACGGCTCAGCGTGGACGACTTCGGTACGGGCTACTCGTCGCTGACCCACCTCCGCAGGTTGCCCGTGACCGAGCTGAAGATCGACAAGTCGTTCGTGATGACGATGACGACGAACGATCAGGACGCGGTGATCGTGCGAGCCCTCGTCGATCTCGGGCGCAGCCTCGGCCTCCGCACGGTTGCGGAGGGAGTCGAGAGTCCCGACGCGCTGGCTCTTCTGCGCACCTACGACTGCGACGAGGCACAGGGCTACCTCTTCAGTCGCCCCCTGCCCGCGGAGCAGTTCGTCACGTGGCTCGAGCGACAGGATGTGCGCCGCTTCGATCGCAGCGCCGACGTCGTGCAGTTCCTGCGGGACAAGCGCCGTGCTGTCGGCGACGACCTCGACTAGTCCCAGCGTGCGTTGCAGCGGTCAGACGAGGGGCCAGGGGTAGCGGCGGCCCGACTGGTCGATGGGGAAGTGGCCTGCGCGGACGACGGCCTGCGCCCGGGTGCGCACAGCGTCCCGTTCGAACGGGTCGAGGAGGCAGGCCAGCGGGTCGGGGAGCGCGTCGGCTTCGGCAAGGGCGGCGATGTCCTCGAGCAGCGGCGTAGGGATCTCCTCGCCGCCGAACTCCCAGATCACCGTTCGGAGCTTGAACTCCTGGTGGAACATCAGTCCGTGGTCGATTCCTTGGATGCGCCCGTCTAGCCCGAGCAGGCAGTGACCGCTCTTGCGGTCGGTGTTGTTGCCGACGAGGTCGAAGGCGCACATCGAGCGAAGCTGGTCGTGGTTCGCCTCATCCTCGTAGAGCGTGAAGTAGTGCTGTTCGAGGTCGGCTTCGATGAAGCGCTGGAGCGAGCCTGTGCCCAGGGGCCCCTCGCGGAGGATGGTCATCGGGACGAGGTCCCAACCCAGTGCCTCGGACAGCTCGTAGGCCGCCGCCTCCCGGTGGTCGAGGCCCGACGGGAAGTCCCACAGCGGTCGCTCACCCTGGCGCGGCTTGTAGATGGCCCGGATCTCGTCCTCGCCACAGGTCAGCACGCACAGGTAGGTGGCATTCGAGCTCCACGGCATGCGCCCGAGGATCTCGATCTCGCCATGGTGCAGCAGCGTGCCGACGAGGGCGTCGTCCATCAGCTCAGTTCATCCGTGGGCAGGCGTGGCCCTCGGCATCGAGGGGCAGGCCACAGAAGCGACACGGGGGGCGGCCGGCAGACACGAGCGCTCGGGCGTGGCCCACGAAGGCCGACACCTGGGCGCGGTTGAGATGCACCTTCACGCTGGCGCCGTCGTCGGCCTCAGTCTCCTCTTCCGTGAGCTCCTCGAGCACCACCACGATCCGGTCGCCGGGTTCGTCGTAGGCCACGCCGATGGGCCCGACGGTCCAGAGCTCCTGCACCGGCTCTGCGAGGTTGAGGTCGCTGCTGGTGAGGCCGTAGAGGGTCGGTTCGAGGTCGTCGAGGAGCCCGTCGAAGTACTCCGCGAGCGCGGCAACCTGCTGCTTTTCGCAACGCACCGTGACGACGAGGTCCGCCTCGCGCGCCTGGATGTAGAACACGCGCTGGCCCGCAGGGCCGAGCGTGCCCGTGGTGAACACGTCAGGTGATTGCAGCTCGAAGGTGCTCACTGGGTGGCCCGTCCGCTCATGACGGCACCAGGGCGGTGAGCTCGCCGGTGGAGTTCACGGCGAGCACGATCGGGCCGTCGACGCCATAGAGGATGGCGGACACCGAGCAGGGGGAGACGACGATTCGCTGGAACAAGTCGAGCGGGGTGCCCATGGCGTGCGCCACCGCTGCCTTGATCGGATCGGCGTGGGAGACGGCGACGATCGTCTCGCCCGGGTGTGCGGCGCACAATCGCTGGATCGCTCCGCAGATGCGGGTTTGCATCTCGATGAAGGACTCGCCGCCGGGGAAGCGGAACCCGCTGGGGTTGCGCTGCACCGTGCGCCATTCGGGGAGCTTGGAGAGCGCCTTGAGCTCGGCGCCGGTCCACTCGCCGAAGTCCGCCTCGATCAGCCCGGCGCTGCGGCGGGTGCGAAGACCCAGCGCCTTGCTGATCGGCGCAGCTGTCTCCTGCGTGCGTTCCATCGGGGAGGCGTACACCGCGGCGACCTTGCGCTTGGCGGTCTGGAGGCTCGCGATGCGATCGGCGACGATCTGAGCCTGCTGCTGGCCCTTGTCGGCGAGGTGCAGGCCGGGGGCCCGCCCGGGGAGCACCTTCCCCGTGGTGGGGGTCTGCCCATGGCGTACGAGGAGCACGAGCGTGGGCGGCGGGGGAGTGGTGGCGCGTGCCATGGACACGGGTCAACCTATCGTCGGACATCGTGAGAACCGATCGGCAGGCGGCGTTGGCAGCGGTGGAGGCCGAGGTGATCGCCTGTCGTGCGTGCCCGCGTCTGGTGGCCTGGCGGGAGCAGGTTGCCGTGGAGAAGCGGGCGGCCTTCCGCGACGAGGACTACTGGGGCCGACCCGTGCCCGGCTTCGGCGATCCCAACGCAACGGTTGCCATCGTGGGCCTTGCGCCCGCAGCCCATGGCGCCAACCGCACCGGCCGCATGTTCACCGGTGATCGCTCGGGCGACTTCCTCTACGCCGCCCTCCACCGCACGGGCTTCGCCAGCCAACCCGAGAGCGTTTCGCTGGACGACGGTCAACGGCTCGACGGTGCTTGGATCACCGCGCCGGTCCGCTGCGCGCCGCCAGCCAACAAGCCCACCACGGCGGAGCGCGACGCATGTCGTCCGTTCCTCGAGCGAGAGCTCGCCCTGGTCCCCGTGCGCGTCTTCGTGCCCCTTGGCGGGTTCGCCTACGAGGGCTTGTGCCGCATCCTCGGCGTGGCGCGCCGCCCACCGTTCGCCCACGGGGTCGAACTGCACCTTCCCGATGGTCGCTGGATCATCGCCAGCTACCACGTAAGCCAGCAGAACACCTTCACCGGCCGCCTAACAGAACCAATGCTCGACCAAGTCCTAAGAAGAGCCAGAGAACGAGCAAC
>JANOQG010000230.1:0-23329 GCA_031422255.1 Actinomycetes bacterium | reverse complement strand
CAGGTTCCCGCTCGCACACCCTCGGCCACAGAAACGACGTCGATCATTGCCATTTCAACACGCACTGTTGCATTGAGGGCGGCCACCGCACGGTGGCACTTACCGCCTCTCCGCGAAGGCAAGCAGCCTGGCATCCGACCTTGTTTCCTGGGGCCCATTCATCTTGAGATCATCTGCCCTCAAGACCGACCCTGTTCGGAGGCTGGTGGCCGGCTTACTCGTCGACATGCGTAGCTGCGTGGTGCTTCCGTGGCCCCTCTTACTTCACAAGGGAGGACCGCCATGACCACCAGCACGACTGATGTGCAGTTGCCTGACGAGGCCACCGCGATTGACGATGCTCAGTTCGCCGCATCGGGTTCCTGGCGCGCTACAGAGGCCGAACACTCGAGGCCTACCGCCACGACCTCCGTGGCTTCTACCCCAGTGGGCCTCTGACCACGACCTCATCGTCCTCGCGGCGACTCGGCCCACATTGAGCTGTACCGGAGATGGATGGAGACGTTGCGCCTAGCGGCGCAGAAGGGGGTCGGTCATCTGGCCGAGAAGGTCGGCGGCTGCGTCGATGGTGAGCGAGCCGTGTTCGGTGAGGGTCTCGAACGCTTCGAGGCTGGTGAGGACCATGAGTACGTCCACTGCGCGGTCGCGGGGCCAGGTGGGACTGAGTTCGCCTTCGTCCGCGAGCCGTTCGACGAGTTCCCCGATCGAGCCGCGCCGGGCGTTGAAGTAGGTGGCCTCGAGCACGACAGCGGCGTCGTGGTCGCTCATCGCAGTCTTCAGGATGGCGCGGCCCTGCACGCCGGCAGCGTCGTAGAAGTGGGCGTTCTCCCGCACGAAGTCACCGAGCGCGGCTCGGACGTCGGGTTGGAGTCGGGCGCGACGGACACGGTCGATGTCGAGGCGGGCGACGGTCCACCATGCCAACGCTTCGAGCAGTCCGGCTTTGTCCTTGAAGTGGTCGTACACGGTGACGCGCGAGACCTCGGCGGCGTGGGCCACTCGTTGCATGGTGACGCCGCGGAAGCCGATCTCGGTGAGCAGCCCTGCGGCCGCCTGCAAGATCTTGTCGCGGGTCTCCTGCGCGAGCTCCTGTCGGCGTCCGAGACGATACGGCCTGGTCATCGCTGGCTTGAGAGAACGCTTGACTCCATGTTATTTATCTTACATACTGTCAGGTGAAATGGAAACGACCCAGGGTTGGCACGACGAGGTCACGCTCGAGATCGCGGCGGAGCCCGAGCAGGTGTGGGCGCTGATTGCCGACGTCACCCGCATGGGCGAGTGGAGTCCTGTTTGTCGCCGCTGCGAGTGGACCGACGGATCCACCCGCGCCGACGTCGGTGCTCGCTTCGTCGGCCACAGCCGCGAGGGCCCTGCCCGCTGGTCCCGTCCGTGCGAGGTCACCGTCAGCAACCCCGGCCGCGAGTTCTCGTTCCGCACGTTCTTCAAGGGGCGGGAATCGACACGGTGGCACTACCGGCTGCAGCCGACGGCGACGGGCACCACGGTCGTCGAGTCGTACGAGGTCGTCGCCATGCCCTGGTTCGTGCAGCTGCTGCATCGACTGCCGGGCATGCACGCAAAGAGACGCCGCGACGGCGTTCGCGGCATGACCCACACACTTCAGAGCCTTCGCGCTGAAGCAGAGAGAAGCCACTGATGGCATCACGTAGCCCCAGCATCGACGACCCGCTCACGGGCCAGCACCTCACGTTCACCCACACCGCCAACGACACCAGCGGCGCGTCGGTGCGAGCCGTCGTTCGCCTCGAACCGTCCGGCTTCGTTCCCCGGCACCTTCATCTCCGCCAAGACGAAAAGCTCGAGGTCCTGACCGGATCGATCTGGCTCCGCACCGGCGGCACCACCCGACTGCTGAGCGCGGGCGACACCGCCGCGATCTCGCGACGCCGTGTGCACCGCGTCGCCAACGCGGCCGCAAGCGAAGCCAGGTTCGTGCTCGAGGTATATCCCGCGCACCACATCGAGGCGACCATCCGATCCACCTTCGCAGTGGGTCGGGTGCTTCGCCCGCTCGCGAGACTCCGAACCAAGATGGAGGCAAGATGATCGGCGTATTGATCATGCCGAAGGCACGAAGAACCCGATCGAGCGGTTCGAGTCCACCATGGACGGCATGACCGCCGAGCAGTGCGCTCGGTTCTTCCGAGGCAACTACGTCGACATGATGGGCACGCCCTCCTGACCCGACGACGTGCCGCCGGAGGTCCCCCCTCATGGCCGGCGGGTCTCGATCGTGAGCCGGGGCAGTACCCGGTCGAGCCAGCGGGGCATCCACCAGTTGCGGTCACCGAGCAGCGCCATCGTGGCCGGCACCAGGATCATGCGGACCAGGGTGGCGTCGAGCAGAACGGCGAGTCCCAGACCGAGACCGAAGAGCTTGATCTCGCGGATCTCTTCGAAGAGGAACGAGCCAAAGACGACGACCATGATCGCGGCCGCTGCCGTGATCACTCGGGCGGTGGAGGCGAGGCCGTCGGCGACAGACGTGGAGGCGTCGCCGGTGCGGTCGTACTCCTCGCGGATGCGGGAGAGCATGAAGACCTCGTAGTCCATCGACAGGCCGAACACGATGGCGAACAGCATCAGGGGGATGAACGGGTTGATGGGACCGCCCTCGATCCCGAGCTGCGAACCGCCCAAGCCCCACTGGAACACCACGACGACGATGCCGTAGGTGGCGGCGATGGACAGCATGTTCATGGCCACGGCCTTGAGCGGCACGAGGATCGACCGGAACACCATCATCAGCACCAGAAACGACATGCCGAGCACCGCGGCGAAGAACACAGGCATCCGGTCACCGAGGTAGTCGGTGACGTCGATGTTGGTGGCCGCGCTGCCGGTGACGTGCACGTCGATCCCGGTCCCGGCGATGGCGGCGGGGATCACGTCAGCCCGCAGCGCCCGGACCAGGTCGGTGGTCGCCTCGTCCTGCGGCGCAGTGGTGGGAACGAGCGTCATGAGGTACGCGCCGGGTGCGGCCGGATCATTGGGGATGGGCGGGGTGACGGCGGCCACGCCCGGGGTGGCCGCCAGTCGCCTCCGCAGGCCTTCGACGCTGCCTTGGATGTTGGCCAGCGACGTGTCCGAGCCGGCGCTGGCGGTGATCAGGAACGGGCCATTGAACCCGTCGCCGAAACCGGCCGCGAGCAGGTCGTACGCCTGGTGGGTGTCGGTGGCCTCGGGGAAGTTGCCCTCGTCGGCCCAGGCGAGGCGCATGCCGAACGCAGGGGCGGCCAGCGTCAGCAGGATCAACGTCGCGGCGCCGAGCCAAGCCCAGGGCCGACGCTGGATCGTCCGACTCCATCGGTGCGCCAACGTCGCCTCGACGGGTCGCGAACGGCGGCGAACCACCGGTCGACGCAATCGGGCCACGACCGTGCTGGCCACGAGGGTCAGCACCGCAAGCAGCGCGCCGGCACCCGCGAGGGGGCCAGAGCCGATGCCCAGCCCAAGGATGGCGGCGGCGGCGAACCCCGCCGCGATGAGTCCCCTCCAGCGGGTGAGCTCGAGGCGGCGGTGGCTGAGGCCGAGCAGGGCGGGCAGCAACGTGGTCGACGCCAGCATCGTCGCCAGCACCGTGGCGGACACCCCGACGCCCATCCCGGACAGCCACCCGAGGCCGACCAGCAGCAGACCGAGCATCGAGATCACGACGGTCGTGCCGGCGAGCACCACGGCCCGGCCCGCGGTGCCCATCGCCTCCACCGTCGCGTCAATCGGAGCTAGCCCGGCGTGGATGCCCTCCCGGTACCGGGTGACGACGAAGAGCGCGTAGTCGATGCCCACGCCGAGCCCGACCATCATCCCGAGGAGCATCGTGTCCTCGGGCATGGTCACCGCCCGGCTCAGCAGCACGATCGATCCGATCCCTGCCCCGACCCCGCCGAGCGCTACGGCGATGGGTAGCCCCATGGCCAGCACCGAGCCGAACGCCAGGATGAGCACGATCACCGCGAAGGCGATCCCGATCAGCTCGGTCTCGGGCGGCTCCACCGAGGCCAGGTACTGACCGCCCGCCCACACCTCGAGACCGTCGACCTCGGGTGCGCGCTCGGCGATGAGGTCGCCGATCTGGCCCGACTCGGTGTCATCGACGTGGGCGGCCAGGTTCACCTGGGCGTAGCCGAGGTGGTTGGCGAGGGCACCTGTGGTGGCGATCTGACCTCGGCCTCGCTCGGTGTACGGCGAGGTCACCGTGGCCCCTGGCGCCTGCGGCACGCCGGCGGCATCAGGGAAGCCGGCGTCGACGGTGGCGAACAGATCCTCCATGGCGGCGACCACCTCCGGGTCGCCGACGCCCTGGTCGGCTCGGAAGACGATGGTGCCGGACCGGCCGCCGGTGCCGAGCTCCGGAAAGTGCTCCTCCAACACGGCGAACCCGGCGGCGCTGTCGGAGCCCGGGACGACGGACCCACTGCTGAACGAGGGGCCGACCACGCCGACAGCCGCGAACAAGAGGCCGAGGGCGACGACCCAAAGGGCGACGGTGGCTCGCCGGTGCTCGAAGCACCAGCCGCCGACGCGACCGAGGAGCGTACCGGTCGTCGGGGTCCGGTGAGCGGGCCGGGGGGTCGGGCGGGATACCGGCGCGGGTGCGATCGGGGGTGCGGTCATGGGGGTCATCGTCGGGCGCCTGACCGCTCAGCACATCAGATGTCCGGCCATTTCTGCTCCAGCCGATCGGCCGGTGACGGGATCGTGCTTTCGGCTGATCCGCGACGGATCCAGGTTCCGTACGCTGCTCTCGAGATGATCGACACCGTCCGCCGCCTGTTGGCACAACCCCGTGCGCCCGACCCGCCCGGCCCGGCGCCCCGAGACTGGGTGTTGGTCGCGCTTGTGATCGCGATCGCCGTAGGCGAAACCGCGTCGCGAACGGACCTGCTATGGCGGCCGTTCTCGCTCGTGTTGACGGTGGCGCTGGCCGCCTCGTTGCCCTGGCGGCGGGTCCACCCGCTGGGCGTCGTCGCGATCGCCTTCGGCGCGGTGAGCGTGGCCGACGTCGTCGGCCTCATCCGCGATGTCGAGTGGGAGGGCCTGGGCACGGCGGTGTTCCTGCTCCTGCTGCCGTACGCCCTGACCCGATGGGGCTCCGGCCGTGAAGTGGCCGGCGGGTTCGCCATCGTCGCGATACCGGTGGTGTTGACCGCGTTCGGCGGCGACCCGGCGGGCGACGTCGTGGGCGGGGCGTTGGTGTTGCTGCTGGCCGCCACCCTCGGCGCCCTGCCCCGGTACCAGCAGGCGTCCCACGTGCAAGAGCTGGCCAGCCTCCGCTCGCGCGAGCGAGCCGAGCTGGCGCGGGAGCTCCACGACACCGTCGCCCATCATGTTTCGGCGATCGCGGTCCGGGCCCAGGCCGGTCGCGTCCTGGCGGCCAGTCAACCCGGCGCAGCCGCGGACGCCCTCGTCGTCATCGAAGAGGAGGCTTCGCGTGCTCTCGAGGAGATGCGATCGATGGTCGGCGCCCTTCGCCAGGGTGACGGCGGGCCGCCCGACCTCGCACCGCAGCAGGGCGTTCGCGACATCGAGCGCCTGACCCGTTCCACCGGCCCGGGGCCGCGCGTCCACGTCGAGCTGGTCGGAGACCTCGCCGACCTCCGGCCGTCGGTGGATTCCGCTGGCTATCGGCTTGCTCAAGAGGCGATCACCAATGCGCTCCGCCACGCCCGGCACCCCACCTTCGTCCGCGTCCAGGTGACGGGCGACGACGACTGCGTTCGGCTTACCGTCGATGACGACGGCCATGGTGGAGTCGGGGGCGCGCGGGCCTCTGGCTTCGGGCTGGTCGGCATGGCCGAGCGCGCCAAGCTGCTGGGCGGGACCTTCGAAGCCGGTCCGCGGCCCGACGGTGGGTGGACCGTCCGCGCTGCGCTTCCCCGCCACGAGGCGACGTCGTGACCATCCGGGTGGTGGTGGCCGACGACCAGGAGATCGTGCGCACCGGCCTCCGGATGATCCTCGACGCCCAACCCGGCATCGAGGTGGTGGCCGAGGCGGCGGACGGACGGGAAGCGGTCGAGGTCGCCCGGCGCCTCCGCCCCGACGTGTGCTTGTTCGACATCCGCATGCCCGAGATCGATGGCATCGAGGCCACCCGCCAGCTGGCCGGACCCGGCGTCGAGGATCCACTTGCCATCGTCATCATCACCACCTTCGACCTCGACGACTACGTCCACCGTGCGCTCAAGGCCGGGGCTCGTGGATTCCTCCTCAAGGATGCGGGCCCCGAGCTGCTGGTTCAGGCCATGCACGCGGCGGCCCGGGGCGACGCCCTCATCGCCCCCAGCGTCACCGGCCGGCTCCTGGCCGCCTTCGCCGACATCCCATCGAACGTCGAGCCGCAGCAGCCCATCGACCCCCTCACCGACCGGGAGGAAGAGGTCCTCGTCACTGTCGCTCGCGGCCGCACGAACGCCGAGATCGCCGACGATCTCTCCATCAGCCTCAGCACCGTCAAGACCCACCTCGCCAGCCTCATGACCAAGCTCGGCGCCCGGAATCGGGTCGAGCTCGCCATGTGGGCGCACGAGACCGACCGCATGGGCCGTGACAAGCCGCTCCGTGGGTAAGGCCGTGGTGATCTGCGATGGCCTCGAGCAGGGCGTGACCGACCTTCCGAGTACGCGGTTCGAGGCGTGAAGCAGCTGTGGGTCCGACGGGACATCGATGCGCCGGCGCCCGTGGTGTGGGAGCTGCTGGTGAACCCGGAGTGCTGGCCGAGGTGGGGGCCGAGCGTTCGCGGGGCGGTGCTCGACGGCTGCGACCTCCGACTAGGGAGCCGGGGGGTGGTGACCACGGTCGGCGGGCTGCGCATGCCGTTCGAGATCACTGCGTACGAACGCGGGGCTCGCTGGGCGTGGACTGTGGCTGGAGTGCCGGCGACGGACCACACGGTTGAGCCGATGGGACCCGATGGGTGTCGCGTCGGCTTCGGCGCGCCGGCGCTCGCGGCGCCCTACCTGGCGGTTTGCCGGATGGCGCTGAGCCGACTCGACGGGCTGGCGACGCGGCGCCTTCCCCCTGAGGGGTGTTCATGAGCGAGGTCTTGATCGTTGGCGCGGGCGTGGCCGGGCTCGCGTGCGCGCAGGACCTGACTCGGGCCGGCGTGGCGTGCACGGTGCTCGAGGCGTCGGACGGGGTCGGCGGCCGGGTGCGGACCGATGCCGTGGACGGCTTCCTCCTCGATCGGGGCTTCCAGATCCTGCTCACCGCGTACCCGGAGGTGCAGGGACGCCTCGATGTCGCGGCGCTGGAGGTGGGCCTGTTCGAGCCCGGTGCAGCCATTCGGCGGGGGGGCCGGTTTCATCGGGTGAGCGACCCCCTGCGGCGGCCCCTCGAGATCCCCGGGACGGTGGCGGCGCCCATCGGCACGCTGGCCGACAAGGCCAGGCTGGTGCGGCTGGTCGTCGATGTGCGACGCCACACCGTCCAAGAGCTGCTGCGGCGGCCCGACACCACCACAGCGGAACGGTTGGCGAGGGCCGGGTTCTCGGAACGGATGATGGAGTCGTTCTGGCAGCCGCTGTTCGCCGGCATCCAGCTGGATCCCGACCTCGAGGTGTCCAGTCGCCGGTTCGACACGATCCTGCGCATGCTGGCCGTCGGGGCCACGGGTGTGCCGCGATGGGGGATGGGCAGGATCCCCGCCCAGCTCGCCTCGACGCTGCCTGACGACGTCGTGCGACTCGGGGCCAGCGTGGTGGGGATCGACGCCTCGGGCGTGGTCCTCCAAGGGGGCGAGCACCTCAGCGCCCGAGCGGTGGTGGTGGCCACCGACGGGCCGGCGGCCCATCGGTTGCTCGGCGCGCACGTCCCCGATCCCGGTTCGCGAGCCGCAGCGTGCTGCTGGTTCGCAGCCCCCGGGCCACCGTTGCAAGGTCCGCTGCTCATCCTGGATGGGGAGGCCAGCGGCCCGGCCAAGAACGTGGCGGTGATGAGCGAGGTGTCGCCGTCGTACGCGCCAGCCGGCCGTTCGCTCGTGGCGGCGGCCGTGCCCGGGCCGGGCGCGCTAGCCCCGACCGTCACCGGACAGGTGCGCGAGCAGCTAGCCCGCTGGTTCGATTCGGACACCAGCGACTGGGAGCACCTGCGGACCGACGTCATCGCGCATGGCCAGCCGGCGCAGGGACCGCCGCTTCACCCCAAGCAGTCGGTTGCGCTGGGCGAGGGAGTGTTCGTGTGCGGCGATCACCGTGACACCGCCTCGATCCAGGGGGCGATGTTCAGCGGTGGCCGTACCGCGTCGGCCGTCCTGGACCACCTGCACGCTGGTCCCCGGCCGTAGGGGTGGATCGTCGGAGGGAGCTCAGCCGGCGACGGTCGAGGCCAGGGTCGAGGCGAAGATCTGCCAGGCGAGCAGGGTCTTGGCGACGAGCGACAAGGTGATGTAGGTCCGTTCGCCGAACAGGTAGTCCGCCCACTTGCCGCGCTGCTTGTACTGCAGCCATTGGTTGATGGCGAAGCAGTTGAAGAGAACGAACAGTGAAACGAAGATGCCGTACACGAACCCCGGCGCGTGCTGATCGGCGCCTGGCCCGATGAGGTAGATCGCGATGGCGATCCATGGGATGGCGCCGGCGACGCAGCCGATCCAGAACGGTCCGAGCCCGTCGCCGGGTGCCTCGTAGCGCTCCTGGAGCCACCCGAAGCCGATCATCGAGGCGTTCACCCCCACGAGGGCCGTCAACGCGGCGACGTCGTCGATGCCCGTGAGCATGGCGATGAGCACGATCATGATCGAGGCGCTGAGCGAGTACTCCAGCCAGCGGTACGGGTTGCGACCGCTCGAGATCTCTCGTTGGTATGACCCCCATTTCGGTCCGGCCACGATCAGGTGCGCCAGCGCCGACAGCGCAAAGAAGGCCGCGATGGCCCAGGCGTAGTTCAGGCTGAACAGCGTGACGCTCTGTCGGTCGACGTTGGGCCCTGGCGGGCCGGCCATGTAGCTGGCACCGACGGGAAGCGAGAAGTCGTTCGCCAAGACGACGATCGCCACCGCTTGGACCAGGTGCAGCGCCCCGGCCACGACGTTGTAGGGCCTGAGTCGCGCGAGCGGGAACGACGGTTCGGTCACTCAGTGAATCTTAGTCTTGTTTGATGGGCAACGGCGCTAGCGTGAGGGAATGGCTGTCGGAGCGCTCGGACTGCAGGAAGTGGCCGAGGAGCTCGGTGTGCACTACCAGACCGCCTATCGGTGGGTGCGGTCGGGGCGCCTCCCGTCGGCGCTCGTTGGTGGTCGCTATGAGGTGACGCCGGCCGCGGTGGCCCGGTTCGCCGCGCAACGTACCGAGCCGAGGCGCCCAGCGCCTCGATCCCCCCGAGGTGGATTTGGTCGGTTGAGCGATCGCCTGTTCCGCCAGCTCGTGGCGGGGGACGAGCGTGACGCCCGCCGGCTGGTGGAGAGCCTGACCGACGACGGCGTGTCGGTGACGAGGGTTTCCCAGGACGTCCTAACCCCAGCGCTACGCCGCATCGGCGAAGCGTGGAGTGCCGGCCGGTTGACCATCTCGGAGGAGCACCGAGCCGCGGCGATCGTGGAGCGGATTCTCGGGGAGCACCATCCGATGCCCCGTGGCCGCCGCCGCGGCACGGCCGTGGTGGCTGCGTTGGCGGGTGATCGCCACTCGCTGCCCACCGCCATGGCAGCCGCTGCCTTGCGGGAGGACAACTGGCACGTGCACCACCTCGGTGCCGACGTGCCAGGCGCCGATCTGATGGGTTTCATCGACGTTCAACCCGTGGATCTGGTGGTGCTGACCGTGACGGTTCCCGATGTTCGCCCCACGGTCGACGGGCTGGTTGCGCAGCTCGAAGCCGCAGGCCGGCGCGTGCTGGTGGGAGGTGCTCGTGCTCGTCTCGATCAGCTCCAGCGCTCGGCTCGAGGTGATTGAGCGTCGAGCGCCTCCGCGAGGACCTCGTCGAGTCGGAATAAATAACACTAAAGTGTGTTGAGACGAGCGGACCCCGACAGAAAGACTTGACCATGCGAACCCTCCCCGCAGACCTCCGAGCCCGGCTCCCATTTCTCTTGGCCGGGTTCTTTTCCTTCCTCTTCTCCGTGTACCTCTACTTTGTGGCCGACGAGACGAGCGCCGGCATCTTCGTCGGCCTCTGGGTGCCGTCGATCCACTCCCTCGGGACATTGCTCCTGGCGCCCGTCGTTGGCGCAGAGCTCCAGAGCGCTGTCGAGGTGGGGTCATGAACGAAGGAGCCATCTTCCTCGTTGGGATCTTCATCTTCGCCATCACGATCTACGGCGTCGTGATGGCCGGTGGTATCGCACTCACCAAGGTCGTGGAGGAGCAAGATCCCCGCCTGCAAGTGATCAGACACGACGACCAGCTGACCCCGTGATCAGCACTCATCGGGGCTCGGCGGCGGTGCGGTCGATGCGGCCGAGTACGAGGCAAGTCCCGCCCTCTGATCCCGATCTTGGATCGCTTGGGGGCCGATCAACGGGGACGGGTGGGCGTCGGTAGATGATGAGCCAGGCAGTCGCGCCGGCCACCGCGAGGATGCTGACCCAGATGTTGACTCGAATGCCGGCGATCGTGCTGGCCTCGTCGATGCGGAGGGCTTCGACCCACAGCCGTCCGAGGCCGTACCCGGCGACGTAGAGCGCGAAGAGGCGGCCGGGTCGCCCCTGGGCACGGTGCCGTTCGTAGAGGACGAGCAGCCCGGCGAGGGCGAGGTTCCACAGCGCTTCGTAGAGGAACGTCGGATGGAAGGTCGCGAACTGCGTGTAGGCGTCGGGGCGATGTTCGGGGTCGATCCGCAGCGCCCACGGCAGGGTCGTGGGCCGGCCGAAGAGCTCCTGGTTGAACCAGTTGCCGAGTCGTCCGATCGCCTGAGCCAGCGGGATGGCGGGAGCGACGACGTCGAGCAGCTCGGCCGCCGGCAGCCCACGACGCCGGGCGATGACGACGCCGGCGAGGACGCCTGCCAGGAGGCCGCCAGGGATGCCCAGGCCGCCCTCCCACACGGCGAAGGCGTGCAGCCAGCGGCCCTGGAACCGCTGGTGGTCGGTGATCACGTGGTATGCCCGGGCGCCGATGAGCCCGGCAGCGACCGACCAGACCGCCAGACTCGAGATGTCGGCTGGGTCCCCGCCCCGGGCGGCCCAGCGCCGCTGGGCGACGACCACCGCGACGAGCACGCCCATCGCGATGGCGAGCCCGTAGGCGCGCAGCTGCAGTGGCCCAAGGTGGATCGCGCTGCCGCTCGGACTCGGGATCGACGCCAGCACAACAAACGCCGTCACGGGGCTTCGACGATCAGGGTGCCCTCCATGCCGGCTTCGCGGTGCCCGGCCACGCTGCAGTAATAGGTGTAGCGGCCGGGCTCGTCAGCTCGCAGGCCCCCCTCGGCCGTCTCACCCTTGTCCGCCGCGACGTGGGCATCGAGCTCGTCGATCGTGAGGTCGTGCAGCACGTCCTCTGCCGTGAGGACGATGGCGATGTCTTCGCCAGCGGTGACGGTGATCTCGTCGGGATCGAACTCAAACGATGTGGCATCGACTTCGACTCGGCGGGCCCCATCGGCGACCGGGCTGGACGAATCGTGACCCATGCCGTCCATGCCGCCGCCCATTCCTCCGCCCATGGGCGAGTCGGACCTGCCGCCGTTTCCGGGGGTGTCGGAGTCGGTGTCGCCACATGCGGTGAGCACCAGAGTGAGGGTGAGCAGAGAGAGCAGGAGAGTGAGGGGTCGGCGCATGGGAGCGCGCTCCTTTCGAGAGAACCAGTGAAGGATGAGCAGCGACGCATTGGCGCGCCGCGGGTTCAGGTGAAGGAGCGCTGCGTCAACGCAGCATGACCGAGAGCCGTACCCATGCCGGCTCTGGCGGGTGGATCACGTCCCGGAGGGCAGGCAGAGGCCCGGTTGCGGCCCGACGGAGCACGGTGAGGAGGCGGCCGAAGCCGGTGGAGCGTCCGAGCCGGACGGCACCCACGGTGGCGATGACCACGGCGCAGGCCGCCATGAGGTGGCCGGCCGTGCAATGGTCGCAGTCGCGGTCTGCCTTACCCGCGGATGCGGGGTGATCATGCGAGTGTGGGCTCGCCTCGATGAGCGAGTGGGGCATCGCAGCGTCGATGGGACTGGCACCGGCGTTGGCATCCAGGCCGTGCATGAGCAGAAGCGCGCCGACGAGCAAGGGGAGGACCAGCAGTGCGGTCCAGCGGGGCAGACGCAGCGACATCGGCCGCGACGCTATCGGCTCGTCGGTCGGGTGATCAGTCGCCCACATGGCATGGTGCCGTCACGTCGTACGGAACCGGTTCGGGTCGGCGTCGAACTCGTCGCGGCAGTGGGTGGAGCAGAACCACCACGTTGCCGTGTCGAGGGTGAGCGATGGGTTGTCGGCGGCTTCGATGGGCATCCCACAGACGGGGTCCGTGGCCATTGCGGCGAGCTCGCGGAAGGCGCCGTCTTCGAGCCAGAGGACCCGGTCGGCGATCTCGCGGAGGCGAGTGTCGTGGGAGACGATCACGACACAGCGGCCCTCGTCGCTGGCGAGGCGTCGGAGGAGACGGGCGATGTCGCGGCCACTGGCCGAGTCGAGGTTGGCGGTGGGCTCGTCAGCGAGGATCACGGTCGGGTCGTTGGCGAGGGCTCGGGCGATGGCGACGCGCTGCTTTTCGCCTCCGGAGAGCTGGTCGGGCCGGTGGTGGGCGCGGTGGGCGAGGCCGACTTGGTTGAGGAGGGTGGCGGCCCGGGTACGGGCGGCTCTGCCGGTGAGGCCGCCGAGGTTGGCGGCCAGCTGGACGTTCTCGTTGGCGTCGAGGGCTCCGAGGAGGTTGAAGTCCTGGAAGATGAACCCGAAGTGCCTGGCGCGGAGCTGGGGGAGGTTGCGTTCGGGGGCGGTGGCGAGGTCTTGGCCGTCGACCTCGATGCTGCCGCTGGTCGGGCGGAGCATGGCGCCGAGCATGAGGAGCAGGGTGGTCTTGCCGCTGCCGGAGGGGCCCATGATCAAGACGACCTCGCCCGTGTTCACGTCGAGGTCGACGGCGTCGACGGCGTGGACGGCGAGGTCACCGGTCCCGTAGGTCTTGGAGAGCTGGTGGATGTGGAGGGCGGCGGTCATGCGGGGCTCCTGAACGCGGAGGCCGGATCGACGGCGAGGACCCGGCGCAGGGGGACGACGGCGCCGATGGCGGCGACCAGCAGCGCGGCGAGGCCGGTGCGGGCGACCTGGCCGGGGACGAGGAGGATCTCGACACTGGGCTGGATCCGGGCGACGACCGCGCCGGCGGCGGCGGTGAGGGCGATCGCAAGGGTGAGGGACGCGGCGACGGTCCAGGCGGCTTGGGCGGCGATGATGGCCAGGAGCGTTCGAGGGCGGGCGCCGATGGCCTTGACGACGCCATAGTCGCGGAGCTTGGCGAGGGTGAGGGTGAACAGGGCGAGGCCGATGACGGCCAGGGCGATCCCGAGGCCGACCAGGTTCATGATTCGCATGACGTCCGCGCTCATGTCCGACACGATGCGGGCCTCGGATCGGGAGAACTGGCCGCGGGTCTGGACGGTGGTGTCGGGGATCGTCTCGGCGAGGCGGTCGCGCAGGGCGGTGGGTGAGGTGCCTGGCGTCGCGGCGGCGAAGACGTAGCTGACGGCGTCGGGTTGGACGGCGGCCATGTCGTCGAGGCGGACGAACAGGGTGGTGTTGGTGATGCTGGTGCCCCCCTGGGAGAGCCCGGCGATCCGCACGGAGGTCCCACCGACGGAGATCTCGTCACCGACTTCCACACCCAGCTGCTCGGCGCCGACGCGGTCGAGAACCCCTTCACCGTGGCCGGGGAGCTGGCCGGTGGTGAGGTGGTGGGGGCCGGAGCGGTTGGTGATGGTGTCGAAGCCGATGACGGAGGAGAGCTGGCGGGTTCCGTTGGGCCCGGTGATGACGCCGGTGGTGAATCGGATCGCTTCGGCCCACGCCACGCCGGGTTGGGTGGCGACAGCGTCGACGGTCGTGGGCGGCAGGGCGGAGGTGCTCATGTGCATGGTGGTTACGCCGGCCTGGGAGACGATGACGTCGGCGGGGAGGCGGTCGAGGTAGCGGGTGACTTGTTGCATGGCGCCGGCGAAGATCCCTTGGAGGATGAGGACGAGGACCAGGGAGACGCCGACGCCGCCGACGGCGAGCGCGGCGCGGCGCCGGTCTTGGAACAGGTTCCGACGGGCGAGGGGGACAGTGCGGGCCATCACGATCCCCGGTAGGCAACGGCGGGGTCGAGGCGGGCGAGTCGGCGGGCGGGGATGAGGGCGGCGAGGGTGCCCATGATCAGGGCCGCCCCGATGGCTCGGGCGATGGCGCCCGAGGTGAGCAGGATCGTGAACTGGGGGCGGGCGGTGGTGATGGCGAGGCGGCCCAGGGCGAAGAGCACGAACCCAGTCAGGGTGCCGGCGGCGGCGAGCATGGCGGTCTGGGCGACGGCGAGGCCGGTCAGGCGCCGGTTGGTGGCGCCCATGGCCTTGACGATCCCGTACTCCCGTGTTCGCTCGGCCACCGCGGTGTAGGCGGTGAGTGCGATGATGAGCGTGCCCGCCGCGAACGCGACGAGGACCATGAGCCGCAGGGGCGTGCCGTAGATCCGGGTGGCGAGCGCCAAGCCGGCCTGGCTGAGCTGCTGGCGATCGAGGACCGTGAGGCCGTCGGCCTCGAGCCGCTGTCGCACCTGGTCGGGGCGGGTCGTGCCAACGAGCACGGCGGTGGTGGTCGTCGGGGCTCGTAGGAGCGTGTCCACGGCGTGGTGGGTGACGAACACGAACCCGGTCATGAACGACGACGTCCCTTGCGAGAGGCCCACGATCTGGAACTGGCCGCCGAGGATCTCGATCTCGTCGCCGACCCGGAGGTCGTGGCGGTCGGCGAGGACCTGGTCGACGACCGCCTCCCGATCCCGAGCCGGGGCACGGCCTTTGGCCATGGACCACGGCCCGCCCTGGTTGCCGGGAACGGAGCCCACGAGGGTGGTGGCGACCTTGCGGCCGTGGAGGTCGAGGATGGCGAACTGGCCGCGAACCGGTGCCGCCCAGTCCACTTCCTCGGTGGCCTGGACGACATCGAGGGTGCGGAGGGGGATGCGGCTGCCTTCGGCGAAGAGGCTGCGGGTCCCGGGGGCAACCACGAACAGCTGGGCGCCGACTGCGTCTTCGTAGCGGGTGACCTGGGACCGGACGCCGGCCCAGAGGCCGTCGAGGAGCAGGATCAGCATGACGGCCATGCCCACGGCGAGGGCACTGGCGGCGAGCCGGCGGGGATCGGCCAGCAGGTTCCGTCGGGCGAGCGGAACCCGGCCGCCCATTTCAGGTCTCGACCTTGGTCCGCTCGGGGTCCGCCGCTACGGCTTCGGAGGCGGTGTCGCTGCGGTGGGGTCGGCCGTTGAAGTGGCGGAGGCGGCTGGCGTTGCCGACCACTGAGAGGGAGCTGGCGGCCATGGCCGCTGCCGCGATGATGGGCGACAGGAGCCAGCCGGTGAAGGGGTAGAGGATGCCGGCGGCCAGCGGGATTCCGGCCGCGTTGTAGCCGAACGCGAACCCGAGGTTCTGGCGGATGTTGCGCATCGTGGCCCGGGACAGCGAGATGGCGGTGACGAGTCCGTCGAGGCCGCCGCTCATCAGGGTCACGTCGGCGGCTTCGATGGCCACATCGGTGCCGGTGCCGATGGCGATCCCGACGTCGGCCTGGGCGAGGGCGGGCGCGTCGTTGATGCCGTCACCGACCATCCCGACCCGCCGGCCGGCGGCTTGGAGGCGGGCGACCTCGCTGGCCTTGTCGCCGGGGAGGACCTCGGCGAGGACGGTGGTGATTCCGACAGTGCGGGCGATCGCTTCGGCGGTGCGGCGGTTGTCGCCGGTCATCATGATCACGTCGATCCCGGCGTGTTGGAGGGCGGCGATGGCGGCGGCAGATCCGGGCTTGACCGTGTCCGCCACGGCGACGACGCCGGCGGGCTGCCCGTCGACGGCGACCATCATCGGTGTCTTGCCCTCACCTGAGAGCTGCTCGACGAGCGGCTCAAGCGGAGCGGGATCGACGCTCGCGTCGGTGAGGAGGCGGCGGTTGCCGGCCAGGATCCGGTGACCGGCGACGGTGGCCAGGATGCCCTTGCCGGTGATGCTGTCGAAGGAGTCGACGGCTACGACCTGGACGCCACGGTTCGACGCGCCAGCGACGATGGCCTGGCCGAGGGGGTGCTCGGAGACGGCCTCCGCGGACGCGACCCACCCGAGCAGCTCGTCCTCGTTGAAACCGACCACGGTGGTGACGTCGGTGAGCTCAGGCTTGCCCCTGGTGATGGTGCCGGTCTTGTCGAGCACGACGGTGTCGAGGCGGTGCGCGGTCTCCAGGGCGGCGGCCGAGCGGATCAGCACCCCGTGCTCAGCGCCCTTGCCGGTGGCGACCATGATCGACAGCGGTGTCGCCAGGCCCAGCGCGCAGGGGCAGGCGATGATCAGCACCGCGACAGCGGCGATGAGCCCGCGGGTGAGGGCGGGGTCGGGACCAACGTCGAACCAAACCACGAACGTGACGATCGAGATGAAGATCACCACGGGAACGAACACGCGCGACACGGAGTCGGCGAGGCGTTGGATCGGGGCCTTGGACGCCTGGGCTTGCTGGACGAGCGTGATGATCTGGGCGAGGACGGTGTCGCTGCCGACCTTGGTGGCCCGGAGCTGGAAGGCGCCGGTCTGGTTGATGGTGGCCCCGATCACGGTGTCGCCGGTCTCCTTGCTCACCGGCATCGCTTCGCCGGTCACCATGGACTCGTCCACGCTCGAGTGCCCCGACAGGACCTCACCGTCGACCGGGACCTTCTCACCGGGTCGCACGGTCAGGAGCTCCCCGGCGACGACGTCTTCGACGGGAACGTCGACCTCGACGCCGTCGCGGATGACGTGGGCGACTCGGGGTTGGAGCCCGATGAGCCGCTTGATCGCCTCGCCCGTGCCCGCCTTGGCCCTGGCCTCCAGAAGGCGGCCCAGCATGATCAGGGTGAGGATCACGCCGACCGCTTCGAAGTACACGTCTCGGGCATCGACCGGCAGCAGCTTGGGCGCGATGGTGGCCAGGAGGCTGTACCCGAACGCAGCCAGGGTGCCGAGGGTGATGAGGCTGTTCATGTCCGCCGTCCGATGGGCGAGCGCCAGCCATCCGGTGCGGTGGATGGGCCAGCCCACCCAGCCCATCACCGGGGCGATGAGGGCGAGCTGCACCCACGGCTCCATCAGCAGCTCCGGGACCCACGTGGCGTCGAAGAGCTCCATGGCCATGACCGCCACGAACACCGGAATCGTCAACACGGCGCCCACGACCACCCGCCGGGTCAGGTTCGTGAGCTCGGCCCGGCGCGCCAGGTCCTCCTGATCCTCGTCGAGGATCGCTGACGACTCCTGCGTGGCGCGGGCCGACGCTGCAGGTGGTTCGTCGGTGGCGAGCGGGTCGCCCTCGACCACCAAGGTGCCGTGGATCATGTTCATGGCACACCCGAACTCGAAGGTCCCGGGTCGGTTGGTGGGCAGGTCCACGACCGTGGTGGCGAAGGGGGCCAGGAACCGGTTGATCCCGAGGTCGCTGAACACCACCCGCGAGCTGCAGTCCCCGTCTTCCCGGCGGTCGAACACCAGCCGCAACGGCGAACCGGTCTGCGCGCGGATCAGGTTCGGCTGGTAACCGCCCTGCACGATGACGATGGCTTCCTGACCCTCGGTGCCCGAGATGACGGACGTGGCCGCCTGCGGCCGGAAGAAGTAGCGAGCCAAGACGGCGATCAGGACGATCCCCCCGGCGGTCACGAACAGCGCAGCAACGGTCATCGAAGACCTCCTCCGTCCACTATGCGCCCGGGCATACCCCCTACCGGTAGGGACCTTCGGCACTACAACGCGAGCCGTCCGGCCGCAGCCCCCACGGCGCCTCGAGCGCATGATCGAGGTGTCAAAGGAGCTCAGCCATGAAGAACCTCCACTACAGCCATTGCCTCATCGGCGTCGGCCTCGCCGTCGCCCTCCTCCTCGCCTTCGGCGCATCTGCGAGCACACTCGGGCTCGTCGCCGTGGCCCTGGTCTGCCCGCTCATGATGCTCGTCATGATGAAGACGATGATGGGCGACACCCAGAAGTCCGCCTCGCCGGACGAGCCGGCCGAGCAGGACCAGCACCAGTAACCCGGACCGTCACGTCGGCTGGAAGGCCGCACGTCCACCCACATCAGGAACCTCGACGCAGGAGGCTGAACCGTGCGCGGCTACACCCTCGACAAGGACTCCCCACTCCTGCCGTGCCGAACGTGGACCCCTGGCCAAGGAAGTGACCTTCGGCCCTTCTCCCCGGACCGGCATCCACGTTTCAATGGACGGGCAGCACCAAGGACCGGGACGAGGGAGAACGAGGCCATGAACTCATGAGGAAGCACACCATGCCCAGATGGAAGCTTGCGACTGCCGTGCTGGCCGTGGCTTTCACGTTCGCTGCGTGTGGAGGAGATGACACGTCCTCTGACGGCACGACCCTGCGCGACAACGGCGCGCAGATGCGCGACGGTGGCCAGACGATGATGGACAACGGCCAACAGATGCACGACAGCGGGCAGTCGATGGTCGACGGCGGTCAGGCGATGATGGACCAGGGCGAGTCACTCGGCGACAGCGGCATGAGCGAACAAGGACAACAGATGATGAACGACGGCCAGGCGATGATGGATGCCGGTCAGCAGATGATGGACACCGGCGAGACGATGATGGGCAACGGTCAGCAGATGATGGACACCGGCGAGACGATGATGGGCAACAACTAGAGGATGTCACCCCGAGCTTTCTCTCGCAGTGAGGCGTCGGGTCAGCGGCTGTTGCCGTTGCGCGCCGCTGAGGTCATCGATGAGGAGAAGCCGAAGCAGCGCCGTGCCCACGCGCCGCCGGATCGGATCAACGGCCTGCTCGGGCAACGGATCGCCGGTCGCCGTTGAGGACGGCCGAGGTGGTGGCCAACGACAAGACCGACAGCGCCGGGAGGTACTGCTTCACGGAGTCCCCGGCCTTGAGGTGCATTCCGATCGCACCCACCATGAGCGTGGCGAGGCCGATCGAGGCGGGTCGGACAACTGATGGCACTGCGTGCCCGACCAGCATCGCCGTCGCCAGGCCGACCTTGGTTGCGCCAACGGCGTACATCTGCATCTCGGAGAGCCCGTACACCGCGAACTCCTCCTTCATGGTCGTAGCGTCGCCGCCTCGATAGCCCGTGTCCTTGTTGAACCGGAAGAACCAGACGTCCAAGATCCAGATCGCCGCGGCGGTCTGGGCGAACTTGCCAATCACGGCTGACCGGGCCCGCCGGCGCGTCTCGAGCTGCTCAACCGGCTGCTCGCACAGCCGAGGCCGTGCGTGGTGGCCACACCGCGAGTGGCCACGTGAACAGTGAACGCACCGATGCCGAGGCGTACCGCAGCGCTTGCACTCCGCCGATCTCCAGGAGGTCCTTGAGGTCGATGGCGTCGTGGAGGAGCGGGGGGATCAGGTCGGCACCCGGCGCGGTCAGGTTGATCGGACCGACTTGGGCGAGGCCGCGGTGTCCGCCGAGGTCGAGCACCCAGCCGAGCTGGCGGAGGTCGACTGCTTCGATGGGTTCGCCCCGGGCCGCGCGGGCCGCGTTGCGCCCGGCGGCGGAGCCCGCACGGACGGCGATCTGGGCGGACATGGGCAACGGGTGTCCGTCGCGGTCGCAGTGGGCGGCGATGTCACCGGCGGCGAACGTCCGTTGACTTCCGTGCACGCGCAAGGCCTCGTCGACGAGGATGCGCCCACCCTCGGCGGTCGGGACGCCGTATCGCTGGGCGAGTGCCGAGAAGCCTCCGGCCCAGACCACGAGACCCTCGAGCAGAGCACCATCAACGATGGCGCCCTGCTTCGTGATCCGTTCGACACTGGAACCGAGGTGGATCTGGACGTGGCGGCCCTCGAGGATCCGCGTCGCGCCGGAGCTGAATGCTGCTGGCATGCCCGCGAGGAGCCGCGGCGTTGCCTCCACCAGGTGGATCGTGAGCGACGGGTGCGCAACCGCGGCGGCGCCGGAGAGCTGGACCCCGGTGGCGCCGCCGCCGATGATCACCATCGACGACGCGCGTGCGATCGATTCGCGCAGTGCCAGGGCATCTTCGGCGGACCGGAGGGCGTGGGTGAGCTCGATGCCGTCGACAGGAGGCCGTGACGGCACGGACCCTGCGGTGACGACAACGGCATCAGCGGTGATGGTGCGTCCGTCCGACAGGGTGACCGAACCGTCGGCGATTCCGACTACGGACCCCACCATGACCAGATCGACGAAGTCCCCGAGGGATCCGGAGGCGTCCTCGACCGGAGCGGTTCCCCCGGCCACCGCGGCGAGTCGGGTCACGAAGTCATGTCGACCAGTGGGATCCACGATGGTGACCGGAACACCGGATCGACGAGCGGCGCTGGCGGCGTGGAGGCCGGCGTACCCGCCGCCGACCACGAGCACTCCCTCGACGCTGGTTGGTTCCGTCGTCGTGCTCATCACGTCGTCGTGTCCTCTCGGCTCGTTCGGCCCCGGACTCACTCGAGGAGGCTCCGGAGCATCCAGGCCGTCTTCTCGTGGACCTGGAGCCGTTGGGTGAGGAGGTCGGCGGTGGCTTCGTCGTGAGCGTGCTCGACGATCGGGAAGACCGATCGAGCCGTGCGCGCGACGGCCTCCTGGCCACCGACGAGCCGGCGGATCATCTCGGTCGCCTCGGGCCGGTCTTCGTCCTCGGTGACTGAGGAGAGCTGGCCGAACTCGCGGTAGGTGGCGGGCGCGGGAACACCGAGGGAGCGGATGCGTTCCGCGATGAGATCTACCGCCAGGGCCAGCTCGTTGTACTGCGCCTCGAACATGAGGTGAAGGGTCTGGAACATCGGCCCGGTCACGTTCCAGTGGTAGTTGTGGGTCTTGAGGTAGAGGGTGTACGTGTCGGCGAGCAGCAGCGAGAGGCCGTCGGTGATGGCTCGGCGGTCGTCCTCGGCGATGCCAATGTCGATGGTCGGAACAGCCATGGGGTACTCCTGTCAGGTGAGGGGGATGACCAGAACGTCGGCCATGCCGTTGATCATGGCGGTCCGCCATCAGCCGCAGGTCGCGGCGGGGGCTCTTGGTCGAGTACGACCTTGGTGAGCGCGATCCCTCCAGCCATGACGACGCCGTAGACCGTGATGGCAAAGATGACGATGCCGACCAGGAAGATCACTTCTTGGTTCATGATCCGACTTCGAGGGGGCTCGGTCGCTCCGGGGCGAGGAGCAGGGTGCCGAGGGAGTGGATCGACGGCACCCAGAGGCCCACGAAGATGCCGGCGCTGGCCTCGTCGGCAACGAAGTAGAGGTACACGGAGAAGAGAAAGGACAAGAACCCGGCCAGGAGGAAGGGAAGCCTAGGGCGCAGGTCAGCAGGGAGAGCTCGCATGGTTGTCGTCCTCTTTCGCGGGGTTCCCCCTGGTCAGCACGCTTTAGTGTCAGTTTATTCCGATGCGTCACGTGGGATCGCTCTGGGCCGACCGACGCGTACCGGGACGCCGGGGGACCAGAGCGCCGTTGGCGGGCCGACCGGCGCGGGCAAGCCCGCCGCCCTGATGAGGTCCTCGTCGAGGTGTTCGACCGTCGCCGCGTGCAGCGGCCAGGGGGGATGGTGAATCGGGGCATACCGGAGCCGGCCCCGACGGGTGGCCGAGATGAGGCCCCAGCGCGCGGTGAGGAACTGGATCAGGTCGCCGGGCAGGTCGAGCGGAGCGCCGGTGCGAACCGCGATCTCCGCCGTCGCGCCGCGGGAGGCGACGGGCCACGATCGCTGGACCCGGCTCACCACCAGGTCCTGCCGGCGGGCGTGGTCGGCCCGGCCGAAGCAGTAAGGCAGGTGGTAGGCCATTCGAGCAACGGCGGCGGGCAACCACCGGTCGACGTCGAGCGAGAAGAACCACACGCCGCGACGGTCCCCCGCTCGCACGTAGGTGCGCACGTTCACCTCGGGGAAGGCCCCGACCAGCGGCAGGGGCGCCAACCCTGGGAGCCCCAGGCCTTCCATTCGGAAGGGCACCAGCGCGACCCAAGCCGATCCGTCGTGGACATCGACCGTCACCCCCGGCGGCAGCAGTCGCTGGACCTCGGTGGGGTCGTAGCGCCAGTGCAGGAACACGACATCGGTCCATCGCTGCACCATCACCGGACGCGAGATCGGCTGACCCGACGTAGGCGGGAGGTCCAGCATGCCCTCACGCTAGCTCCGGCAGCTTTTAATGAGACTAAGTGCCGCTGAAGAACCGAGGTGGCCGCGTTCGCCGTCAGCCAATGCGTCGATGGCCCGACGGACCCAGCGGTGCGTCACACCATGAACCGCTCGCTGGGGAGGTCGGTCACGCCCTGCTCGAGCGCGTCGCAGATCACGATGGCCACGTGGCCCGGCGCCAGCCCGACCGGCATCCTCGGGGCCGTGCCCGCGATCGGTCGCTGCGCCAGGCCGGTCTCGGTGTGAGGTGGCCGAGCATCGATCACGCGGATCTTGGCTCGGCGCGCCTCGCGGGCGAGCGCCTCGTCGAACGAGCGCACGGCGGCTTTGGACGCGCCGTAGACGGCCATACCTGGGAGGTTCTGCTCCGCGACCACACCGGAGATGTTCACGACGGCGCCCCCGGGCGTCATCTGGGCGAGGGCGGCCTGGGCCAGCATGATCGGCACGAACGTGTTGGTGAGGAACACCTCTTCCATCGCATCGACGGTCAGATCGGCCACCGAGCCGAACGCCACCACCCCGACTGCGTTGATCACCACGTCAAGTCCGCCCGCATGCCCCACCGCGGCATCGACTGCTCGGGCGCAGGCGTCAGGCGTCCGCAGGTCGAGGGCGATGCGCCGTCCGGGCACCGTCATCCGATCCAACCGGTCGCTCCCGCGACTCACGAGGGTGAGGACGGCGCCCCGACGATGGAGCTCGTCAGCCAACGCGCCCCCGATGCCACCGGTGGCGCCGGCCACCAGGACCGAGGCACCTCGGACCGGATGCATGGTCGCCGACTCCTGCCCATCAGCGCGCCCCTCGCGGGGCGGGGTGTCAGCAGGCACTGGCTCCACGGATACCCTCCGGCATGGCTTGGACTGTCGTTGCACGCTACCGGCCGCGTGTCGATGCCGGCGGTGGCGGCCAGGCCGCGATCCTTGCGGAGGCGAGATGGATCTGAGCGAGGTGATCAGGGCGGCTCTGGAGGCGAGGGAGCGGGCCTACGCCCCCTACTCCGGGTTCCACATGGGAGCGGCGGTTGTGA
>JANOQG010000229.1:0-2506 GCA_031422255.1 Actinomycetes bacterium | reverse complement strand
CCTCGAGACCCGCGTGTGGCGCGAGCGCCCCCCGGTGCTCGAGCGCATGGCGAGCTGCCTCGGTCGGCGCTACGGGGTGCGGCTCCCGGCGATCTCGGCCAACCTCTACCGCGACGGCCACGACTCGGTGGCATGGCACGGCGACCGCGTGGGCCGGCACCGAGTCGACGCGGTGGTGGCCATCGTGTCGTTGGGGGCCACCCGTACGCTGCTCCTGCGGCCCGACGGCGGGGGTCGGTCGACCTCGTTCCCGTTGCGCTCCGGCGACCTGCTCGTGCAGGGCGGCACCTGCCAGCGCACCCACGAACACTCCGTGCCGAAGCGGGCGCACGCGGGCCCGCGCATCAGCGTGATGTTCCGCGCACCCGGGGGGAACTGACTACCGTCCGTCGGATGACCGACACCACACGCTGGGGCGAGATCCAGGGGCAGGCGATCACGTTCCCGATGGAGGTGGAGGAGCTTCGGGCAGCCACCGTGCTGTGGTCGGTGCCAGCAGCGGCCGCCGCGGCTCTGCTCCCTGGCAACGCCTTCGAGGTGGTGGAGGTGGCCCCCGGAACGGCCCAGCTCGTGATGGCGGCGGTCGACTACGTGCGCAACCCCTGGGGGGACTACGACGAGCTCAACCTCGGCTTCCTTGCGCGGCCGACCGGCGCGCCCGTGGACGTCATCGGCTCGTTCGTGTATCGCATGCCAGTGAACCAAGCGTTCACCTGCGAGGCCGGCAACCGGGTGATGGGCTTTCCAAAGACGGTCGAGGAGCTCGCGGCTACCTACACCACGACGACCGTCTCGTTCCGACTCGCCATGGCTGGCCAGCACGTGCTCACCCTGAGCCTCCCGCGTGCACAGC
This sequence comes from Actinomycetes bacterium, assembly GCA_031422255.1. Classification (GTDB taxonomy): domain Bacteria; phylum Actinomycetota; class Acidimicrobiia; order Acidimicrobiales; family VFJN01; genus VFJN01. The sequence goes on along the minus strand of JANOQG010000229.1, from coordinate 1,653 downwards.
CCACCGGACCCCCCGAACGAGTCGAGGCCACGAGCTACTCCTACCTGGACGGCGTCCCCTACGGCACCGATCTCTCGATGGACATGGGCACGGGCTTCGTCGATCCATCCGAGGTTGTGCTCGAGCTCGGCGACAGCCCGGTGGCCGACGAGCTGCGCAACCTTGGTCTGCCCGGTCCGCCTGACGTCGCGATCTGGGGCGAGGGTCTCAGCGCAACGTTCCTGCTCGGTCGTCCGATCTGACGTGGCTGGATACTCGGCCACCCCTCTGGCGAAGAAGCTCGGCATCAAGCCCGACCATCGCCTGGCCGTGCTGGACGCACCCGATGGCTTCGCGATCCCCGATCTGCCTGCGACGGTGACGGCTCGCACGAGCGCACGTGGCACCTTCGACGTGATCCTCTCGTTTCACACGTCCCGCGCTGCGATGACGAAGCGCCTCCCAACGCTCATGCGGGCCCTCCATGTGGACGGTGGCCTCTGGATCAGCTGGCCCAAGAAGTCCTCCGGCGTCCCCACCGACATCACCGAAGACACCGTCCGCGAGGTGGCGCTCCCGACGGGCCTGGTCGACGTCAAGGTCTGCGCCGTCGACGACACCTGGTCTGGCCTGCGTCTCTGCCTCCGCAAGGAGCTCCGGGCGGGGCGCACCACCGCCGCCGGCTGAGACCCAACAGCGGTGGTTCTACGCGCCGAAGGTCAGGACGGCCCCGCGCTCGTCGAAGGTGACGCCCTTGACCCAGGCGATCTCCCAGCGGTTGCCTTCGGGGTCAGCGACGTAACCAGTGCGCCCGCCCCAGGCTCGGTCGACGATCTGGCCGACCTTGCGCGCCCCTGCGGCGGTCATCGCCGTCACGACCTCATCCACCTGCTCGCTCGTCTCCACGTTGAGGGCGAAGGTGTGTCCGCCCCATCCGTGCTTCGTGAGGGGCTCGCCCGGAGCTGCCTCGCCCGCAAGGTCATCGATGCCGTAGAGCGCCAGTACCACGCCGCTGAGCAGGAAGGCAGCGAACTCGTGGCTGCCGCCCGGCCGCTCCTCCCAGCCGAGCCCCGCGTAGAACGCGCGCATTCTCGGCATGTCTCGAACCCCAAGGGTGACCACGCTGAGGCGCGGCGGAATGGCGCTCATGCGTCGTCCGCCGGACGCATCTCGACGGGATCCCAGAAGGCGCGCATCGTGGTGATCTTGCCTGAATCGTCGAACGTCATGACGTCGATGATGTCGACCACATAGGTGGTGCCGCCGATGGTCGGGCGGGCCTGCATCGGGAAGGCGGCTTCGCCCGCGGCGACCCTCACCGGTCCAGTTGGCCGCAGCTCGATCGAGTCGGCCATCGCGGTCGACTGGTCGAAGAAGCCGCCGATCTCGTCTGGCCCAGTAAGGCGAGGCGAGCCGACCGGATCCTCGATCCATCCATCGGCGGCGAACAGACCGACGTAGCCGGCGCGGTCCCCCGACGAGAACGCGACGCAGTACGAGTCGACGGTGGCACGGATGGTGGCGGCGTCAGCGGGCATCGACGCAACGTAGTCGCCCGATCTGGGAATGCTCAGATCGGGATGAGGCGGTCGGATGCGTGATCAGCGTGCCTCGGCCACCGTGGCTTCGAGGCCGGCCAGCGCGGCAAGCAGCTCGTAGGAACGACGACGGTCC
>JANOQG010000228.1:0-2667 GCA_031422255.1 Actinomycetes bacterium | reverse complement strand
ACGAGCGGCTCGCCGGCCGCGGCGGACCGCAGATCGGCAAGGGCGTCGGCATCATCGGCAAGACGCTCATCGCGCACGGCAACGACTTCCTCAAGCAGAAGTTTCTCCCAATGATCCTGCGCAACGAGGTCGAGTTCGCGGTGGGTTACAGCGAACCCAACGCCGGATCCGACGCGGCCTCGATGCGGCTCAAGGCCGAGCCCGCCGAGCGCGATGGCGTCACCGGTTGGCTCCTCAACGGCCAGAAGACCTGGACCACGTCCGCGCACTTTGCCGAGTGGTACTGGCTCGGGACCCGCACCAACCCCGACGAGAAACATCGCGGCATCACGCTGATGCTCGTGCCGCTCGATCAGCCCGGCATCACCATCAATGCCATCCAGACCATGGGTGGCGTTCCCATGGGTGACGAGCGCACGAACGAGGTCTTCATCGAAGACGTTTTCGTGCCCGACGACTACGTGGTCGGCGAGGTCAACAAGGGGTTCCAATACATCTCGCAGGCGCTCGACCTCGAGCGCTTCACCATGTTCACGATTGCGCCCATCAAGCAGCGTCTCGATGTGCTTTGCGACCACGTGCGCACTGGCACCCGCGACGGTGAACCCCTCAAGGACGACCCGATCATCCGACAGCGCATCGGCCAGCTGGCCACCGATGCCGAGGTGGCCAGAGTCATGGGGCTCCGAGTCGTGGCCGAGTCCATGAAGGCCGACAAGGTGCCGGGCACGCCGCCGCCCACCGTGGAGTCCTCGCAGTACAAGCTGTTCGCCACGGAGTTCTCTCGCCGCTTGGCCGATGCGTCGATGGACCTCGGTGCACCGGGCACCCAGCTTCGGGTGAAGACGGTCGATGCTCCCATGGAGGGCCGAGCCGAGAGCACCTATCGCTACACGGTCATCGACACGATCGGCGGCGGCTCCTCGGAGATCCAGAAGAACGTCATCGCTCGTCGCGGCCTCGGGCTCCCGAAGAACTTCTGAGCCTCACGTGACGTGTTCGCTGCTCGCCGGCATCACCGTGCTCGACCTCGCCAGCGTTGGCCCGGGCGCCCGCACCTCGCGCTGGTTGGCAGACTTCGGCGCGCGCGTCATCAAGGTGGGACCGCCGCCGAAGCAGTCTGGCGTGCAGATCGTGCCGCCCTTCTACGCGTACGGCGGCCACCGCAGCATGGAGCGGGTGCAGCTCGACCTGAAGGCTCCCGCCGGTCGCGAGGCGTTCCTGAAGCTGGCCACCCTGGCAGACGTCGTGATCGAGAGCTTCCGGCCCGGAGTGGTTGATCGCTTGGGCATCGGCTTCGAGGACGTGCGGGCGGTGCGCCCCTCCGTCGTCTACTGCTCAACGAGCGGCTATGGGCAGACCGGCCCCAAGAGCCAATGGGCTGGCCACGACATCAACTACCTCGCTGTCGGTGGCTACCTCGACTGCTCGGGTCGCAACGCTCGCGGAGGTCCGGCCCTGCCGGGAGCCACGGTGGCCGACAGCGCCGCCGGGGGGATGCACGCCGTCATGTCGATCCTGGCGGCCCTGGTGCACCGAACGGCCACGGGCGAGGCCCAGCATCTCGATGTGGCCGTGGCCGACGGCGTGGTCGCGCTCATGTCGCTGTCCATCGACGAGTACCTCGCGACGGGCACCGTGCCCGGTCCTGGACACAACATCCTCACCGGCCGATATGCCTGCTACGACGTGTACCGCTGCGCCGATGATCGATGGGTGGCCGTGGGCGCGATCGAGCCACACTTCTACGCGAACCTCTGCACGGCTCTGGGCTGCGATCAGTGGCAGCAGAGTCAGCTCGATGACGATGCGCAGGACGAGATCCGAGCCGACTTCGCGGCCGCCTTCGCGAGCCGAGACATGGCGGATTGGGTCGACGTGCTGGCGTCGGCGGACACGTGCGTGTCCCCTGTGGCCACGATTCCCGAGCTCGTCGAGGATGCGCAGTATCGGGCGCGGGATGCGATCGTCACCGCGCACCGCATGGACCATCCGGCCTTCGAACAGGTTGGCTTCCCGCTGGCTGGTATGGACCACGACCAGGCGGCCCCCGTCGTGCGTGAGGCCAGCGTCACCGACACCGATGCCCTGCTGGCGGAGGCGGGCTACGACGCCGACACCGTCGCCACCATCCGCGCCGAAGGAGCCATCGCATGACCGACCCCAGCATCACCGAGAGCGATCTGCCCGCCGCGGTCGCGGCGCTGATCGGGCAGGTTCAGTACGAGACCCTTGGCGACTTCCCGGTCGAGCAGGGCTACATCGCCACGTCGTGCGCCTCGGTGGAAAATGGCAACCCGCTGTACTGGGATCCGGTAGTGGCAGCGGCGATCACGGACGGTCCGATCGCGCCTCCCGCGATGATCTCGGTGTGGTTCCGCCCCCACCACTGGGCCCCGGGCCGCACGGAGGAGGTGCTGCCCCTCCAGGTTCACTTCGACCTCAAGGCCACCTTCGCGCTGCCCGAGGCCGTGATGACCGACGACACCATCGTGTTCCACGATCCGGTGCGTCCCGGCGACGTGCTCAAGACGCGTCAGATCCTGCGATCGGTCAGCGGACCCAAGCCGACCAAGCTCGGCACCGGCCGGTTCTGGGTGATCGATGTCGAGTACCTCACCCATCACGACGCGTTGGTGGGCGTGGAGACCTACACGGGCTTCGGCT
>JANOQG010000227.1:0-4630 GCA_031422255.1 Actinomycetes bacterium | reverse complement strand
CCCGCCACCACCTGCACCCGCATCCAAGGCACCGGCCCCCACATCCTCCTCATCGGCGACAGCCACGCCGGCATGATGATCCCCACCCTCACCACCCTCGCCGAACAAAACAACCTCACCCTCTCCGTTTCGGCACACTTCGTGTGTCCGTGGCAACGAGGGCTGTTCGCCATCACCCTCATCAATCCGGCGGAGCGGCTCGAGGAGTGCCGGAGTACGCAGGCCGATCTCTACGACCGCGTCATCCCCGAGCTCGACCCCGACATCATCGTGGTGATGAACCGCGGGTACGAGGAGCCTGACCAAGAGATCCAGTACCGAGGCCCCGACCAGAAGCCGCTTCCCGACGGCTCTCCCGAGTTCGATGCGTGGGTCGAGGAGAGAACCACGAGGTCTCTCGCCGAGCTCGAGGCTGGGGATCGCTCAGTCGTGGTGCTCGAGCCGATCCCATACGGTCCCGTGAACCCGCTCACCTGCCTCGCCGAGTCCGAGACCGTCCAAGCGTGCCGAATGGTGGTGGACCCGAACCCTTCCGAGGTCGAGGTCCTCTACCGGCGGCTCGATCGTGACGACGACCGCTTCTGGTCCATGGACATCGACCAACTGGTCTGTCCGTTTCTGCCCATCTGCGACCCGATCGTGGATCACCAGGTCGTCCGCACGGACTGGACGCACCTCACGAGCACCTACGCCCGGATGCTCACCCCCTCGCTCGAGGCGTACCTGCGGGACAACGGCATCCTCGACAGAGGCTGACCGACGCCAGGCCACCGCAGACGGCGCTCGCACTATCGTGCGACACCGAAGGAGGACGGATGGCGGACGCAATGCTGAGCGACGAAGCACCCCAGGCGGTGCAGGCCGCACGACAACTGGTCTCGAACCGCGACGTGCGGGCGGCCATCAACCTCCTCACCAGCGCGAACCGAACGGCGCACGACTCACGGGTGGAGCAAGCCCTCGTGCAGATCCGCCGCGACGAGGGTGTCCGCGCGATCCGCGCCACCGCCACCGCCACCTCCAACGCCGCGCCAGGTCAAGAGATCGTGCCAACCTCGCTCGGCGAGGGTCTCTTCGAGATCGACGCCACCGAGCTGACGGCCGCCGCCTTCCGTGCCGGCCTCGCCCAGAGCGGCTGCGTGCTCGTTCGCGGACTGGTGCCACCCGAGCGGGCCGCCCACCTTCGCGCGGGCATCAACCAGGCCATTGCGGCCTATGACGAAGCCACCGCCGGCAACGCGGTCGATCCGGCCTGGTACACCCCCGGCTCGATGCCGGACCGCGTGGCCGACGGGCTATCCGAGGCTGCCGCGCGCCTGTTCCTGCGCGAGCGCGGGGGGCTGTGGACCACCGACTCGCCGCGGATGCTGTTCGAGCTCTTGGAAACCGTGGATGCGATAGGGATGGGGCACGTCATCACCGAGGCCCTCGGCGAACGTCCTCTCCTCTCTGCGACCAAGTGCACCCTGCGACGGGTTCCTCACGATCTGGTCGTCCCCGGAGGGTGGCACCAGGACGGAGCGTTCCTGGGCTCTGGGGTCGGAGCGTTCAACTTCTGGCTCGCGCTGAGCGACTGCGGCCGCGATGCTCCCGGTCTCGACCTACTGCCCAAGCGAGTCGGCCGCGTGATCCCGAGCGACGACGATGCCCACTTCGACTGGTCGTTGTCCGATCGGGCCGTCCGCGATGTGGCCGACGGTACGCCGATCGTCCGTCCTGCATTCGAGCGAGGCGATGCTCTGCTCTTCGACCAGTTCTTGGTGCACCGAACTGCCGTGGCTGCGGACATGACCCGCGAGCGCCACGCCATCGAGTCGTGGTTCTTCGCGCCGTCCGCATACCCGGAGGGGCAGGTTCCAATCCTCTACTGACGGAGTCGGTGCAGGATCTCGGCGACATCGATGGGATCGCCAGCACGCGACCGGTCGGGTTCGGCCAGGCGCTCCAAGGCAAGCGTGGAGATTCGCTCGGCGCTGGTCGACCAGCGAAACCGCTCGACGAACCGCATCCCGTTCGAGGCGAGGCGCGTTCGCAACGCGTCGTCGGCGACGAGGCGACCAAGGGCCGCCGCCATCTCCGCTGGCTCCCCGCCGCACACCAGTGCTGTCTCGCCGTCGAACGCATAGTCGGCCGAGCCCCCGTTGGCAGTCGTGACCAAGGCGCAGCCGCAGGCCATTGATTCGACTGCGCACATCCCGAACCCCTCGTGGCGACTTGGCTGCAGGAACAACGACGACTCGTTGTAGATCTCCGCGGCGATCATCGCCTGGCTCGGCGGGCGCACGAAGCGGAGACCCTTGGGGACACCCGGCCAGGGAGCCGTGGTGCCGAACACCGTTCCGGGCACCGAGCTGCGTTGGTACAGCTGATCAAGCGCCTCGATGCCTGCATAGCCCGCCTTCACGGGATGCGGATCGAAGTTCATCGCCACCGCGGGAGTGCGGGCGTCGATCGGGCGCATCACGCGGAAGGCCTGCGGATCGACCCCGTTGGGGATGTGCACGACCTCGGAGGGGGGGATGCCCTGCTGCACCATCAAGTCGGCCAGCCAGGAGCCGACGCACACCTTGGGACCGGGAAGACGGAAGGCCAGATCCTCCACCGCTGGCGGGAAGACCCCGTGCCCCTGGATGAGGAGGATCGGCTGCCACCCGCGCTTGCGATCGTTCTGGAGCTCAGCTACCAGCCTCGGGCCGGCCGGGTCGGCGCTGGGCGCCAGAGCGATCGCAAGCAGCTTTGTGGAGTACACGACGACGTCGGCGTCCGGGAGCTGATCAGGATCGAGATCGGACGCAAACTGGTGCTCGACGCCGGGATCGAACGCGAACCAGGGAAGGTCCGACAGGTCGCGGATGTGCTTCTCGTCCGTCGGCAGGTGCACGACCCGCACCTTGTCGCGGCCCGCCCGCGCGAGGGCGTTGACGAGCTCGAAGCGAGCGATGTCGCCGCCCACCGGGCGCGGGCAACCGGGCGCGAGGAAGCTCCAGGAGATGGCGCCAGACGTCGCATGGGATGCAGTCACCGGGTCTGCTCGGAAAGTCGCTTGCGGATCGCTCCGACCTGCTCGTCAGACGGGCGGAGCTGCATCCCCGTCCGGTTGAGGAAGTAGCGGTCCAATGCTGGAAGCGCAGATCGGGGAATCCCGATTCGTTCGGCGATGGTTGGGATCACCGACCCGTCGATTCCAACTGAGGCTTCGTAGTCGATCACCTCGACGTTGCCATCTCCGAAGCATCGCCGGTAGCCCGCGACGAGCGCGTCGTAGTCGGCCAGCCACGAGTCGGCCTCCACGTAGGCGAAGGACTCCTGATCGTCCGTCAGCGCAAAGCCCGAGGCGACGAGCTGCTCCGAGTACGACCGGAGGAACGTCGCCTTGTCGCGAAGACAGACGACGACCTGCACGACGCGGTCGGCGAAGAGATCACGCAGGCGCGCGAGCTCGTCATCGAACCGGAGATAGCTGAGATCCTCATGGGAGTACACGAGCAGCTCCTGCGAGGCCGACTCCACTTGCCTCCTCACGTGAGCGCGCGCTGCTTCCTGCCAGATCTCATCCTGTGTTTCGGGGAAGCGGACCCGGGCCGGCCACGTGCGCTCCGTGCGGATCGTGAGGAGGGGAAGGTCCGCGTGCAACGAGGGAAGGAAGAACCCCGGCGGATACCACGCCCCCGCATCGGCCAGAAGGTCGTCGTTGTGATCCTGAAGGAAGTGCTGGATCGACGTCGTGCCGGTCTTGTGGGTACCGATGTGGAGCAGGACCCTCCGCGGCATCAGTGCAGTGTACGACAGGGTCTCCGATGCCCCGCCGGCCTCAACCACGGCGCGGGAAGGACGCTTCCGGCACGGGGAGGTCGAGGAACGGGCAGAGACGCTCCCACCCGTGGCCGGACGCGATATCCAGGACGAGCAGGTCGTTGGGTCGGCCGGTGAAGTACGAAACGACCCTCTCCTCGTGTTCAACCATCTCGGCGCGCCAGCCCTCGACGTCTACCTCGAGGAACGTGCCGTCATACTCTCCCCGGGCTTGCATCGCCTGATTCGCCTCGACGTGGCGCTGACGGCTCGCCAACCACTCATCGATGTTGCGCACCGTGAGGATGAACCTGCTCCCCTCGTACTGTCGGTCGAGCACATCGAAGTTGATGCTCAACGCATGGATGTCGGAGTACGCGTCGGCGTCTTCGAGGTCATCAAGGAGGGGTCGTCCCTCTCGAAGCGCTCGTTCGACTGCCGCTCGGATCTCAGGTCCTCGCTGTACCGCGGCCTGAAGGTCCGGGCCACCCCAGTGAACGCTGCGAAGCCCGAGGACACCGAGCGCATCGTGCAGCGACCGCGTACCCGTCTTGCTCAAGCCGATGCAGAAGATCTTCATCGGGTGCGCTTGAGGAAGCCCCCAGGATTGAACGTGAGGGAGTAGCGCTCGGGTTCGTGGTCGACAGCGAACTCGCCGTGGCGAGCGAGGATCAGCTTGACCGCCTCGAACGGACCAGGCCCGAATCCTGCCCACACGGGGTTCCCGTTGACAGCTGTATCGGTGACGATCGCGTAGGACCCCACCGACACAAAGGGCGAGTAGACCTCGAACTCCTGCTGGGTCGTCTTCACGCCGCGTGGCGTGATGCGCGCGATG
>JANOQG010000226.1:0-31317 GCA_031422255.1 Actinomycetes bacterium | reverse complement strand
ACCCCCGGGCTCGAGCGCCCGCTGCGCACCCCTGACCACTTCAGTCGGTCCGTCGGGTCCAGCGTGAAGATCAAGACGAAGCCGGGAACCGACGGCGAGCGCCGGTTCGAGGGCACGATCACAGCAGCCGACGAAGCGTCCGTCACCGTGCAGGACGCCGACGGCGAGCCCCACACCGTGCGCTACGACGACGTCGAGCGGGCCCGGACCACCTTCGAGTGGGGCGGCCAGCCCAAGAAGCAGACACGAAAGGCCCAGGCATGAGCGAGATGGATCACCCAACCTCGGCCTGCGTAGCCGTGCACCCGACCACCGACTTGAGGAACTAGGGCATGACGAACATCGACATGGGCGAAGCGCTGGCGGCGCTGGCCATCGACAAGGGCATCTCCGTGGAGACGCTGCTCGGCGCGCTCGCAGATGCGCTCGAGTCGGCCTACAAGCGCATGCCGGGCGCCAACGAGTACGCGTGGGTCACGATCGATCCCGACAGCTTCGACATCCGCGTGTTCGCGCAGGAGATCGATGAGGACGGCGAGCCCTACGGCGACGAGCTCGACGTCACGCCGGACGACTTCGGTCGGATTGCGGCCACCACGGCTCGTCAGGTCATGACGCAGCGCATCCGTGAAGCCGAGCGGGAGCTCAAGTACGAGGAGTACGCGGGGCGCGAGGGCGACATCGTCACGGGCATCATCCAGCAGACCGACAGCCGCTACACCCTGCTCGACCTCGGTCGGGTGGAGGCCCTCTTGCCCCAGGCCGAACAGGTTCCCTACGAGCGCCCTGCGCCCAACACGCGTCTCAAGGCGTACATCGTCGAGGTGCGGCGCACGTCGAAGGGCCCGCAGATCGTTGTATCCCGCACCCACCCGGGCCTCATCCTCGAGCTCTTCAAGCTCGAGGTGCCCGAGATTGCCGACGGCATCGTGGAGCTGCGCGCGTGTGCGCGGGAACCAGGCCATCGCACGAAGATCGCGGTGTGGTCGAACGACTCAAACGTCGACCCCGTCGGCGCGTGTGTCGGCGCTCGGGGTGCCCGTGTACGCCAGGTCGTGAACGAGCTCAACGGCGAGAAGATCGACATCGTCCCCTTCTCCGACGACCCCTACGACTTCGTGATGAAGGCGCTCTCTCCCGCCAAGGTGAAGGAGGTCCGGATCGACGTCGAGACCGGCACCGCCACCGTGATCGTCCCCGACTTCCAGCTCTCGCTCGCGATCGGCAAGGAGGGCCAGAACGCCCGCCTCGCCGCTCGCCTGACAGGCTGGCGCGTCGACATCAAGAGCGAGACGATGATGGCCGACGAAGAGGCCTACCAGGGCGAGGAGTGGGCCCAGGGCGAATGGGTCGTGGATCCCGCGTCGGGTGAGCAGGTCTGGGTGCCCGCCGAGGGCGGCCCCGCACTCTCCGCCGAGCAGTGGGCCCACTCGGGCGACGATGACGATGCCGCCGCGCCAGATGCACCGACAGCCGATGAGCCTGTCGCCGACGAGCCGGCAGCCGATGAGCCCGTGACCGACGAGCCCGTGGCCGAGGGGACGGCGTAGCGCCCGCCACCACCCGCCGAATGTGCGTCGGGTGTCGCCGCACGGCGGCCCCGGAGCACCTCGTGCGGGTGGTCCGCAGCCCAGAGGGAACGCTGCTCGTCGGCCGTTCGCTCCCAGGCCGGGGGGCGTGGGTTTGTGCCGATTCCGCCCGATGCGTACAGCTCGCAGTACGCCGCAACGCCTTCTCGAGGGCCTTGCGTGCGCCAGTGTCGGCCGAGGTGGTCTTGGCCCTCTGGCCCGAACCCGCTGGTTGACCACCAGGACCATAAGCCCGTTCGAATCGTGCAACTCCCCGAGTTCGTGCGAAGATGGACGGCCGTGGTGCGGCCCGTCGGCCGCTCGCGCCCCCAGAGATCGACCTTGAAGGACTGAACCAGGAACTTGGCAGCGAAGAAGCGCGTTCACGAGCTCGCCAAGGAGCTCGGCATGACCAACAAGGAGACGCTCGACCTCTGCGAGACGCTGGGGATCGGCGTCAAGACGCATTCCTCGAGCATCGAGGATGCGCAGGCCGACCGCGTCCGCCGTAAGGCGAAGAGCGAGGGCCTGGTCCGCGACGTCCAGCCCGAAGAGCCGGCCAAGCCCGTCAAAGCCACCAAAGCGTCGAAGGCGACCAAGGCCGTCGCTGCCCCGAAGGCCCCGGCCGCTGCACCGGAGGCCGCCGCGCCCGCCGCGCCGGTGGCTCCCGCCCCTGTGGCCGAGAAGCCTCAGCCGGCGGCTCCTGCTCCGGCTGTGCCCGCTCCGGCGCCTGCGCACCCAAAGCCGCCGGCCCGCCTCGTGACCTCGAGCGGCAGTGGGCGCCCCGTGCCCCCGCGCCGCATCGATGAGGAGCCCGCCCGCCCCGCAGCGGTGGCACCGGTCGCCCCTCGCCCCGCCCCGCCCGTGGAGCGCCCCGCCGCAGTCGCGCCGGTGGTCGTCGTCCCCTCCCCGGTGACCGCCCCTACCCCCGAACCCGCCACAGCGCCGGAACCCGCCGCGGCTGCGCCGGAATCCGCCGCGGCTGCACCGGAATCCGCAGCCCCCGCCGCGCCCGAACAAGCCCCGCCCGCCGACGATGAGCCCGCCGACGGTCCGCCGTTGCGCTCGGGCACCGGCAAGCCCATCCCACCTCCGCCTGGGATGGGTGGACGTGGGCCGGTGGCACCTCGCGGCCCGGCCGGTCGTTCCGCACCGCTGCCTCCCGGTCGTCGCGTCGGGGGCCCGCCCGCGGGCACTCCCGTCGGTGGACGCCCGCCGGGTGGTCCTGGTGGCTTTGGTCCCAACCGCCCCCCGGGTGGCGGTGGTCCCGGTGGTCCTGGTGGCGGCCCCGGTCGCGGGCCGGGTGGTGGCCGCGGTCCGCAGCAGCGCCCGCCGCGTCGCAAGGGTGGTCGTCGTCGTCGGAGCCGCGAGGAGCTCCAGCCGATGGATCTCCCCACCTACACCCCCACGGACGCTCCGGTTCCCGAGGGCGATGTGGTGCTGGAGCGCTCGTCGACCCCGCAGGAGCTCGGCCCCAAGCTCAACCGCACGGCTGCCGACGTCGTTCGCTTCCTCATGCAGCTCGGCGAGATGGTCACGGCCACCCAGTCCCTCAGCGACGAGCAGATCGAGCTCTTTGCCGAGCAGATCGGCGCCACCATCCGTCTGGTCGACCCCGGCGAGGAACAAGAGGTCGAGCTGCAGAAGGCGCTCGGCATCGATGACCTGCTCGACGACGAGGACGACGAAGACGCCGTTCAGCGCCCGCCGATCATCACGGTGATGGGCCACGTCGACCATGGCAAGACGAAGCTGCTCGACAAGATCCGCGACGCCAACGTGGTGGCAGGCGAAGCCGGTGGCATCACGCAGGCCATCGGCGCGTATCAAGCGATCCGCAACGACCGCGCCATCACCTTCATCGACACCCCGGGCCATGAGGCGTTCACCGCAATGCGCGCCCGCGGAGCCGAGGCCACCGACATCGTCGTGCTCGTCGTCGCCGCCGATGACGGCGTCATGCCGCAGACCATCGAGGCCCTGAACCACGCCAAGGCGTCCGGGGCCCCGATCGTGGTGGCCATCAACAAGATGGACCGCGAGCAGGCCCAGCCCGATCGCGTCAAGCAGCAGCTCTCCGAGCAGGGCCTGATCCCGCACGACTGGGGCGGCGATGTCGAGATGATCCCGGTGTCGGCCCTCACCGGTGACGGCGTGGACACCCTTCTCGAGACGCTGCTCCTCGTGGCGGACGTGGAGGACCTTCGGGCCAACCCTGCGGGCCGGGCCGCAGGCGTGGTGCTCGAGTCGCACCTCGACGTGGGCCGTGGTCCCGTCGCCAACATCCTCGTCCAGCGCGGCACCCTCCGTGTTGGCGAGCCGCTCGTCGCCGGCCCCGCCTGGGGCCGCGTGCGAGCGCTCATCAACCACCTCGGCGAGCAGATCACCGAGGCCGGTCCGTCCACGCCCGTGCAGGTCCTCGGACTCAACGATGTGGCCGACGCCGGCGACTCGTTCATCGTCGCCCCCGACGAGAAGACGGCCAAGTCGGTCGCCGAGAAGCGCGAGCACTGGCACCGCGTTGCCAACCTCGGGCGCGAGGCTGCAGCCCCTTCCGGCGCTCGGCTCGAAGACATCTTCGAGCAGATCCAGCGCGGCGATGTCGCCACGCTCAACATCCTGCTCAAGACCGACACCACCGGCTCGCTCGAGGCACTCACCGAGAGCCTCCGCAAGCTCGAGCGCGACGAGGTCAAGCTGGCCTTCGTGCATCGGGCTGTAGGCGGCATCACCCAGCAGGATGTCCAGCTTGCTGCCACCTCCGGCGCAACGATCATCGGCTTCAACGTTCGCCCCGATCGCAAGGCGCGTGAACTGGCGCAGGTCGAAGAGGTCGAGGTCCGGAACTACGAGATCATCTACCAGGTCCTCGAGGATGTGGAAGCGGCCGTTGTTGGCCTGCTGGCCCCCGAGTTCGAAGAGGTCGTCACGGGCGATGCGGAGGTTCGGGAGATCTTCTCCGTGCCCCGTATCGGCAAGATCGCGGGTTGCTACGTGCTCAACGGCGTGATCACGCGCAACTCCAAGGTCCGCTTCCTGCGTGACAGCACGATCATCTGGAAGGGCACGGTCAACTCCCTGCGGCGCTTCAAGGACGACGTCCGTGAGGTCGCCACCGGGTTCGAGTGTGGCATCGGCCTGAGTGACTTCCAGGACCTCAAGCCTGGCGACATCATTGAAACCTTCGAGGAGCGCGAGATCCCGCGCACCTGAGCAAGGTGACCCCCACATGCCCAAGCGCCCCCGCAGCCACACGACCGCCCGCGATTACCCGCGCACGGCCCGGCTGAACAAGCTCTTCCAGGAGATCCTCGCCGAGGAGCTCGAGCTGGTTGACGACGACCGCCTCGGCATGGTGACGATCATGTCGGTCGATTGCGACGCCGACCTGCGTCGGGCCACCGTCTACTTCGACACGCTCGGTGGCGAGGACGACGACGACGATGTCCTGGAGGCGCTCGGCGATCATCGTCACCGACTGCAAGGCGCGATCGGTCGGCAGACGAGCGTGAAGCGCACGCCAGAGCTGCTCTTCAAGCCAGATGATGTCGTGCGCGGCGCGGCCCGCCTCGAAGAGGTGCTGCGCCAGATCCGCGACGACGAGGTCTGACCTGCCAATGGCGAAGGGCGGGCGCCCCGCGGGACCCGATGGGTTGGCCATCGTGGACAAAGCGGCCGGCTGGACGAGCCACGACATCGTCGCGAAGGCGCGGGGTGTCCTGGGGACCCGCAAGGTGGGGCACTCTGGAACCCTCGATCCGGACGCCACCGGGGTGTTGCTGCTCGGCGTCGGCAAGGTCACCCGCCTTCTGAAGTACCTCGGCATGCCGAGCAAGACCTACACCGGGGTCGTGGTGCTTGGAACCGCCACGTCCACCCTCGACGCGTCGGGTGAAGTCGTCGGAACCTGGGCCATGGATGGCGTCACGGTCGAGGCCATGCGCGCTGCGGCCTTGCCACTGACAGGCGACATCTTGCAGGTTCCGCCGATGGTGTCGGCCATCCACGTGGATGGGCGTCGCCTCCATGAGCTCGCCCGGGAGGGCATCGAGATCGAACGCGCTGCGCGCCCCGTCACCGTCCACTCCTTCAGCGTCCACGAGGCCATCGAGCCTGGCTGCTTCCCGATTGAGGTGACGTGTTCCTCCGGCACCTACATCCGGTCTCTGGCCGCAGACCTGGGTGCTGCGCTGGGCGGCGGGGCGCATCTGCGAGACCTGCGGCGCACTGCGATTGGTTCCTTCAGCGCAGACCAGGGCGTCGAGGTGGAGGCGCTCACCGTCGACGCGCTCCTCACTCCAGCGGCCGCATTGCGCGATCTTCGCGCCGTGGCGGTGGATGCCGAGGTCGCCACGGCCGTCGGGTTTGGCAAGGTCCTGCCGCTCGAAGTGCTCGGCGTGAGCGGTGCGGGCCCCTGGCCCCTCATCGACGCCGAAGGAACGCTCCTCGCCGTGTACGAACCGCATCGCGGCGGCGGCGCGAAGCCGTCTGTCGTACTCGCCTCCGCCACCGGGCCGTAGCCTCACGTGATGGAGGTGTTGCATGACGTCGGGGCATGTCCCCGTCCGCCCTCGGGCAGCGTGGTGACCATCGGCGCGTACGACGGCGTGCACATGGGGCACCAGGCGGTGATCGCACAGGTACGCCGACAGGCCGCGGCCGGTGGTCACGAGAGCGCCGTCGTCACCTTCGACCGCCACCCGGCATCTGTGGTGCGGCCTGAATCGGCGCCGCGCCTCCTGACCGACCTCGACCAGAAGCTCGAGCTGCTCGCCAGCACGGGGATCGACCGGTGCCTCGTGATCACCTTTGATGAGGCACGGTCCAAGGAGCCGGCGGAGGACTTCGTCACGGGTGTGCTCGCGGATTGCCTGGGCGCGGTGAGGGTGATCGTGGGGGAGGACTTCCACTTCGGTCACCAACGCCGGGGCAACGTCGACCTGCTGCGGTCGATGGGATCCGAACGGGGATTTACCGTTGAGGGACTCGCGCTCGTCGATGCCACGGGTTCTCCTGCGGTCGCTGGTGAGCGAGCGTCCTCGACGGCCATCCGCCATGCCCTCGTCGCGGGCGACCTCGACCGGGCCAGGGTCATGCTCGGTCGCCCCTACGAGGTGCGCGGCGTCGTGGCGCATGGTGACGCACGCGGTCGCGACCTTGGGTTCCCCACGGCGAACGTGTCCGTCCCTGGCGACATCCTCCTTCCCGCGGATGGCATCTACGCCGGCTGGTACGAACGGCCGGATGGCTCGGTGCACCCCACTGCGATCTCCCTTGGTCGACGGCCCACCTTCTACGTAGAGGCCCATGCCAGCCTTCTCGAGGCCCACCTGCTCGACTTCGAGGGCGACCTCTACGACGAGCCAGCCCGCGTGCGCTTCGTCGAACGCCTGCGTGGCGAGGTGCAGTTCGGGAGCGTCGAGGCCCTGGTCGATCAGATCCAGCTGGACTGTGAGCAGGCTCGGGAGATCCTGGGATGAACCCTCGCCTGACCGGATGGTCAGGCCTGAGTGATGCGATGGGCCAGACTTGGCCCATGGATGACGGGTGGGATCCGATCCGCGTGCGGGTCGAGGGCGACGAGCATCCCGCTGGGCCGCGCAAGAAGGTGCGCCACCTCGCGGTGGCCACCGAGCCCATCATCGGGCCGGGCCCCGAGGCTGATGACGAGATTCTCGCCACCCTGCCCCGCCTCGCTCGCCATGAGATCACCCTCCCCGACGGTCACACGGTCGGCGTGGCGGTGTGCGGCCGGGGTGTGCCGCTCGTGGTCGTCCACGGGTTCTCGGCGGAGGGAATCCTCTACGCCCAGACGTTGTCACGGCTGGTCGACCTCGGCTTCAAGGTGATTGCCGTGGACACGGCGGGCCACGGAGGCACGCTCGGTCTGCCAACCGGGGCCGCGAGCATGAAGAGCTACGCGGAGCTGCTGGGTCGAGTCCTTGACCACCTCGGGGTGCGCGAGGCCGTGTTGGCGGGCCACTCGATGGGCGGTCGCCTGGTGACGGAGCTGGCCGCCGCCGATCCGTCACGCGTGATCGCTGTGGTGCTGCTCGACGCGATCGTGGGCGATACCTGGGACCGGATGGTGAACCTGTTCCGGGTGTTCCCGCCGTTGCTTGTCGGCGTCGGCGCCACGCTGATGGTGGACACGATGACCACGGTGCCCTGGTTCGGCGACCCCCGCCAGGCACTCAAGCTCGGCAGGCTCGTGGCCCCCACCATCCGGGGCCACGTTCGCCGACCCTGGCGGCTGCTCGGCCCCGCCGCCTCGATCCTGCGCAGCGGGGGCACGAAGCGGATGCTCGAGACGCTCCAGGAGGAGAAGATTCCGGTGTTCGCGATCCATGGCGACCGCGATCTCGCGGTGCCGTTGGCGACGGCGAAAGATGCCGCCCGCCGCTCCCGTGGCGACCTGATCATCGTGAAGGGCGCCTCGCACTCCTGGCTCCTGAAGGACCCGGAGACGTTGCCAGCGATCATGCATGCCCTCATGCGGGGGCGCCTGGGCACGGCAGTGCTCAAGGCGAAGCTCCGGCATGGGATCGACCCTGCGGATGCCACGGATGACGAGGTGGAGGCGGCCCTGTACGCCCCCGATGCCCTCGTGCTCGATCTCACGCCTCGCCAGACAGCCCACGACACCGAGGACCTGCACCGCCCGCCCCGCTACACGTGGAAGGTGCTCGGCGCCCGTTCGAAGAGCGACTGAGTCGGTTCGGCTCGAGGACCGGATTGAGGGCGTTGCAGGGGTGGCTGCTATCTTGGCCAGGTCCTCAGTGACCCCTTCGGGGGGCCTGAGGAGCTTCGCTCCCCGACGCGCCAGCCTGTGTGCAGCGCCCACCGGAGCCGGGCCCCAGTTCCCACCTCCCCAACGGAGAACCTCTAGGTATGTCTGAGCAGATCGACAAGCAGAAGGCCGGCATCATCGCGGAGCACCGCCTCCACGACACCGACACCGGCTCGCCCGAGGTGCAGATCGCGATCCTCACCAAGCGGATCAACCACCTCAACGAGCACCTGCAGAAGCACAAGAAGGACCACCACAGCCGGCGCGGCCTGCTGATGCTGGTGGGCCAGCGTCGTCGTCTGCTCGACTACGTGCGCAAGAACGATGTCGAGCGATACCGCGCGATCATCGCCAAGATGGGGCTGCGGCGCTAAGGGCGCAGCCACAACCACACACACGGCGGCAGACCGGGTCAGCTGCCAGTTGCCGACTCCCGGAGGGGTCCCTCCGGTGGTCGCCAACTGGGAACTGGCCACTGTCGCCTCAGATCCGGCCGGGGGAGTCCCCGAGCCGGCAAGGAGGAACAAACATGGCTGACGCCATCATCGTCTCGGGGCCCATCAGTGGCACCGACAAGACCCTGTCGTTTGAGACGGGCAAGCTGGCCTTCCAGAGCCAGGGGGCCGTGGTCGCAAAGATCGCCGGCACCGAAGCACTGGTCACCGCAAACTCCGCCAAGGGCGTGCGCGACGGCATCGACTTCTTCCCGCTCACGGTCGACGTCGAAGAGCGGATGTACGCCGCTGGCCGCATCCCCGGCAGCTTCTTCCGCCGAGAGGGTCGCCCCACCGACGCCGCCATCCTCGCCTGCCGCCTGATCGACCGGCCGCTGCGCCCGTCCTTCGCTGACGGCTTCCGCAACGAGACCCAGGTCGTCGTCACGGTGATGGGCTCGGACAAGGAAAACCCCTACGACGTGCTCGCGATCAACGGCGCCTCTGCTGCTCTGTCGATCTCGGGGATCCCGTTCCAGGGTCCCATCGGCGCTGTGCGCATCGCCTACAGCCAGGACGGCACCTGGGTGCCCCACCCCACCTTCGAGGAGGTGGAGGCGAGCACCTTCGAGCTCATCGTCGCCGGTCGCGGTGTCGGTGACGACGTCGCCATCATGATGGTTGAAGCTGGCGGCACCGAGCAGGCGTGGGCCCACTACGAAGCCGGCGCTCCCAAGGTCACCGAAGAGGTCATCGCCGACGGCCTCACTGCCTGCAAGGTGTGGATCAAGGAGTCGATCGAGCTCCAGAACCAGCTCGTCGAGCAGGTCAAGGCTGGCCGGGGCATCACCCCGCTCCAGTTCACGCCCGTCCTGGACTACGGCGACGACGTCAAGACCAAGGTCGAAGCCCTCGTGGGCGACGCCCTCGGACACGCCGGCACGATCGCCGCCAAGGCGGAGCGCAACGCTGCCACCGACGCTGCCATCGCCACGGCCATCGAGCAGATGGGCGAGGATTTCGCAGGTCGCACGAAGGAGATCAAGGAGGCGGCCCGCAGCATCCAGAAGAGCCGCATCCGCACCCGCACGGTCGAAGAGGGCATTCGCATCGATGGTCGCGGTCCGTCCGACCTGCGCACGGTCACCTCTGAGGTGGGCGTGCTCGGCCAAGCGCATGGCTCAGGCCTGTTCCAGCGTGGCGAGACCCAGGTGCTCAGCGTCCTCTCCCTCGGCATGCCGAAGATGGACCAGCTTCTCGACAACCTTGGCGACAAGCCCAAGAAGCGCTACATGCACCACTACAACATGCCGCCCCACGCCAATGGAGAGACGGGTCGAGTCGGCAGCCCCAAGCGTCGCGAGATCGGTCACGGTCTCCTCGCCGAGCGGGCCCTTCTGCCGGTGGTGCCTTCCATCGACGAGTGGGCCTACGCACTGCGCGTTGTGTCCGAGGTGCTGAGCTCCAACGGCTCCACCTCGATGGGCTCCGTTTGCGGCTCCACCCTGGCGCTGATGGACGGCGGGGTGCCGATCAAGGCCCCGGTTGCTGGCATCGCCATGGGTCTCATCTACGACAACGGCAAGTACACGACGCTCACCGACATCCTCGGCACCGAGGACGCCTTCGGCGACATGGACTTCAAGGTCGCCGGCACGAGCGAGTTCGTGACCGCCTTGCAGCTCGACACCAAGATCGACGGCCTCCCGGCCGACGTCCTGGCCCAGGCGCTGCAGCAGGCCAAGGAAGCTCGTCTCGCCATCCTCGAGGTCATGGAGAAGGCCATCTCCGAGCCCCGCGCTGAGGTGGGCGAGACCGCTCCCAAGGTCGTCAGCTTCGAGATCCCGATCGACAAGATCGGCGAGGTCATCGGACCGAAGGGCAAGGTCATCAACGCCATCCAGGCCGAGACTGGCGCCGACATCTCCGTCGACGACGACGGCATGGTCGGCACGGTCACCATCGGCTCCCCGGAGAAGTTCCGGCTGGAGGAGGCGGAGCGTCAGATCAAGCTCATCCTCAACCCGCCCACAGCGGACGTCGGTGCGGTCTACCCGGGCCGGGTCGTGAACATCACCAAGTTCGGTGCGTTCGTGAACATCCTCCCGGGCCGCGACGGTCTTCTCCACATCTCCAAGATCGGTGGCGGAAAGCGCATCGATCGGGTGGAGGACGTCTTCAACCTCGGCGACGAGGTCGAGGTGAAGGTCGACGACGTCGACCCGAACGGCAAGGTGTCGCTCAGCCTGGCTGGTGCCATCGAGATCCCCGACAGCGCCGTCTCGAGCGGTGGCGGCGATCGTGGACGCGACCGCCCTGAGCGGGCCCCGCGTGAGGCTCGTGCACCTCGTGAGGACAGTGCTCCGGCGGCTCCCGCTGGCGACACGGTGTCCTTCGAGGACTCGTTCGAGTCCGAGGCACGCGAGCAGTTCGGCGATCTCGGTCCGGCAGCCGCCCCTGAGGGTGGAGGCCGGGGCGGCGAGCGTCGCGGTGGCGGTGGTCGCCGCAGTGGTGGCGGTCGGCGCTAGTCCAACACGATGACCGACCTGCTGGACCCTGGGGTCGAGCAGACCGAGCTGCCGAACGGCCTCCGCATCGTCACTGAGACGATGCCGGAGGCTCGTTCGGTCACGCTCGGTGCTTGGGTGCGCATCGGTGGAAGAGACGAATCCGACGACCTGTCGGGCGCGTCGCACTTCCTGGAGCACCTTCTGTTCAAGGGAACGGAGCGGCGTTCTGCGCGGGCGATCGCCGAGGCGGTCGACAGTGTTGGAGGCGAGATGAACGCCTTCACCAGTCGAGAGCACACGGCGTACTACGCCCGCCTGCCCCATGAGAAGGCGTCCATGGGACTTGAGATCCTCGGCGATGTGCTCTCGGCGCCGGCTCTGCGGCCGCATGAGGTCGAGGCTGAACGGCAGGTGATCCTCGAGGAGATCCTCATGAACCTCGATGCGCCCGAAGACCGCGTCCACACCCTGCTGTCGGGCGCACTCTTCGGTGGCCATCCGCTTGGTCGTGAGGTCCTCGGTGAGATGCGCACGGTGGAGGCGATCACCCGCGACGACATCGCTACCTTCTTCCAGCGTTGGTACCGCCCCGCCACGATGGTGGTCGCCGCGGCCGGCCGACTCGACCATGACGCCGTGGTGGGAGCCGTCACCGCTGCCCTTGGCGACGGTAGTGGGGGAGAGCGCCCCGTTCGCACGCCACCTCCCGCGTTCGACGGTGCGGTGGCCGTTACCCGTGACGACACCGAGCAGGCTCACCTGTGCCTCGGATGGCGCAGCCTGGCAAGCGACGATCCCGATCGCTGGGCCATGGCCGTCGCCAACCAGATCCTCGGCGGCGGGATGGCGAGCCGGCTGTTCCAGGAAGTGCGCGAAGAGCGTGGTCTGGCGTACTCCGTCTACTCGTACCCCACCGCGTTCGAAGACAGCGGCTACCTCACCGTGTACCTGGGCACCGCGCCAAAGCGCGCTCGTGAGGCGTTGCGCGTGGTCGACGACGTGGTTGCGGCGATTGTGAACGATGGCGTCACCGAGTCCGAGCGGGCGATCGCAGCCGGGTACCTCGAGGGCTCGATGCTGCTCGGGTTGGAGGACAGCGGCGGGCGCATGGGTCGGCTCGGCCGAAGCCTGATGCAACGCGGACAGATCACCACGATCGACGAGCACGTCGAGCGGCTACGGGCGATCACCACCGAGGACGTATCCCGGGTGCTCCGACGCGTGCTGCTGGGCCCGCGAGCGCTCGCGGCGGTCGGTCCATTCGAGGCCGATCAGCTCGTCGGCTGAGCCTGCCTACACTCCAACCGCCGCCACCGGAGAAGGAGACGCACATGGGGTTCCTCGACAAGGCCGCCGCCAAGGTGGGAGAGGCCACCAAGGCCGCCCAAGATGGCATCGCGGACCAGCAGGCGAAGCGCAAGGCTGATGGCCTCCTGCGCGAGCTCGGTGCGTGGTCCTACGCCAAGCACAAGGGGGGCTTTGACGATGCGGACGCGAACATCGCTCGTGTCATCGGTGAGCTGGCCGCACACGAGGCCGAGCATGGGCAGCTTGGTGCCAAGGAGGAGCCGGTCGTAGCGGAGGCGCCGTCCCCGCCGCCGGCTGCCGTTCCGCCCCCGCCACCTCCTCCTCCGGCGCCCGCGGTTCCGCCGCCCCCGCCGGTGGCTGCCCCACCTCCTCCTCCGCCGCCACCGGCTCCGTCCGTTCCGCCTCCGCCGCCGCCGTTGCCGGGCTGAGGGAGCCTCCATGACCAGGGTTGGTGTTTTCGGCGCGGCGGGGCGCATGGGGCGCACAGTGTGCGAGGCCGTGGCGGCCGACCCGGACCTCGAGCTCGTTGCCGCAGTGGACCCGCTCCACGCAGGGATCGATCTGCGTCAGCTGGCTCAGGTGGACACCAACCTCGTGGTGTCGGCCGTCCCCGATGCCCTGGTGGCCGCGGGCGCCGAGGTGGTCGTGGACTTCACGGTTGCGGAGGCGGCCCGCCGCAACCTGGCCTTCGCCGCTGAACACGGGATCCACGCAGTTGTGGGTACGACGGGCTTCACCGACGATGATCTGGCTGGCATCGAGCGCGACTTCACGCGCAGCTCCTGCCTGATCGCCGCCAACTTCGCTATCGGCGCCGTGCTCATGATGCGCTTCGCGGAGCTTGCGGCGCCCTGGTTCGAGACGGCCGAGATCATCGAGCTCCATCACGATGGGAAGGTCGACGCGGCATCGGGCACGGCCCTGCGAACCGCAGAGCGCATGGCTGCGGCGTCGTCCGATTGGGCCCCAGACCCGACCACCGACGTCGTGCTCGATGGGGCTCGCGGCGGCGCTGGCGCTGGGGGCATCCGGATCCATTCAGTGCGCTTGCGCGGGCTGTTCGCCCACCAAGAGGTGCTGTTCGGAACGTCGGGTCAGTCGCTCACGATCCGGCACGACACGTACGACCGCACCTGCTACATGCCAGGCGTCCTCCTTGCCGTGAAACGGGTGGCCGAGCGCCCTGGGCTCACGATCGGCCTGGAGCCACTGCTCGACTTCTAGTGGTCTGTATTCGAGCGCGGGCACCGCTACGGTCCCTGGCGATGGCTTCTGCTCCCATCAGCTACGTGCGTCACGCCATGGCTGTCCTCGACGAGTCCGTGCACCCCACCGACTGGTGCCTCGACGACGAGGGCAGGGCAGCGGCTGCCCTGCTGGCCGACGCACTCGAGGTCGGGGAGGGCATCGGCGCGCTCGTGTCGAGCACAGAGCCGAAGGCCATGGAGACGGCGGACGCCATCGCGAAGCGGTGGGGGGTGGAGGTGCGCCCCGACCCCCGACTGCGTGAGGCCATGCGTCCCTGGATCGGGCCCGGCTATCGAGCGATGGCCCACCGGTACCTTCGCGGTGAGTCCTACGACGGCTGGGAGGCCCACGCCGAGGTCGCCGCGCGCACGGCCGGGGCCGTTGCCGACGCAGTCGCTGTCGCCGATGGAGCACCCGTCGTCGTCGTCACCCACGGGCTCGCGCTGTCGGTGCACCTCAGCGATCGTCTCGGCGCTGGGTTCGACCCCGACACGTTCTGGAGCTGCCTCGCGTTCCCGGATGCCTGGGCACTCAGCGAGTCCGACCTTCTCCATCGGCCCCTTCCGAGAGCGCCCCTCAGGTAGCGGGCGGATCGGCGTCGGTGGCGTCGTCCTCCTCAAGGGAGTTGGCGAGGTCGTCGAGCCCCGCTCCTCCGCTGCGCAGCTCGTTCACGGTCATCACGGTGAACAGCGCGATGGACACGATCAGCAGCGGGATGCGGTAGTCCTGGATGAAGCCGAGGACGTCGTCGATCGGTGCTTCGAACGTCTCGCCCAGCCGCCGGACGAGATAGAGGCGCACGAGGGTGCCGGCGATGTTCGTGGCGAAGAAGCCCCCCACGCCCATCCCTGCCGCGCCGGCGAACAGGCAGATGTACTGGTTCGGGGCGAAGAAGACGATGGGGTAGGCGGCCTTGGCGAACCAGCCCTCCCATTGACGCAGGGTCTGCCCGAGCGACTTGGTACGACGCTCCATCCACCGGATTGCGCTATCGCCGTACCAGTAGCCGATCAGGAAGAACAGCGGATCGGCCACGAGCAGTCGCAGTGTGCCGACGGTGTAGTAGCTGAGGGCATCCAGCTCGTTCGTGACGAGGATCAGGTTGCGGTTGCTGGAGTTCATCATGATGAGCAGCAGCGGGTGCGTGTCGACGAGGCCTGCCGCGAGCGCGTTCCCGACGTTCGACAGCACGATGAGCGCCACGATCGGGATGGCCAGGAACTTGAGGGTGTGCGGGCCGGGCGGGTGACCACGACCGCGGAGACGAGACGCCACGACTCCTGAGTCTGACATCTCCTACCCTGGCCCCTGACGACGACCGCTTGAAGGGGATCCACGCCGATGCAAGGACTCATGCAGAACGTCCCGCTCACGCTGCCGCACCTGTTCGGCCGAGCGGAGACGTTGTTCTTCGACAAGGAGCTCGTAACCGCGACTGCCACGGGCATCGAGCGCACCGACTACGGCACCTGGGCCGAGCGCACCCGCCGGCTGGGAGGCGTGCTCGACGACCTTGGTGTGAGCGAGAGCGGGCGTGTGGCCACCTTCGCCTGGAACACCGCTCGCCATCTCGAGCTCTACTTCGCAATCCCCTGCACGAACCGAGTTCTGCACACGCTCAACATTCGGCTGTTCCCCGAACAGCTCGTGTACATCGTGAACCACGCCGAGGACGAGGTGATCTTCGTCGACCGGTCGCTGCTCGGCTTGCTCTGGCCGCTCGTCGACCAGTTCACAACGGTGCGCCACATCGTTGTGATGGACGACGGCAAGGGTGAAGTGCCCAGCCCCGACGGCGGACGCGCGCTGCATGACTACGAGGACCTCCTCGCCGTAGCGGACCCCGTGGCGTTCGAGGTATCCGACGAGAACCGCGCGGCTGCCATGGCCTACACGAGCGGCACCACTGGCAACCCCAAGGGCGTTGTCTACTCCCATCGCTCCACCTACCTGCACACGATCGGATGCATGACCACCTGCAGCATCGGCGTGCAGGAGTCGGATCGCATCCTCCCGGTGGTGCCCATGTTCCACGCCAACGCCTGGGGCTTGGCCCATGCGGCCGTGGCGTCCGGAGCCACCCTCGTGATGCCCGGTCCCGACTTGTCCGCGCCCGCGCTCGCCACGCTGATCGAGAAGGAACGCATCACGATCGCTGCGGGTGTCCCCACCATCTGGATGGGCGTGCTCCCCGAGCTCAAGGGCCGGGACACCTCGGCTCTGCGCGCCATCCCGTGCGGTGGGTCGGCCGTGCCCAAGTCGCTGTCGGAGGGCTACCGATTGCAGACAGGGCTCCCGATCATGCAGGCATGGGGCATGACCGAGACGAGCCCGATCGCCTCCGTCGGTCGCATCAAGTCGACCATCGACGCCACCCTGGATGACGAAGGCCGCGCCGAGCTGCGCACCACGGTGGGCCAGCCCGCCATCTGCGTCGACGCGCGCATCGTTCGGCCTGGCAGCGTCGAGTCGCTGCCATGGGACGGCGAGGCCTCGGGCGAGCTGCAGGTGCGTGGTCCCTGGATCGCGTCGGAGTACTACAACGACGATCGTTCACCCGAGTCCTTCACCGACGATGGGTGGTTGAAGACGGGCGACGTCGCCGTCATCGACCGCCACGGCTACATCCGTCTGGTCGATCGCACGAAGGACGTGATCAAGTCCGGTGGCGAGTGGATCTCGTCGGTCGATCTCGAGAACGAGCTCATGGGGCACCCCCAGATCGCGGAGGCTGCTGTCATCGGTGTCACGCATCCCAAGTGGTCGGAGCGCCCGCTCGCGTGTGTGGTCGTTCGCCCGGGGGAGACCCTCTCCAAAGAAGAGGTCCTCGCGTTCCTCGCGGACAAGGTGGCCAAGTGGTGGCTGCCCGACGACGTCGTCTTTGTCGACGAGATCCCAAAGACGAGCGTTGGGAAGTTCTCCAAGAAGGACCTACGGGCCAAGTTCGAGGGCTACGAGCTGCCCACGATCTAGTGGCCCGATTGGGGACATCTGGCCCCTGCTCGTAGCCTCGCCTCGATGAGTTGGCGCTTCGCCTTACGGCCCAAGTGGATCGTGCGGCACGTGCTCGTGGTGATCCTGTGCGCGGTCATGATCGCGCTCGGTCTTTGGCAGCTGGAACGACTCGGAGACAAGCGGGCCTATCGCGATCTCGTGGAGGCTCGGCAGGCGCTTCCGACAGCGGACGTCGCTGGAGTGGTCGCCGTCGATGCCAACAGGGAGACCATCGACCGGGTGTTGTTCCGGTCGGTGGGTGCTGTTGGCACCTATGCGGCCGACGACACGTTCGTCGTCGAGAATCGCACACTGAATGGTGCGTCAGGGGGGTGGGTGCTGACCCCGCTCGTGCTGGCGGACGGCTCCGCTGTCGTGGTCAATCGCGGGTTCATCGGGTTCGATCGGGAGGGAGCGATCGTGCCCCCTGTCCCACCCGATGGCCCGGTGGCCATCGAGGGGCTGGTGGTCCCCAGCCAAGAACGCGGCCGCTTCGGGCCCACCGACCCCGGGACCGGAACCCTCACGGTGTTGGCGCGGGTCGACCTCGGGCGCTTTGCGGCCCAGGTCGGCTATCCCGTGCTCCCCGCGTACATCCAGCTCGTCAGCAGCGATCCCGTGGAGCCCGCCCCGGAATCCGGGGATCCCGGTCTCGTGGCGCTCGGCGCCCCTGAGCCTGACCTCGGTCCCCACCTCGCCTACGCGGTCCAATGGCTGATCTTCACGATCATCGCTGGCGGTGGGTACGTGCTCCTGCTGCGCAGAGTGGCCAGCGAGCTCGCGCGCGAGGAGCGGCTCAACCCGCTGTGACCCATGTCGCACGCGTGGACGTTGACGCTGAGACGCCCGGCTTCTTACTGTCACAGCACAATGTCGACCAACGAAGACCTCATCGGCCGAGCGGACATCAACGACCTCGAAGCCATCCTTGCCGTCACCAACACGGACCGCGACGAGGTGATTCACGCCGTCAAGGACAACGCCGAAGCGATCTTCACCTGGGACTACGAGAAGGGGCAGCGCCCGGCGCTCAACCGTCTCTATGAGAAGGCCAAGGTCTCGATGTGGAATGGCGAGACCGACCTCCCGTGGGACACCGACGTGGATCAGGAGAAGGTCGTCGCTGAGAACGCACTCGCGTCAGGCGGCTTCAACACGGATATCGACCTGAGTGGCACTCCGATGGCGACCTGGGACGACGCGAAGTGGCTCGAGTTCGGTGTCGAGAGTCAGAACTGGATGCTCAGCCAGTTCATGCACGGCGAACAGGGTGCGCTCGTGTGCACCGCCAAGATCGTCGAGACGGTGCCGTGGATCGATGCGAAGTACTACGCGTCCACGCAGGTGATGGATGAAGCGCGCCACGTCGAGGTGTTCGCCAAGTACCTGGACACCAAGCTGTCCGGTCACTACCCGATCAACGCGCACCTGCGGTTGCTGCTCGACGACATCGTCGAGGACTCGCGCTGGGACATGACCTACCTCGGCATGCAGATCATGGTGGAGGGCCTCGCGCTCGCTGCCTTCGGCTTCATGCACCAGATGACCACTGAGCCGCTCCTCAAGAAGCTGCTCCGCTATGTGATGAGCGACGAAGCCCGCCACGTTGCGTTCGGGGTGCTGTCGCTGAAGGAGTACTACGCGGAGCTCTCCGACGCGGAGATGCTCGAGCGCCAGCAGTTCGCCTTCGAGGCGGCTGTTCGCATGCGCGATCGGTTCCTCCAGCAGGAGGTGTGGGATCGCATGGGCATCGACCCGAAGGTGGCCGCCAAGCTGGTTCTGCAGTCGGAGGAGCGCAAGGTCTTCCAGAGCATGCTGTTCAGCAAGATCGTCCCGAACTGCAAGAAGCTGGGCCTGCTCGATCGCAACGACCACTGGCTGCGCACGAAGTTCACCGAACTTGGTGTCATCCAGTTCGAGGACTGGGCCGACACCGAGGAGGAGTACGAGACCTTTGCGCTCGCCGAGGGCGAGATAGCAGCGTCCTGAGCCAACCTCGGTTGGTATGGTTCGAGGGCCATGAGCACGCCCTCGGACCCCCGCACGCTCGTGATGCACGGCCTGCGCCTGAAGGGCTTCGCCGAAGCGGCTGGAGTGGCAGAGGCAGTTGGCGTTGTTGCTGCTGAGGCCAAGCCGGTGCTCGACGAGCTGGTCGCCGAGGGTCTCGCCACCTACCGCACTGGCCGCATCTCCGGGTTCACCCTCAGCCCGGCCGGTCGGGCTGAGCACGTGTCCCTGCTCGCAGCGGAACTCGACGCGGCTGGCGCACGAGAGACCTTGCACGCTGCCTATCAGCGGTTCCTCGGGCTGAACACCGATCTCCTCACCGTGTGCACGGCGTGGCAGCTGTGCGAGGTCAACGGAGCGTCTACCCCGAACGACCACACCGACGGCGCCTACGACGCGGAGGTGATCGCGCGGCTCGCCAGGCTGCACGCCCACGTCGAGCCCATCTGCGCGGAGTTGGCGACGCTGCTCCACCGCTTCGGTGGCTATGGCGCCCGGTTGTCGTTCGCGCTCGGGCAGCTTCAGAGCGGCAAGCTCGACTTCTTCACCAAGCCGATGGTGCCGAGCTACCACACCATCTGGTTCGAGCTACATGAGGACCTCCTCGCCACGCTCGGCATCGAGCGCGGGTCGGAGGGGGAGGGCTGATGGCTACGCCGCGCTTTGGCCGAGTGCTCACCGCGATGATCACGCCGTTCGACGACAACGGCGATCTCGATCTTGATGGCGCCGTGGAGCTGGCACAGTGGCTTGTCGCGCACGGCAACGACGGACTCGTCCTGGCCGGCACCACCGGCGAAGCGCCCACGCTCACCGACGACGAGAAGGTCCAGCTCTGGACCACCGTGCGCGCCGCCGTCGACGTGCCGCTCATCGCCGGCACGGGTAGCAACGACACCCGCCACACCTGTGGGCTGTCGGCACGGGCAGCCGCCACGGGGGTCGATGGCCTGCTCGTCGTCACGCCCTATTACAACCGACCTTCGCAGGCTGGGCTGGAGGCGCACTTCCGGGCCGTCGCCGCTGCCACCGATCTGCCGGTGGTCGTCTACGACATTCCAGGTCGTACGGGGCGCAAGGTAGACACGGACCTCCTGCTGCGGCTGGCTCACGAGGTGCCCTCGATCGTCGGCGTGAAGGACGCGGCTGGCGATCCGGGCGAGACGGCCCGCCTGATCGCTCAGGCCCCGGCCGACTTCGCGGTCTGGTCGGGCGATGATCCGATGACGCTGCCGCTGCTCGCAGTGGGAGCGGTGGGAGTGATCGGTACGGCTACCCATTGGTGTGGCGACGTGATGGCGGAGCTCGTGATCGCGTTTGCGAAGGGTGACGTCGATCGTGCCCAACAGCTCAACGCAACGCTGTTCGAGTCGTATGCCTACGAGAGCCGCGAGATTGCCCAGTTCGCACTGGCGGTCAAGGTTGCCCTTCGCTGCATGGGGCTGCCGAGCGGGCCGTGTCGCCTGCCGATCGGTCCCGAGCCAGCCGGCTTGGAGGCCGAGGCGCAGGGGATGCTCGATCGACTCGGCGCATTGCGCTGATCATCCGGATCGACGGTAGGTTCGCCCCACATGGCTGAACCCGTCACGATCACCTTCCTCGGCGGCCTCGGCGAGATCGGCCGCAACTGCATGGTCCTCGAGTGCCAGGACAAGCTCCTGATGCTCGACTGCGGCCTGATGTTCCCCGAGCTCGAGCACCTTGGCGTCGACCTCATCCTCCCGGATTTCACGTGGCTTCGTGAGAACGCCGATCGAGTGATCGGCATGATTGCCACCCACGGCCACGAGGACCACGTAGGCGGGCTCTCCTTCTTGCTGCGCGACCTCTCGTTCCCGATCTACGGCTCCGCCTTCACGCTCGGCCTGGCGAGGAACCGAATCGAAGAGGCGGGGCTGCTCAGCAAGACCGAGCTCATCCCGGTCTCTGATGGCGAGCGGCGCAAGATCGGTCCGTTCGACGTGGAGTTCATTCCCGTCACGC
Organism: Actinomycetes bacterium; assembly: GCA_031422255.1. Lineage (GTDB taxonomy): Bacteria > Actinomycetota > Acidimicrobiia > Acidimicrobiales > VFJN01 > VFJN01. The sequence continues at coordinate 10,475 of JANOQG010000226.1, read as the reverse complement.
ACTCGGTGCCCCATGGATTCGCTACCGCCTTCCACACGCCCCAGGGCGTGATCATGCACACCGGCGACTGGAAGCTCGACCTCACGCCGGTGGACGGGCGTCTCACCGATCTCGCTCGCATGGGCGCCATTGCCTACGACCAGGGCGTGCGCCTGCTCATGGGCGACTCCACCAACGCTGATTCGCACGGCCACTCCCGTAGCGAGACAACCGTCGGCGGCGTGCTCTACGACCTCTTCCACGCGCACGAAGGCCGACGCATCGTCATCGCATGCTTCGCGAGCCACATCCATCGGGTGCAGCAGATCGCCGACGCAGCAGTTGCGTTCAACCGCAAGGTGTGCACCCTCGGCCTGTCGATGAAGAAGAACGTGCGGCTCGCTCGCGAGATGGGGCTCCTGCACATCCCCGACTCGGTGATGATCGACATCGAGAACATCGGCGATCTGGCCGATGGCGATGTCTGTGTCATCTCCACGGGGAGCCAGGGCGAACCGATGTCGGCCCTCACCCGCATGGCCAACAGCGAGAACCGCTGGCTCACCATCGGCGACGGCGACACGGTCATCCTCTCCTCGCACCCGATTCCGGGCAACGAGATGAGCGTCACCAAGGTGATCGACGGCCTCGTGCGCCTCGGCGCCAAGGTCGTGCACTCGGGCCTAGAAGACGTCCACGCCACCGGCCACGCCAAGCAGGAGGAGCTGAAGACGCTCCTCAGCATCGTGAGTCCGCAATGGTTCGTGCCCGTGCACGGCGAGTACCGCCACCTGGTGCACCACGCTGAGCTGGCTCACGCGATGGGGGTGCCGGCCAACCGCACGCTCGTGTGCGAGGACGGTGATCAGCTCACGATCGACGACGACGGGATCCGCAAGACCGGCTCCGTCCCGGCCGGCTACCTCTACGTAGACGGCATCGTGGGCGATGTCGGCCAGGGGGTCCTCCGCGATCGTCGGGTGCTCGCCGAGGAAGGCGTGGTGGTGGTGGTCGTCACCGTGGCGCTCAAGGACGGTGCCATCCTCACCGGTCCGGAGATCATCACCCGCGGTTGGGTGTACGCCCCCGAGGCGGAGGAGCTGCTCGACGAGTGTGCCGACGCCGTCCGTGAGGCCATCAAGGACGTGTTCGCTGGGTCGAAGACGCCCGACCTCGACTCGCTTCAGCGCGCTGTGCGCCGCACGGCGGGCCGCTTCGTCAACGATCGCACCAAGCGCAAGCCGATGATCGTTCCCGTGGTGATGGAGGCGTAAGACGTGCTGCAGGGCAAGCGGGTGGTCCTCCGTGAGGGCCAGCCTGCCGATCTCGACGCGCTCGAAGCCTTCTTCGCCCACCCCGAGGTCGCTCGTTGGTGGCCGATGGACGGGCGGGAGGAGATCGTGGCCGACGTCTTGCAGCGCTCCGATCCGGCGGTGACCGTGTACGTGATCGACTTGGACGGGGAGGTGGCCGGCATCATCCAGAGCTGTGAGGAGTCGGACGAGGACTACCGGTCGGCGGGCATCGACATCTCGCTAGCCCCCTCGTGGCACGGCACCGGGGTTGCCGTCGACGCGATGCGGACGCTTGCCCAGCACCTCTTCGGGCAGGGGCATCACCGACTCACCATCGATCCGGCCGCCCACAACGCGCGCGCCATCGCCGCCTACGCCAAGGTCGGCTTCCGCCGCGTCGGGGTCATGCGACAGTACGAACGAGGAGTCGACGGCACCTGGCACGACGGCCTGCTGATGGACCTCCTCGCCGACGACCTTCGATGACGGTCAGTCGGGGTTGGCTGCGGTGTCGCCGCCAGGACCCCGCAGGGGGCTGATCGGCCCGAAGACCTCTTCATACTTGGTCATGTTGGTGTTGATGGCCTGGAGCATGTCGAAGATGACCGACACCGGAAGCTTGATCCGGGCGACGACCTTGAACGGCACGGTGACCTCGCCGTCGTCGTCCTGATGGGGAGGCAACGAGGAGCCGAAGTCGAAGGTGAACTCGTGGCCGGTGTGCCAGATCGACACCGAGTTCGCGTACGCGCCGCCCTCGATGTCATCGGGCACTCGATACTCGAGGATGGGTTCGGACATGAACGGCAGGCTACGCATTCGCTGATGGCATGCTTCTGTCGTGCCGGAGCTGCCTGAGGTCGAGACCGTGCGGCGGCAGATCGAGCCGTCGGTGGTGGGGCGGCGAATCGTCGAGGCCTGGGGGCACCCGTCGGGCAAGTTTGCCTCGGCACCGTTCGTGGCCGGAGCGGCCATCGAGTCGGTCAGGCGGCGAGGGAAGTACCTGCTCCTCGGGCTTGACGACGACCGCGAGCTGATCGTCCATCTCGGCATGACCGGGCAGCTGCGGATTCGCCCTGCCGAGCTCGATCCGTACGTGCGGGCGTGGTGGGCGCTGGATGACAGCCAGGTGCTCGAGCTGCGCGACGTTCGGCGGTTCGGCCGCATCGCTGTGGTGGCAGCGGGGGAGTACGCGTCGTTGCCCACGCTTGCCGGGCAAGGTCCCGAACCGTGGGACGACGCACTCGACGAGGGAGGGCTCTGGCGCAACCTCAAGCGCAGCAAGGTTCGGATCAAGACCCAGCTCCTCTCGCAACGGCCGATCGCGGGGGTTGGCAACATCTACGCCGACGAAGCGCTGTGGCGCTCCGGCATCCACCCGGCCCGCCGGACGATCACCCGACGCGAGGCCGAGAGGCTGCTCGGTGAGCTGCGCACGGTGCTCGAGCAGGGCATCGCCAACCGCGGCACCACCCTGCGTGACTACCGGACGCCAGATGGCGGGTCTGGCCGCAACCAGCATCAGCTCGCCTGCTACGGCCGCTCGGGGGAGCCCTGCGGTCGTTGCGGCACGGAGCTCAAGCGCAGCGTCATCGACGCGCGGGGCACGACGCACTGTCCTCGCTGTCAGCCGCGCCGCTGAGGTTGCGGCCTCGCGGGGCCCCAGCGGAGCATGTTCCCACTGTGGCTGGTGGGGCTACTGGTACGGTTGGGGGCACTGTGGCTACCACTCAACGGCCCCGTAGTGGGGCGACCAAGCGCGCGCCGGTCAAGAAGAAGGCCCCGCCGCCGCCCACCTTCGTCGACCGCTTCACACGATCGTTGGCATCGGCCCTCGGGGGTCACGCAACCGACCTCATCGGGCTCCTGTGCATCGCAGTGGGGATCATCGCCGCGATGGGCGTCTACGCAGACGCCGCCGGGCCGGTCGGCCGCTGGCTCGATGCTGGAATCGGCACGGTGGTCGGCTGGGGTCGACTGCTCGTCCCGCCGGCTCTCCTCGTCACAGGCGTGGTGCTCGTGCATGGCCAACCGGAGGCCGAGGATGGCGAGCCCGATGGTGCGCGCTCGCATCTCTGGGTCGGCGGGATGATGGTCGCGGTGGCGGGATGCGGTCTGCTCCATCTCGCAGGTGGTCGCCCGGGTCTGGATGCCTCCACCGATGAGCTCGTAAAGGCAGGCGGGTTGTTGGGCATCGCGGCGGCCGGCCCGCTCGCATCCGGGCTGGCGCCATGGGGAGCCGCACTCCTCCTGACGGTGATGGCCATCGCGGGGCTCGTGGTGCTCACTCGCCTGCCTGTGCGCGTGGTGGCCGAGAGCACCGCCGCCCGAACACGCCCCGCTGGAACGGCGATCGCTGACACGGTGAGGCGGGTGGGCGGCAACCTGTTCTCGCTCAGCAGCGCCACCGACGACCGCTCCCTCGGCGTGCACCTCTTCGACCAAGACGAGTACGAGCTGCTCGATCTCGACGATCCCGATGGCGAGGCCACGCCTCGGAAGAAGCCGGGGCCGCGCAAGCCTCGGGCGGAGGGCCCTACGCTCACCGAGCCCGTCGAGAGCGAGCAGCTCGAGATCGAGCTCGGACCAGCCGTCAAGGGCTCGCCCTGGAAGCTTCCGGCGCTCAGCCTGCTGCAGCGGGCCAACGCCCACGAGGTGGACAAGGCGGCTGTCGAGCAGGCCGGGCATGTGCTCGAACGGGCCCTCGCTCAGCATGGCGTGGAGACGAAGCTCGTCGGGATGGTGGTGGGCCCCTCCGTCACTCGCTACGAGCTCGAGCTGGGCCCCGGCGTGAAGGTGGCTCGGGTCACCAGCCTCCACAAGGACATCGCGTATGCGATGGCGTCGCCCGACGTGCGCATCCTGGCGCCGATCCCGGGACGTCAGGCGATCGGGGTGGAGGTGCCCAACACCGATCGCCAGATCGTCGCCCTGGGTGACATCCTCGCCTCGCCGGAGGCAAAGCGTGCCAAGCACCCGCTCGAGGTGGCCGTGGGCCGGGACATCAACGGCAAGGCCGTGCTGATGAACCTTGCCACGATGCCGCACATTCTCATCGCGGGCGCCACGGGTGCCGGGAAGTCGAGCTGCCTCAACTCGCTGATCTCGTCGATCCTCATGCGTTCCACGCCCGACCAGGTGCGCATGATCCTTGTCGACCCGAAGCGCGTGGAGATGGGTCAGTACGACCGGCTGCCCCACCTGCTCACCCAAGTGGTGACCAACCCCAAGAAGGCCGCCAATGCGCTGGCCTGGGCAGTGCGGGAGATGGAGCGCCGGTACGACCTCCTCGCGGAGGTGGGCTTCCGCGACATCACCGGGTACAACGCGGCCTTTGATCGCGGCGAGCTCCCCGATGTGGCGACACCCTCCGGCGAGGTCACCCGAGCGTTTCCTCGGCTGCCGTTCATTCTGATCGTGATCGACGAGCTGGCCGATCTGATGATGGTGGCCGCGCGAGACGTCGAAGACTCGATCTGTCGCATCGCCCAGATGGCTCGCGCCGTGGGCATCCACCTGGTGATCGCCACACAGCGCCCGTCGGTGAACGTGATCACCGGAGTGATCAAGGCCAACGTGCCGGCCCGGCTCGCCTTTGCTGTGTCCAGCGCCACCGACAGCCGCGTGATCCTCGACCAGCAGGGCGCCGAGCGACTCATCGGCAAGGGCGACATGCTCCTGCTCGGTCCCGCGTCGTCAGCGCCTTCGCGCATTCAGGGTTCCTGGGTGAGCGAGGAGGAGGTGCGCAAGATCGCCGGCGTGTGGAAGCGGCAGGCGCCAGAGATCGCCTACGACACCGAGGTGCAGGGCGCCGACACCCACAACGGGTCGTCGCTGGGTGCGGGGAGCGGCAGCAGCGGGGGCGATGATGACGATGACCTGCTCGTGCAGGCAACCGAGCTCATCGTGCGGTCGCAGCTCGGTTCCACCTCGATGCTCCAGCGCAAGCTGAAGGTGGGGTTTGCCCGCGCCGGTCGCCTCATGGACCTGCTCGAGCAACGCGGCATCGTCGGTCCGTCGGAAGGCTCGAAGGCACGTTCCGTGCTCATGTCGGTCGAGGAGCTCGAGAATGCAATGGAGCAGGGCGAGGTCTGATCTCCCGGCCGGTCACCCTCCACTTCGGGGGCGGTCTCGTCGCGATTGATGTGATCCTGCGAGCGAATCAGCGCGTTCCGATGACGCCTTGAGTTGCCGCCGCCACCGGGAGTGAACACCGATCAGTACATCCGCGTGGGTTCAGGCCAAGCAGTACCGTCACCCGGATGTTCGACCTCGTCACGGCCGCTGTCGAAGGTGCACTAGCGGCAGGGGCGTCGTATGCGGACGCTCGCGTGATGATCGTGCGGTACGAGTCGATGAGCGCAAAGAACCGCGTCGTCGAAGGGCTCACGCAGACAGAGACTGCCGGAATTGGTGTGCGGGCGCTCATCGGGTCGTCGTGGGGATTTCAGTCCACTCCTGAGCTGTCGCCGGTCGCAGCGCGTCGGGCGGGGGAGCGGGCCGCCGAGGTGGCTCGGGCCAGTGCACGCGTCACCGGTGGACCGGTGCACCTGTCACCCACCCCGGTGGTGCAGGACACCTGGTCCAACGCCTACGAGGTGCACCCCCTCGACGACGTGAGCATCGGGGAGCGGGCCGACCTGCTCGTGTCGGTAACCGGGGCAATCGCGGATGCGGGCATTCCTCTGGCGCAGGCCAGCCATCAGATCTGGGACACGCAGAAGTGGTTCGCGTCGAGCGAGGGCAGCCGGATCGACCAGCACCTCGTCGAGTGCGGAGCGGTGATCGATGCCACTGCCCTGGGGGACGGCGAGACACAACGCCGCAGCTACCCAGGTGTGCGCGGCCAGTACGGCACCCGCGGGTGGGAGCTCGTGCGCGAGATCGACCTGCTCGGCAACGCCCCTCGCATCGCTGAGGAGGCCAAGGCGCTCCTGTCCGCACCGCAATGTCCGGAGAAGACCACCACGCTGATCCTCGGCAGCGAGCAGATGGCGCTCCAGATCCACGAATCGGTGGGCCACGCCATCGAGCTCGACCGCATCCTCGGCTGGGAGGCCGCCTTCGCTGGTACGTCGTGGCTCGACCCGGCGCAGCTCGGGTCGCTGCGCTACGGCTCCGACCTGATGAACATCACCGCCGATGCCACGCTCCCCGGGGCGTTGGGAAGCTTCGGCTACGACGACGAAGGGGTGCCTGCGCAGGCGGTCGACATCGTGAAGGAGGGCACCTGGGTTGGAGTGCTGTCGGGCCGCGACTCGGCACCGCTCGTTGGTCTCAGCTCGGGTGGCATGGTGCGAGCCGACGGTGCCGCCAGCCTGCCGATGGTGCGCATGACGAACGTCGGCTTGCTCCCCGGAGACAGCTCGCTCGACGAGATGATCGCCGCCACCGAAGAGGGCATCTACATGGACACGAACCGGTCGTGGTCGATTGACGACAAGCGCCTGAACTTCCAGTTCGGCTGTGAGATCGCGTGGGAGATCAAGGACGGCCAGCTCGGTCAGATGCTCCGCAACCCCACCTACACAGGCATAGGCCCGAAGTTCTGGGCCTCGATGGACATGGTGGGCGGCCCCGACGAATGGGTGTTCTGGGGCACGGCCAACTGCGGGAAGGGCCAACCGATCCAGGTCGGGCACACCGGGCACCCGTCGGTTCCGGCCCGGTTCACCGACGTGCGGGTGGGTGTGCGCTGATGGAGTGGGACCCGAACACCGACGCCACAGCCACCAAGGGCTTCGCGATCGCCGACCAGATCCTCGATCTCGTGGGTGGCCGCGCCGAAGCTCTGGTCACCTGCGGTCAAGGGCTCAACGCCCTCACGCGGTTCGCCAACAGCCGCATCCACCAGAACATGGCAAGCGACGACGATCACGTCCGTCTTCGGGTGGTCACCGCCGACGGGCGGATCGCTCAGGCCACGACGACGCGCCTTGATCAGGATGGCCTCGAACGCCTCGTCGAGGGTGCCATCGAGGCCGCCCGTCTGTGCCCGCCCGATCCCGACTACCCGGGGCTCGCTCCGTGCGGCTCACTCGCGCACGTCGACCACTTCGATCCAGCGACGGCCGCGGCCTCGCCCGACGCTCGAGCCGAGGTGGTGGCGAACTTCGTGGGCACGGCCCCCGACCTCGAGTCGGCCGGCTACTGCTCCACGGACAGCGACACCCACGTGCTCGTCTCCACCAACGGGCTTCGCTACGCCAGCCACTCCACGATGGCCCAGGTCGATGCCATCCATCGCGCGGCTGCGGTCGATGGCCCGCCTACCGATGGCTACGGCCAGATCACCTCCAAGCGGCTGTCCGACCTCGACGGTCGACGCGTGGGCCAGGTGGCGGAGCAGAAGGCGACCGGCGGGGCGAACCCCATCGAGCTCGAACCTGGTAGCTACGAGGTGGTGCTCGAGGCCAAGGCGGTGGCCTCGCTCCTGCTGTTTCCCGCGTGGCTGGGCTTCAACGGCAAGGCCTATGCGGAGGGAACGAGCTTCGTGCACCTCGGCGAGCAGCAGATGGACGAGCGGATCGACATCTGGGATGACGGCACCGATGCTCGCTCCCTCGGTCGCCCCTACGACGCCGAAGGCACCCCCAAGCAACGGCTCGATCTCGTGCGCTCCGGTGTGAGCGTTGGCCTCACCCACGATCGCCGGAGCGCCTGCCTTGCCGGTGTCGATCCGAACGGTTGCTCGGTCGGCCAGGACGCCTTCGGCGGCTACCCGGGAGACCTGTTCCTGGCCGCTGGAGACGAGACCCTCGAGGAGCTCATCGGCGGCGTCGAACGCGGTCTTCTCGTCACCGACTTCTGGTACAACCGCATTCTCGATCCCAAGACGCAGGTCGTCACCGGCCTCACGCGCAACGGCCTGTTCCTGATCGAGCGCGGTGCGATCACGCAGCCGGTGCAGAACTTCCGCTACACGCAGTCAGTCGTCGGCGCGCTGTCCCCTGGCCACGTCCTCGGCATCGGCAACGACGCTCAGCTCGTGAGCAACGAGGGCGGCGTCGTCCACGTCCCCAGCCTGCGGCTGTCGGGCTGGTCCTTCACCGGCGGCGCCAGCGGCTGATCGACCCCAACCCACCGGGCAGCGCCGACGCAATCTGCGGCAGATAGAGCCCGATCTGGTCGTTCCGTGACGCAGGCTGGCCGGACCCTCGATCGTGCCGTCAATCGGCGGCAGCATCGGCCCGATTCGGGCTCGCTCTGCCGCAGGTTGCAGCGTTGCTGCTGACGGGTCAGGCGGCGATCCTCCGGTGCCCTCCGACTTCGACGTGTCTGGGAAGCCGTAGTCAGCCAGCCGCGGGCCGATCGTGATCGGTGTGCGTCGGGGCGCTCGCGGAGTGACTGCTAGCTGGCAGACGCGAGATCGCGGCGCGCGAACGACGTCACCGCGAGGATGCCGGCGAGCGCTGCATAGCCAGTCAACGTGAGCGCGGCGGTGAGGGTCGACCTCGTGAACGAGGCGGTCGCGAGATCGGCACCCGTCACGAAGATTGCGCTGTTCTCGCCGAGCAGAAAGCGGGAGCTCCACGGCTTCCATGCCCGTACGAGGTTCTCGCCGATCATGAGGTAGCCAAAGGCTGCGCCCAGGGCGGCCGCCGTGTTCCTCCCCATCATCGCGATGGATCCCATGAGGATGGCGGCTAGTCCGGTGATCGCCGCAATGCGCCCGACCGCCGCCACAAGTGTGCGAAGCCACTCAGCGTCCACGCCGTCCATCGTTCCGCGGGCCACCGCCGCCGGGAGGAAGACAGCGCAGAACAGCACCTGCAGCAGCACCGCGACCACCGTGGCGACCAAGCCGCAGGCGACGATCTTCGCGACAGCGACGCGCACGCGACCGGGTTGCCAGGTCAACAGGGTGACGAAGGTTCCCGCCCGCCACTCGGCGCCGACCATCGATGCTCCACCAACCACTGCTCCGCTGGGCAGGAGGAAGGCCGCCAGGCCGAGCAGCGAGTCGCCAGCGGGGACCCACAGCTCAGCGAGGCGGAACTCGTCCGGGCCTCCGATTGGTCCCGCTTCACGCAACGCGATCACTCCGGCAAGAACACATCCGAGCACGGCGAGAGCGATCAGCCAACGAAGGAGTGGCCGCGCCAGGTAGCGGCGGATCTCCACGCCGATCAGGTTCGTCATCACAGGGCCTCCTGTAGGGGACAAGGCGCGGTCAGCTCGAGGAAGACCTCCTCAAGGGTGACCTCATCGGCGTGGAGCTCCGTCACCCAGAGCTCCACCCGGGCCAACGTCTCTGACACCCGTGCGGCCTCGGTCGATGGGAGATCGACGTGCAGGTGAGTCGAGTTGCGCGTGGCGGGGATGCCCGCTTCGCGAAGCGCGAGGAGCCCGGCATCCAGGTCGGTCACGCCCACCCGCAGCGACGGGCGACGCCCGCGGTGCAGGACCTCGCTGACAGAACCAGCTGCCACGCAGCGACCGCGCGACAGGATCGCGACCCGGTCGCACGTGTGCTCGATCTCCCCCAACAGATGGCTGGACACGAACACCGTGCGTCCCTCATCGCCCAACGATCTCAGCAGCTCCCGGATCTCCTTGATCCCGGCGGGGTCGAGACCGTTGGCCGGCTCGTCCAGAATGAGCAGGTCCGGATCCTTGAGCAACGCCTGAGCCAGCCCGAGGCGCTGGCGCATCCCGAGCGAGTAGGTGGAGACGCGCTCGTCCGCCCGCTCGTCGAGGCCGACGCGCTCGAGCGCCCCCTCGATCCTGCGGTGTGCCTCCCGCTCGCGGGCGGCGGCGATCACGGAGAGGTTCTCGCGCCCGGTCAAGTAGCGATGGAAGCGCGGCTCCTCGACGATCGCGCCGACGCGCGCGAGCGCCGCGGCCCGCTCGGCCGGCACCGGCCGTCCGAGGAGCCGCATGGAGCCGGCGCTGGCGCGGGTGAGACCGAGCAGCATCCTGATCAGCGTCGTCTTGCCGGCGCCGTTCGGCCCCAGGTAGCCGAAGGCGGAGCCGCGCGGGACATGCAGGTCGACGTCGTCGACGGCGACCCGCTCGCCGAAGCGCTTCGTCAGCCCGGATGTCTCGACGACGTAGGGAGTGCTCATATGAGTGCTGCTCCAGTCTGAATCGGGCGAAGCGGCCAGAACGCGTCGCTGACCAGGCCGTTCAGCCCGACGCATTTACGACGAGTCTTCCTCTGGCTCATGGGAGCCTCCTTTCCGCCCTCGCGGGCATTTG
>JANOQG010000225.1:0-9398 GCA_031422255.1 Actinomycetes bacterium | reverse complement strand
AGACCCAGCACCGCCAGGACCACTGGCACCGTTCCAGCGGTGCTGCACCTGCCGCGATCAGGCTTGTTTGTCATCGCACACGGCCCCGGCTTTCTTCCCTACCGACCGGTAGGTAGGCTGGCGGTATGACGTCCCCCGACGCCCTTCTCGCAGAGCTGGAGCCCACTGCGGGCCGTTTGCTCGACCGGCACCTCAGCACAACCAAGGAGTGGTTCCCGCACGACCTTGTGCCGTGGAGCATGGGACGGGACTTCGAGCCCGACTACGAATGGTCGCCCGACGCCTCGCCCCTCCCTGAGGAGGTGCGGAGTGCGTTGTTCGTGAACCTCCTCACCGAGGACAACCTGCCCTACTACTTCCGCACCATCGAGCGGATGTTCGGTGGCGACACGTCGTGGGGCACCTGGGCGCGCCGCTGGACCGCCGAGGAGGGTCGTCACGCCATCGTGCTCCGCGACTACCTCACGGTCACCCGGGCAATCGACCCGGTGCAGCTGGAGCGGGCTCGCATGGCACAGGTCTCCTGTGGCGAAGTGCCCGAACCTGAGACGCCGCTTGATGGGTTCGCCTACGTGGCCCTCCAGGAGCTGGCCACCCGAATCTCGCACCACAACACGGGCAAGCTGCTCGATGACAAGGCTGGCTACGAGGTGATGCGGAAGGTGGCGAGCGACGAAAACCGCCACTACCTCTTCTACCGCGACCTCATGACCGCCGCCCTGGAGATCGATCCGTCGGGTGCGGTGATGGCGATCGAGCGCCAGGTGCGCACGTTCGAGATGCCTGGCACCGGGATCCTCGACTTCGAGGTGCATGCGAAGGCGATCGCCAAGGCTGGCATCTACGACTTCGCCATCCACCACGATCAGATCCTCGTGCCGGTGGTGCTCAGGCATTGGGGAATCGAGGCCCTCGAGGGCCTCACCCCGGAAGCCGAGAAGGCCCGGGGCGCCCTCGTCAAGCGCATCCAGCGCATCGGCAAGGCCGGCCAGCGCTTCTCCACTCGGCGCGACGAGCTCCGCGCCAGCGAGCTCGCAACGGTCTGAGGCTCCAACCGCTGGTGCAGCAGGCGCGGTGCGCCGGAGATCAGGTGTCGTAGCGCTCGCGCACGGCTCGCACGATGGCATCGGCCTGCAGGTTGGGTAGGCCAGCCCCTCCGTCGACGATCAGGTTCTGCCCGGTGAGGTAGGCGGCCCCCGGCGAGCACAGGAACGCAATGACGTCGGCCACCTCTTCGGCGGACCCGATGCGACCGAGGGGAGTGCCAGCCTCGGCAACGGCCGTGAAGGCCGCATCGCCGGTGATCACTGAGGTGAGGTTCGTGGCGATCATCCCTGGCGACACACAGTTCACTCGAATGGCTGGCGCGTATTCGAGGGCGGCGGTCGCGGTGAGGTTCACGACCCCCGCCTTCGCTGCGCTGTAGGGCGCCTCACCTTGGAGAGGCCGGGTGGCGTTGAGCGTGGCCACCGTGACGATGCTCCCGCCGCCCGCCTCGATCAGCAGGGGAATGGCGGCCCGCATCGTATGGAAGGTGCCGTTGAGGTTCACGCCGATAACGAGCTGCCACTCCTTGTCGGAGTAGCGGTGGAGCGGCTTGTTCAGCCCGAAGCCCGCGTTGGCGACGACGTCGGTGAGCCCGCCCATCATCGCGGCAGCAGCATCGATCGCGGTGGTGGTGGCGATCGGATCGGCGACATCGACCTCGAACGCGTACCCGTTCACCTCCTCGGCGACAGCGGCAGCGGTCGCGCCGACGCGATCGAGCACCGCAACGGTGGCCCCGCGCGCGGCCAGTCGTCGGACGGTGGCAGCGCCGATTCCAGCCCCACCGCCGGTGACGATGGCCCGGTGGCCGACGAGGTCCTGAGGCTGTTCCGTCATCGGGGAAGCAAGGTGAGAGGTGCGGCCTTGATCCCAGAGATGATGGAAGACCCGCTGCGGCGCACCGGACCCGCGACGGTGAGCTGCTGCCAGCGTTCGGCCACGCCTTCAAGGACGACCGTGAGCTCGATGCGGGCCAGTGCCGCCCCCAGGCAGAAGTGCGGCCCATGTCCCAGGGCTACGTGATGGTTGGGCGAGCGGCCCACGTCGAAGGTGCTTGCCGAGGGTCCGAACTCGGCTTCGTCCCGGTTGGCTGACGCGTAGAGGAGCAGCAGTGGGTCGCCCGCAGCGATCGCCACTCCACTCAGGTTGGTGTCCGACACGGCGGTGCGCAGGAACGACGTGACCGGGGTCGTCCACCGCAGCACCTCCTCCACCGCGCTCGGGAGGAGTGTGGGGTCAGCGATGAGGCGGTCGAGCTGCTCCGGGAAATCTGCCAGCGCGACGAGGGCGCCAGAGATCGAGTTGCGCGTCGTCTCGTTGCCAGCGACGAGGATCTGGATCAGGAACATCCCGAGCTCGCTGTCGGTGAGCGCTTCCCCGACCTCGGAGTAGGCGGCGAGCATGGACACGACGTCGTCGCGGGGTTCGGCTCGGCGAGCCGCGGCGAGCGCGAGGAGCTCGGTGGTCATCTCGCCGAGCAGGGTCATGCGCTCGTCGTCGGACCAGTCGGTGGCGCCGGGTATCGCGGCCTCCGACCAGCGGAACAGCCGTTCTTCATCGCCGGCCGGAAGTCCGAGGAGGGTGGCGATGAGCTGGATCGGGAGCGGGACGGCCAGCTCTGCGGTGATGTCCACGATGGCACCGCCGGCAGCTTTGGTGGCGAGATCATCGAGGAGTCGGCCGGTGCGGTCGCGCACGAGCCCCTCGAGGGAGCGCACCACGGCGTTCGTGAAGCCCGGCCGAGCCAGCTTCCGGTACCGGGTGTGCTCCGGTGGGTCGGCATGCATCATCGTCGGCGGGCTGTCGTAGGTGACGCCGATCTCCTCGACAAGGATCCCCTTGGAGGAGCAGAACCGGCTCGGGTCGCTCGACGCCTCGGAGACGTCGGCATGCCGGGTGACGGCCCAGAAGCCGGCGGTGGCGTTCCATGCAAGCGGGGCTTCGGCCCGCAAGCGGTCGAGCGTGGCGTGCAAGTCGCCAGCGTAAGTGGCCGACTCGAGCAGAGCGTCGGTGAGTGGTTCGTGGGTGCCGGGCACCGTCGGAACCTAACGCGGTCGCTTCGGCTAGACCCCGGGGATGGCGAACCCTCAACGGATGGTGGAGCTCGGGTGCTATGGCCTCGCGGGCCACGTCGACGACCCGCGGGTGCTCCTCGACGAGGTGCGCGATGCCGAGCGGATCGGGCTTGGCTCGGTGTTCCTGTCGGAGCGCTTCAACGTGAAGGAAGGGGCGACGCTGTGCGGGGCGGCCGCAGCGGTGAGCGAGGAGGTTGGCATCGCCACGGGCGTGACCAACACCCCAACGCGTCACCCACTCGTCACGGCTGCGTGGTGCACCACGATGCACCGCCTTACGCGCGGTCGCTTTGCGCTCGGCATCGGCCGAGGCATCGGGCCGCTGCTCGACATCATGGGCATCCCGAAGATCACGATGGCGCAGATGGAGGACCACGTCGGTCTCTATCGGCGCCTGTGGAAGGGCGAAGCGATCTTCGGGCACGACGGGCCGGCGGGGAAGTACCCCCTGCTGTCGCTCGGCTCGGACTTCGACGAGGACATCCCGGTGATGGCGGCGTGCCTCGGCTTCAAGACGATGCGCTGGGCCGGAGGGGTGCTCGACGGTGTCATCCTCCACACCTTCGTCACCGACGACGCCCTCGAACGTTGCGTGGCGGAGGTTCGCCGTGGGGCGGAGGAGGCCGGCCGAGATCCCTCATCCGTGAAGGTCTGGTCCATCCTCGCCACGTTGCACGAGCCCGACCACGAGCGCTGGCTCCGGGGCATCGCCGGGCGGATGGCCACCTACTTCCAGGCGTACGGCGATGCCCTCGTCACCATGAACGGCTGGGACCCGGCCCCGCTCGCGCGCTTCCGGGCCGACGAGGTCGTGCGCTCGGTGCCAGGAGCCATCGACGCGGTCGCCACGATCGACCAGCTCGAGCACATCCAGACGCTCATCCCGGAGGACTGGCTCCCCGCTGCGGTGGGCTCGGCGGAGCATTGCGCGAGCCGGGTCCTGGACCAGTTCGCGGCGGGCGCCGACGGTGTCATCCTGCACGGCTCTGCTCCCGCTCAGCTCGAACCCGTCGTCCAGGCCTACGCCAAGGTTCGCCCCCCGGACTGCTTCGGTGGCCGTCACCCCAACCCCGCGCGGTGAATCCCACCTGTTCTGTGAACGGATACGTCCGGTATCCGGACGTATCCGTTCACAGAACGTGAAAAGTCCTAGCGTGGCCGGATGGCAGACACCACGACCACCCCTGCCGCTCTTCGGGTTCGCATCGGGCCGTACGACCTGGAGGCTGGCCCGCTGGCGCACCTCCAGGCTGAGCGGGAACGCCTCGCTGAGCTCACCTGGGAGCACTTCGATGCCACGCAGTTGGGCGCGACCATCGGTGCCACGCTCACTGGGCTCGACCTCGCGCAGGACCTGCCGGCCGCAGTGATCGCCGAGATCCGTCAAGCGCTCCTCGACTACAAGGTCCTGTTCTTCCGCGACCAGCACCTCACTGCGCCGGAGCACGTGGCGTTTGCCAAGCGGTTCGGCGATCTGGAGGTGCACCCGTTCCTCAACAACAACTCGGAGCTTCCCGAGCTGGTGCGCTTCGAGAAGTCGCCCGAGTTCGGCGGCTACGAAAACGGCTGGCACAGCGACGTCACCTGGCGGGCCGAGCCGTCGCTGGGCTCGATCCTCCGGGCGATCGAGGTGCCGCCGAGCGGCGGTGACACCCTCTTTTCCGACATGTACGCGGTGTACGAGGGGCTCGACGACAGGACGCGCGCCCTCATTGACCCGCTCAGTGCGGAGCACGACTTCAGCCAGGTGTTCGGTATCGCGATCCCGGCAGACAAGCAGGCGGAGATGCGCGAGCGATACCCGATCGTGGAGCACCCTGTCGTCCGCACGCACCCGGAGACGGGGCGCCGCCTCATGTACCTCAACCGCTTCTTCGGTATGCGGATCGTTGGCCTTCCTGACGACGAGAGCCGGTCGCTCATCGACCGCCTGTGCCGCCAGGCCGAGATCGTCGAGTACCAGTGCCGGTTCCGCTGGGAGCCCGGGTCCATCGCCTTCTGGGACAACCGCGCCGTCCAGCACTACGCCAGCAGCGACTACTGGCCCGCGCGCCGCGTGATGGAGCGAGCCACGATCATCGGCGATCGCCCCGTCTGACGAGTCCTAGGCTGCAAGCCTTGTCGCTCAGAAGCGCCAGGGTCGCTAGCTCAATTGGTAGAGCAGCCGCCTTTTAAGCGGAAGGTTTTCTGGGTTCGAGCCCCAGGCGACCCACGTAGCCCACGCACCACCTGGAGCAGCCGCGCGGGTGTGACGCCTTCGCGTGCTCAGGCGAGGTCGTCGCCTTGGAGGTGCATGGCCAGCAGGTAGCCGTGTGCTCGCTCTTGCTTCGGGTAGCGGTTGGCCAGCTCGTGGAATCGGCGACCGTGGTTCGCTTCGACGAGGTGGGCCAGCTCATGGACGATGACGGCGTCGACCACCCAGACGGGGAACGACGCGATGCGATCCGTGATCCGAATGTCGCCTGTCTCCGGCGAGCACGAGCCCCAGCGGCTCCGTTGATTGGAAACCCAACGGATCGAGGTGGGCGCAGGCAGGCGGTAGCGGCGCGCGAGCGCAGCCGCCCGCTCGGTGAGATCCGTCGTGGTCGCGTTGTGCTGGCGCTCGAGCTTGGCGCGCAAGGACTCGACGTACTCGGCTTCCTGCGCCTTCGTCATCCATTGCGGCATCCGCACGACGATCCTCCCGTCGACGATGCTGGCGGACACCGACTTCCGGCGTTTGGTGGAACGGACGACCTCCACCTCCATGCGTTCCACCGACGAGCGGGCGGGTTCGACGAGCAGCGACGCCGGCGGGACATCGCCGTCGCTCCACTCGTCGGTTGACCACAGGGAATCCACGACGCTGACCCTACCGACGAGGGTGTGACGGCCTGGGGCGCCTCAACGGCGAGCCGATCACCGGTCAGATCTGCGCGGGGATGGTGAGCTCGTCCGGGTCGACCAGGACGATGCGATCACCGAGGCCAACGAGCGTGCCCCCGGGCCCGATCTCGATCCATCGGGCCGCCAGGTTGCCCAGCCGTTCGAACGGAGAACCCATCGCGCCCTCGATCACGTAGATGAGGCCACCATGCGTGACGGTGATGACCTCTCCGATCGGCGCCAAGTCGTGGATGCGCGCCAGTGCGGCAAGCGCTCGGTCCAGGACAGCATCGTCGGGTTCCCAGCTCGGTGGGCGACGGCGGTCGGCCACTGGTTGCGAGGAGGCGTCGGCGGCCGGACCGTTGCCGACCGGACCGGGTCGTGCCCCCTGGGGTGGGTCGAGGTAGCCGGGCCAGTCGCGGTCGATCTCGGCGCGGGTGAGGCCCGACCATTCGCCAGCGTCGCGCTCACGCAGGCCCGGATCGATCACCACCGGGCCGACCCCCAGCGTCTCGCTGATGATCATCGCTGTGTCGGCGGCGCGCTGAAGATCTGAGGCGACGATGGCGTCCACCACGCCAAGGTTCCGGCCGGCGTGGAAGGCCTGCTGGCGTCCGAGGTCGGTGAGGGGTGGATCGGCCTGGCCCTGCCATCGGCCGTCGGCGTTCCACTCGGACTGGCCGTGGCGGACGAGCAGCACGCGGGTCATGGCGATCGAACCTACAAGGCGTCTGCGCAGCCCCCAACCGGCTCGAGGAGTCCGTGGCTGGTCCGACTGTCACTGCCGGCCCTCGCTACGATCACGCCACCCACAGGACCCGGAGGAGGTGGGTGCCATGGCCGTGTTGCGACTGTTCGCCGGTGCCCGCGAAGCGGCCGGCACCGGCAGGGACGATGTTCCCGGCGCCACTGTGGCCGCCGTTCTGCAGGGAGCGCGGGAGCGCTATGGCTCCCCCTTCGTCCTCGTCGTCGAGCACTGCCAGATCTGGCGCAACGGTGAGCCGTGCGAGCCGACCGATGCCGTCGCCGACACGGACGAGGTGGCCGTCCTCCCTCCGGTCTCGGGCGGGGCGAGCTGATGGCGGCTCGGGATACAGCGCCCCAGGTCCGTGGCTCGACCAAGGCCAGCTCGCGGCGCCGGGCGCGCCGGTACGCCGTTCCGTACGACATCAGCGGACCACGGGTGCGGCTCGGCGTGTTGTGGTTCCTGGCTGCTGCTGCCGCCCTCGCCGTCGGTCCTCTGTCAACCGCGCTGGTCTACGGAGGGGCGGCGGCCGCCGCCGCTGCACAGACGGCGCGGTGTTGGCGGCGGCAAGGCGAGTCACCCAGCGAGCCCGTTGCCGCGGGGATGGCTGGCGCGATGGGGGCCGGCGCGTGCTTGGGGGCTGGCGGCGCTGGGATCGCGCTGCTCGCTGGTGTGTGCTTCGCGTTGGCGACCGGCGTAGGCGATCGGACCGCTCGCCCGGCTGCGGTGGCCGCCGCCGGTTGGACGATCCAATGCGCCCTGTTGCCTGGCCTCGCAGGCATGTCGATGGTTCTGCTCGCCCGGCTCGACCAGGGTTCGGCCATCGCGCTGCTTCTGCTGGTGTCGGCCTACGAAACCGGCGACTACCTCGTGGGGACGGGGAGCCAGAGTGCGTTCGAGGGTCCGGCGGCCGGGATCGCGGCCATCGTCGTGATCACGTTCATCGTTTCGACCACGCCGTTCTCGGCGCTGAGCTTCGGCGAGGCGTGGTTCTTCGGCGGCGTGGTGGCGGTGACCGCCCCACTCGGCCAGCTCGCTGCCTCTGCCTTGCTCCCCACCGCAGCGGGACCGGCGTCGGCCCTGCGGCGGCTGGACTCGCTCTTGATCGCCGCCCCGCTGTGGTGCTGGGGCCTCGGCCTCGCGATCTGAGCGACCTGCGTCAGTCGGCGGCCTGGAACACGTCGTAGACGATCCAGCCCTCGGTCTCGCTGTAGTTCATCCGGTAGTTGGTTGCGCCGCCGGGGTACGTAAACGAGCACAGCGTGTGCGGGTCGGGGTTGTCCTGATCGAAGCAGCCAGCAAAGGTCATGTCGCTTCCGTCGCCGTTCAGTGCGAAGAGCTGATCGCGCGCGTTGGCCGTCATGAGGTTGCCTGCGCAGCTCGCATCCCGCAGGGTCCAGGCTTGGAAGACAACTTGCGCGGCCGTCTCTGGATCGTCGGGAGCCGAGGAGACGCACAGGCCCGGCGCCACCGTGGGCGACGGCCCCGCCGTTGTGGTGGTCGTAGCCTCCGTTGTGGTGGTGGCCTCGGTTGTAGTGGTTGTCGTGGCTTCGGTGCTGCTGGTGGTGGTGGCTTCGGTGGTGGTGGAGCCACTGGCGTTGCCGTCGTTGTCGTCCGCCGTGAGCACGAGGATGGCCAACCCGATCACCAGCACTGCGATCAGGAGCCCTGCCAGAATCCACCATCGTCGATCGGGCGGCTCTGCCGGCGGCTCGCCCGCAGGCGGGCGCGGGGCGGACGGGGGCGGGCCCGCGGCGACCGGCATGGCCTGCGTGGAATCGACAGATGGGAGATCGACCCGGGTGGGGTCGCCGTACTCGCCCTGGTCCGACATGGACCGCACGGTAGCCAGGATGGTTGAGGCGAGCCCTCCACCTCTGTAGGTTGCGGTCCGTCCGTCACTCAACGACGAGGTGTCCAGCGTGGAGCTCTTCAACAACTTCTTTGAGGCAACTGGTGCGCTGGCGGTGCTCAGCCGTGCTTCGCACATCCTCGTGGGCATCACCTGGATCGGCCTTCTGTACTTCTTCAACTTCATCCAAGTGCCCGCCTACGCGGAGCTCTCCGATGGCGCTCGCAGCGAGGCCTTGCGCAAGCTCACCTTCCGGGCGCTGTGGTGGTTCCGCTACGCGGCCCTGCTCACCTTCCTCACGGGCCTCATCCTCGTCGGGCTGCGCAGCAGCGCCGAGAACTCGAACTACCTGGCTGGCCCGAGCGGCACGGCGATCCTCACGGGCATGCTCTTCGGCATCACGATGTTCCTCAACGTGTGGGGCGTGATCTGGCGCAACCAGAAGATCGTGATCGGCAACGCCGAGACCGTGGCCGGCGGCGGTTCCGCCAACCCGGATGCCCCGGCTGCTGCAAAGAAGGCCTCCCGTGCCTCGCGTTGCAACACGCTGTTCTCGATCCCGATGCTCTGGTTCATGGTCTTCGCCGCCCACGGTGGCGAGTTCTACCCCGGCGTCATCGGCGGCACCCTGGTCTACTGGGTGATCGTCCTGGCGCTCTTCGGCTTCATCGAGGCCTCGTGCCTCGGGCTCATCGGCGGCTTCGACAGCCAGTTCAACGTCATGGCCTTCGACAAGCACAAGCACACGATCATCGCCGGGTTCGGCCTGCTGGCAGTGATCTGGCTGGTTGGCTGGGAGCTGTCTGTCTCTCGC
>JANOQG010000224.1:0-3007 GCA_031422255.1 Actinomycetes bacterium | reverse complement strand
CCAGCCGAACCCCGATGCGATCGCCATCTTCGGTGACACGACGCTCTACGTGAACATGGACGAGTGCACGTCATGCACGGCCTGCTACCAGCCCGATGTTTGCCCGGTAGGGGCGATCTACACCGAGGAGGCCGTCCCCGACGGGCAGATGAAGACGACGTACAACAAGGACGACCCGAACAAGGGCCACGACCACACGTTCTTCATCCAGCACAGTCGGGACGTCTTCGCCGACTGAACTACACGGTGCCCGCAGGTGGCGACCACTCGCATCAGGTTCCCTCGTCGATCGCCGACAGGCGTTGCGCCGTGGCCTCCAACAGGGGGGCGTGCAGGTCGGGATGCTTCTCGAGCAGTCGCTTGAAGTCCTGGCGGTCGATCACTTCGATCGTCATGTCCGTCGTCGCCACGACTGACGCGTTTCGGGGCTGATCGAGCAACAGAGCCGTCTCACCGAAGAACGTGCCCGGCCCCCGGATCGCGATGACCTCGCCGTCTCGGCGCACCTCCGCCTCTCCGTTCACCACCACCACGAACTCGCGGCCCAGTTCACCCTGACGAATGAGCTCACTACCGCTCGACACGTCGAGAGTCGTGACGAGCGCGTCAACCGCCGCCAGCTGTTTCCCCGAAAGGCCCTGGAACAGCGGGATCTTTGCCAGGCGTTCGTTGCCGACTCGATGTCGCACAAATCCTCCTCGATGCTGCGTCGCCGCCGAGCAACCTAACCTGCGATGTCGCTGCCCACCTCCCAGAACGCACCCCGGCAGGGGCAGCGAGGCCGAGGCCGAGGCCGAACGGTACGGTTTCGCATGATCATCGTGTCCGGATGGCTCCGAGTCGCGGCCGACGCTCGACAGCCGTATCTGGAGGCTTGCCAGTCCGACATCGAGCTGGCTAGGGCGGCCAGCGGATGTCTTGACTTCTACCTGTCCGAGGATCCGCTTGATCCTGGCAGGATCAACGTGTTCGAGAGGTGGGTCGACGTCGACTCAGTGGAGCGGTTCCGAACCTCGGGACCGAGCAACGCCCAGCAGGCAATCATCACGGATGCCCAGGTCGAGCAGTACGTGATCGCGAGCGTCACCTCGTTGACCTGACCTCGACGCGATGGCAGTGAGGTGTCAGGCGGCGGGATCGGCCCAGTCGAGCCGGGGGACGTCTGCCCACAGCCGCTCGAGGTCATAGAACTCGCGTTGCTCCTGCTGGAACACGTGCACGACAACGTCGCCGTAGTCCATGAGCACCCAGAGGCGGTCCTGCATCCCCTCGATTCGCTTGGGCTTCGGACCCCCCGATGCGTGCACCTGGTGCTCGACCTCGTCACAGATCGCCTTCACCTGCCGATCGTTCGCTCCGCTGGCGATCACGAACCAGCCGCAGATGCCGAGCACTGCTGCCACCTCGAGCACGACCACCTCGTGGCCCTGCTTGTCATCGGCCGCTCGCGCTGCGGTGATGGCCCACTGGCGAGTCTCCTCGAGGGTCGTCTGCTTCGTCAGGGGTGGCTCCTAGTGGTCGGTCTAGACATCAGTGCCAAGCACGATCGTGACATCGAAGGACTCGGCGGGGCGAGGATCATCGACCACCTTGCCAGCACCGAGCGAGTCTCGAATGCGCTGGGCTGCCACCCTCTGGCCGGAATCGTGGTACCTGATCTCGGTGACGGTGTAGTCGAAGCGGTCGGCATTTCCCGCTATGACGATCTCGGCGTCGGCGGGCACCACCAACGGCGCCGCTCGCAGAACCTGTTCGGGGTCGCCGCTGCCGCTGAGCAGCCGCACCCGCGTGCGCGCTCCCTCCACGTTGCCCGTGGGGAACGGCACGAGATCACTGATCAACACCTCCACCGCGGCCGCGTCGGCCTCGAATCGCGGGTTGCCATCGCCATCGAGGCTCTCATCAACCGGGAGCGTGGCCACCCGTGCCTGACCCTTGCCGAGTCCCCGGACGAACCGCCCGATCCCCACCTCGACCTCACCGGGGACGACTCCAGGATCGGCGGAACGACTCGCCACCGCGGCCGCCCAGGCTTCCCAGAACAGCTGCTGGCGGTACAGACGACCCAGGTCGCTTTCGTCGGCGCCCTTTGCCACGAGCCACGAGCCGACCTGGTCGGGAAGCAGTGACACCGAGCCGGCCGGGAACTCGTCCAGGTCGTCGGGGTTCGTGAGCATGATCGGAGCCACGGGCCCAACCAGCTCCGCCCACCGAGCGTCGTCCACGATCACCGCTTCAGCGATGCCGATCCCCAACACGGCTTGCACGCCCGCCCGGGTCGCCTCCGCCCGGTCGGCCGCAAACGCATAGACCACCGAGAGCGGTATGGCCTTTGCCCCCTCGCCAGTCAGCGTCGCGGTCGGCAGGAGCACCACACTCCCACCGGCATCACCATTGTTCAGCGCGAGCACAGCGATGGAAACGAGCTGATCGTTGGCCTCATGCAGGACGACCAGCGTGGGAGTGGGTTCAACGAAGGCCTCGAACCCTGGCGCAGCCGGGTCCGTGACCGTTGAGACGATACGACCCGCCTTGCTCGATCGGACCGTCTGCACGCCGACGTAGGTAAGCGCCAACGATGCTCCAAGCAGTACGACCATGCACGAGGCGAACACGCCCATCCACAGACGCGTCGGACGACGGTGCGACGGATCGAGCGAGTCCGGCGCATCGCCGCCCTCGGGTTTCGGGTGAGCCCCGGCGGCCGACCGACGCGCTGCGCGAGCACCCGTGCCCGCTGTCGGGAGCTCCATTCCGGCCACCACGCTCGAGAGCGGATCGTCGGTGGAGCTCGTCATGAGACCCCGCGGTAGAGCCCGTGGGTCTCGATCCAAGCAACGACCTCACGCGTGACGAGGTAGTCCAGTGGACGTCCGTCGCTCGCGCGTTCCCGGAGATCTGTGCTGGACACCTCGATGCCCGGAACCTCAACTCGAGCCCAGCGCCACCCATCGAGCGGGACCGCGTCTGGGGTGCCCGGGCGCTCCACGACCACGATGGTGGCAAG
>JANOQG010000223.1:0-18433 GCA_031422255.1 Actinomycetes bacterium | reverse complement strand
GCTCAGCGAGCGCCAGTGGCGGGTGGTGCGGCCGGGTGCCGCTTCGTGCCCTGCGTACACGCGGAGTGCCCCCACGTGATCACATAGGGCCATGCCTGATCATTCGTCGCTGCAAGCTGGGCCCCCCGGCCTCCACCCGCTGCTCTGGGCTCGCATGCCGGGAGAGATGCCGTCCCCGCCGCTTCCCCGGTCCCCCGAGGAAGCGCTCGCCATGATGGAACGCAGCCATGCAGCGACGATCGCGCTCTTGCCCGACGACGGCCCCACCGGCGACGAGACGCAGCCCCTCACGCGGGCATGGTTTGACGGCGTGCGCGAGGCATGCGTGCGCACCGGCCGCGTTCCGGGGGTCGAACGCATGGTGTTCGAGTGGTGGATCGACGAGCCGCCCGTCGAGGGGCTCACCCAGTTGCCGTGGCTGTTCGGCGTGTGGCACGGCCACTGGGTCTGCTGGGCCGGGACGGCGCCTTGGGCCGCGGCCGACATCGCCGCCAGGTCCACCTATGACGCCGATCGGGTGATGGCCGGCGTGCAGTTCGGAGCCGATCCGGACCACCCCCCGGCCACCCCCTGGCCGCCCTTCGGCACGGCAGCTCTTGCGGTTCCAACCGCCATCCTCGTGGCGCTATCGGGCAAGCCAGCACCGGAGCACCCCCTCATCCCGGCGACCCCCCTCTTCACGCCTCCTCCGACCCCCGACGGCGCCCCGGAGCCGGTTGCCGACGCTGCAACCCGCGCCGAGCCCGAGGTCGGGCTGGTGGACGCGGCGAGCGCCCAACCAGAACCCAGGCCGCTGGCCGCTACCGAGGTGGAGCCGTCCGAGCCAGCCCGCGTTCCGGCGCCGATGGCACCCATCGAAGCCCCCCAGCCCCAGAACCTCCCGCCCGCAGGGTGGCACCCTGATCCTTCGGGCCGACACGCCATGCGCTACTGGGACGGAGCGACCTGGACAGCGCACGCAGCCGACCCCGGCACGGACACGATTCACGACCCGATCTGATCCACCTCGTTGGGCGAGCGACCCATGGCGTGAGAACCGCCGATAATGTGCCGGCGTGCGACGACTAGGGATCGGCATCGTTCTGCTCGGCCTGGCCGCAGCGACGTGGTTCACGTGGCTGGAGCGCCCCGAGTCGGGCACCCGGTGCGATCGCGAGCCGAACCTCATCGTCGCCACGTCCGGGGCGGACCGTACGGTCCAGCTGGAGCACGAGCGGGAGTGCCGGCGACTCGCGACCGTTGAGGTCGCCAAGGGTGTCGGTGTCGGGAGCGCCTTGGTCGTCCTCGGGTTCGTCGTGATCGTCGTGAGCCCATCGCGGCGACGCGTGAAGGCCGACCGCGTCGACAAGGCGGCCTCCGCTGTCTCCGCCCGCGAGCGGCGCTCCGAGGACGGCACCCAGTGGTGGGACGGCTACCGATGGCTCCGCATCGAGCGAGACGAGTAGCTCGGCACCTGCAGTGGTCGAAACCGTCACACCCGGCATGGGAGGCTCGGTCATGGCCTTCAGCAGGCAGTCGGGTCCGCCGGCCACCCACAAGCAGGTGCAGTACCTCGAGTCGCTGCTGCAGAGGGCCGGCCACGAGAGCGTTCGTGATGCGCGAGGCCCGCTCGGGCTCACCCAGCGTCAGGCGGGCGGCAAGTTCACCCGAGACGAAGCTTCCGCGCTGATCGATCAGCTACTGCAAGCCGATCCGAACCACGAGGCGCCGATCGGGGCCGGACCGTCGATGGAGCAACGGTCCGCCAGCGACCGGCTCGAGGGGGAGCGGGTGCAAGCGTTGCGAGGCATGCCGGCCGACCTCCTGGCAGACGAGCTGCGGCGTCGCGGCTGGTCTGTCACCGAACCGTGAGGAGCGAGCCAGGACGGTGGTGCACGCTCACTGCATACGCGCCACCGTCGAACGGGGCACGGGCCCACGTGGCAAAGCGCTCTGCCAGATCCAGGCCGACGGCCGCTGCGTGCGCGTCATAGGCGGCGCAGTCGTAGCCACGGCCCAGGCTGAAGCCCGCAACGAGGACTCCGCCCCGGGCCACATGGCGCGCCACACCCGCCACGAGCGCTGCCTCCGTGCCCGCCGGGGTGAACAGCGGCACGTTCCCGGCCATCACCACAACGGGGAACGTGCGTCCAAGATCCAACGCCGCGAGATCTGACTCGACCCAGGTGAGCTCCGGGGCTCGGTCGCGAGCGGAGGCCAGCATCGACGTGTCGACGTCGACGCCCACGACCTCGATGCCGCCCCGAGCAAGTTCGATGGCCACCCGACCGGTGCCACAGCCCGCGTCCAACACCGACGTCGGCCGATAGGCCCGCACGAAGGTGGCTTCGCCGTGTACGTCAGCGCCGGTGGCGGCCAACCGGTCGAAGCAGGCCTGGTAGTCGGCGCCGTCCCATGCCATCAGCCGTCGAGGCTGCTGGGATCAGACGGCACGTCGACGGCGTGCTCTTGAAGCACCTCGACCGGCACGATCTCAAGCGCCCGTTCGTGGGTGGAGGCGAGCACTACGTGCGCGGCGGCACCGTCGTGGTGGGCGCGCAACCAGTTGGCGGCCGTCACACACCATCGGTCGCCAGGCACGAGGCCGGGGAAGCGGTACTCCGGCATCGGTGTGCTGAGATCATTGCCAATCCTGCGTTGGTGCTCCAGAAACTCGAGGGTCACCACCGCGCAGATCGTGTGGCTGCCCTGATCTTCAGGGCCGGTGCTGCAGCAACCATCGCGGTAGAAGCCGGTGAGTGGCTCCGTGCCACATGACTCCAGCTCCCCGCCGAGCACGTTGCGTTCAGGCATGCGCCAAGTATCGCCGCTGCGAGCGGCCGGCCCTCACGCCTCCCAGTAGATCTCGATCTCGTAGCCGTCGGGATCGAGCACCTTGCACCCAACAAAGTCGTCCTCGTCGCACTCCTCGGTGAAGGGGACCCCCGCACGTTGCAGCTCCTGGCGGAGTGCTCGCACCGCTTCCGGGTGTGGCGCCCGCAAGCCGAAGTGCATCGTAGGGGCGGGCATGGCCCCGGGAACGCCTGGCTTGAGGCCGAGGTCGAAACCCTGGGGGTTCCGAACGAACACGGTGCCGTCCCCGTACTGCGCGTGACGCTTGAATCCGAAGAACCGCTCGTAGAAGGCCACTGACCCGTCGAGGTCGGCAACGAGCAGGTTGAGGTGCAGCACGGGAAGCGGCTCGCGGTCCACGACGCGCAACCTACCCGGAGCGGTTCGGTGGCGACCGATGCGCTGTTCGAGCCACCGAGGGCAGTGGCAGATCGCGGGCGCGCTTCGAACGCTGGCGTCTTCGTGCTGCAATGGTCGAATGAGCCTCCGAGTGTCGGTCCAGGCGAGCCCAAGGGACCGAACCTCATGGCTGCGGCTGGCCCGAACCGTGGAGGATGCGGGCTTCCACGCGCTGTACGCCGCGGATCATCCGGGCTCGTCGTCGTCCCCCTTTGTGGCGCTGGCCGCGGCGGCAGCCGTAACGGAACGGATCGAACTCGGTACGTGTGTGGTCAATGCGGGCGTCTGGGAGCCGATTGCCCTTGCCAACGCCGTTGCCACCCTGGACGTCGTGTCGGACGGGCGGGCGATCTTGGGTGTGGGAGCAGGGCACACGCCCCAGGAGTGGACGTCGTCAGGTCGGTCGTTTCCCTCGGCGGGTGAGCGAGTCGGACGGATGATCGAGCTGGTGGAGGCGACCTCGTCGCTGCTTGCCGGAGGTCCCACCTCCTACAACGGCCGCTATCTGACGCTCCTCGACGCGGTGTTGGAGGATCCAAGGCCAGTACGCGACCCGATTCCGCTCCTCGTGGGCGGGAACGGTGATCGAGTGCTTCGTTTCGCCAGTCGGAATGCGGACATCGTCGGGATCACGGGAGCGCTTCGCACGTTGGCCGACGGCCATCGGCACGAAGTCGACTGGAGCCAGCGGGCGATGCGACAGACCATCGCCATCCTCACTTCAGCCGTCGGAGATGCGCGCCCACATCGCGAGATCGAGGCGCTTGTTCAGGCCGTGGTGGTCACGGACGATCGAGCCGCCGAGGCGAGGCGGCTGACCGAGCACATCCCCGGTGCATCGGTGGATGACCTGCTCCAAACACCCTTCGTCTGGATCGGCAGCTTCGTCGAGATCGCAAGCAAGCTGCAGCACACGAGAGACGAGCTCGGCATCAGCAGGTACGTGATTCGTCCGCCAGCGATCGCCAACGCGCGTCGCATCATCGACATGATGTCCTGACAGGCGGCCGGTGTGGGCCGTCTTGCCCACCTGCCCGCGCCGGAAGAGTTCGTTCGACCCATTCACCTCGCCGCGACGACACGAGATGATCTGCCCATGTTCATGGACCTTCTGCAACTCACCGAACTTGAGTTCACGTCGCTCGTGGCTGCCGCGGTCGGCGTGCTGGCAAGCACCCAATTGGGGTATCGCATCGGCCAGCGAAGGGACCGGTCCTTGCTCGGCGTCGTGCTCGGTGCTCTCCTGTTCCTCCCGGGCCTGCTCATCATCGCGGTCATGCCCCACAAGGAGCCGGAGTTCTACTGAGGCGGTCGGTCGCCCGGACCCGATCCGGTGCCGATTACCGGGAATCGGGCAGGGGCTCCGCTGGGATGGGCTGGTCCTCGTCGCGTAGCGAGATGACGATGGTGTCCGTGCGCACCTCGAGATCGAAGGCGTGCGCGACGCTCCTGGCCTCCGTGAACCACTGACCGCGTTGGCGGACGACGGTCTCGGGGTGGCGGTCGAGGCTCTGTGCGAAGCCCACGAATGCTTCGCACAAACGGGCAGTGATGTCCTCGTGATCCCAGTCCCGTATCGGGCGGCGGGGTCGACCGAGCTGGAGCTGAGCCTCCAGCTCCTCGCGTTCCTGACGGCTGAGGACCGGGGCGAGCGACCGACCGGGGAAGTAGTGCTGGGCCCCCACGTCGCCGCGTGCGATGACCGGCCGCGTTCCCAAGAAGTCATCGAGCACCAGAAAGTGCATCAGCGGGGCCTCGAGCAGCGCGTCGTGCACGGGCGCGAGCAGCGACCCGACGGTGTTCCACTCACGAAGCTCGCGCACCTGTCCGCAGAGGGTCACGATCTCGTGGTGCAGGTAGCCCTCGGCGACGTCGCGAAGCTCCCGATCGCTGTAGGGCCGAGCAAGCACGCGGGCAGTCTGCCACCCCCCGCTCGGTCACCCGGGCGGACACTGGACCCGAGATGCGCTCAGCTCCGCGAACGGGCGAGAGCGAAGGGGTGGACCTCCGCCGCGCCAGCCCGGCGCAGCAGCGCACCCACCACCGTAATCGTCCACCGAGAGTCGACCACATCGTCGACGAGGAGCACCGGGCCGGACGGCACGTCGGCGACGATCTCAAACGCGTCGTGCACGTTGGCGAGCTGCTGGGTGCTGTTGTCCATGGCCGCTTGTGGCGGGCGCGCGGTCGCCCTCCCGACGACGTCGTGCACAGGGAGGCCGAGCACCGCGCCCAACGCCGTGGCGAGGTCGGCGGACATCCCGATGCTGGCGGACGGTACGAAGGTGACCCACTGCGGCCACGGAGTGGGGCTCCAGCGGCGGATGAGCTCGTCGGCCGCTTCCAGCAGCTCGATGGGCGCGGCTCCGGCGGTGCGGGCCTCACGTACGACGTGACCCCAGCCGCCGTCTCCGTAGATCGACAGGACGCGGCCGGGCTGCAGCCGCTCGCCAGCGGTGATGTTGCCGGTCGGCAACCCGGGCGCGCCGCCGGCCCATCGGGCACGCGGTTCGAGCACTTGGTCGCCGCGGCGCAGATGCGTGAGGGCGTCGGCCACGAGCGCCACGGGCAGGTCGACATCCCACGGGGCGTCGGCACATGCATCGCACCGCCCGCAGGGAACTGCGTCGGGGTCGTCGAGCTGCACGCGCAGCTGCACCATCCGACAGGTGGGCGACGTGGCATAGGTCGACATCGCCGCCTGCTCCTCGCGGCGGTGGGCGGTGACTTGCTCGACGCGAACGGCGTCGTAGACCCACGGTTCGTCGGTGCGCCGCCAGCGGCCGCCCGCGCGCGCGACGGCGCCGTCGACCTCCAGCACCTTGAGCAACAGCGTGAGCCGACTGCGCTTCACGTTCACCGCACCCTCGATCTCAGCGATCGACACAGGCCCGTCGGACGCGGCCAGGAGCTCCACGACGCCCTCGGCCTGTGCCCGCTCGGGAAAGGCGGTGGTGATGAAGTGATCCTGGATGTCCTTGTCCTCCCACCCGCACAGGAGGATTCCGTAGGCTTCGTCGAGCGCTCGGCCGGCCCGGCCCACCTGCTGGTAGTAGGCGATTGGCGACCCGGGCGACTGGTAGTGGATCACGAAGCCCAGGTCGGGCTTGTCGAACCCCATGCCCAAGGCCGACGTGGCAACCAGCACCTTCAGCTCATTGCGCAGGAGGGCGTCCTCCAGGCCGATGCGTACGACTGGGTCGTCATCGCCGCTGTAGGCCCGCGCGTCGATCCCTTGGGTGCGGAGCCACTCGGCGACGCGACGGGTGTCGTGGATGGTGAGGCAGTAGATGATCCCCGATCCCGGCAGATCGGGCACGACGGTGGCGAGCCAGGCCAGACGATCGGCGGCCGCCGGCAGGTCCACGACGGCCAGACGAAGCGACTCGCGCTCCAGTGGGCCTCGAAGCACCTCGAGGGAATCGCCGAGCTGAGCGACGACATCGGCGATGACCCGATCGTTGGCTGTGGCCGTGGTGCACAGCACGGGGACCTCTGGTGGCAGCTCGGCCAGCACGTGAGCAATGCGGCGGTAGTCGGGCCGGAAGTCATGGCCCCAGTCGCTGATGCAGTGCGCTTCATCGACCACGAGCATGCCGAGCTCGGCGATGAGCTGCGGGAGCACGTCGTCGCGGAATCGCTCGTTCTGGAGCCGCTCGGGGGAGATGAGCAGGAGGTCGACCTCGCCTGCCCGGATCTGGTCTTCGATGTCGGGCCAGTCGTCCTGGTTCGCGCTGTTGATGGTGACGGCGGCCACGCCCGCTCGCTCGGCCGCCTCGAGCTGGTTGCGCATGAGGGCAAGCAGAGGCGAGATGAGCACGGTTGGTCCCGCTCCTTCGTCCCTCAGCAGCCGAGTGGCGATGAAGTAGACGGCGCTCTTGCCCCATCCGGTGCGCTGTACGACGAGCGTGCGCCCGTGCTGTTCGACGAGCCGGTTGATCGCCTCGAGCTGCCCGTCCCGGAATGCGGCGTCGGCCTGACCGGTGAGCTGCTGGAGCAGCGCGAGCGCGGGAGCAGCGACGGTCACGGCCCGCACCCTACGGAGCCTCTAGGACATCGCTCGCCACCTGCTCGGCCACCCGGCCTCCGGATTCGCCCAAGACAGCGGGTAGCCGGCGCGATCTCCCCACCACGAGCAGGGCCGCCTTGGGAGTGGCGATCCCACCCATCGCATCGCTCGTTGCTCCGCTCAAGATGGCAGAGCAGCCGGCGGCGAACACGACGAGCCCCACGGCGATCCCAGCCGCGATCCTGACCATGACCTGCATGGTTCCGCGCTCTCGCTTGCCCATGCGCCCTGGTAGCGGGCCCCTGTGACACCGGGCGATGGTGAGCTCACGCGACGTTGGCCATTCGTTTGCTCACTCGCTGCACGACCTTTCGCACCGCGTCGGGGCGCAGGCCGTGATCAGCGGCGATCGTGACGGCAGGAGAGCGGTTGCCCGCCGCCTTCTCGAGGTGCACGCCGAGCCAGATCGAGGCGTCTCGATCGGTGACGTTGGCCGTGAGGCATCGATCGAGCCGATGGGCCGACGGGTGACGACGGGCAAGGTCTTGCAGCACCTCGCGCGGTTCGGGCAGCGCCGGTTGCGCAACAGGCGCCTCGACACGGAAGTGCTCCTCGTCGAGAGCGCGAGCGAAGGTCCCGATGTGCTCGTGGACGAGGGAGGTGATGTGGCGGCGAGCCCACACCCACGGCGGCGCACCATCGGGCTTCCACGAACGGGCGAGCTTGGCGAGATCGATCGCGGCATCGAGCGTGAGATCGAAGATGTCCTCCTCGCCGATGCGCACATCGATCCGGCGGGCCTCGGACCGCAGCATCCGAGCCAACGCTGGCTCCGCCAGATCGTGCAGCTCCCACACCGCCTCGCGTTCACCGCTCGCGATCCGCGCCATCACGCCGACTACGGCCTCCCGAAAGGCCCCCTCGTATGAACCTTCCGCACGCGTTGCATCCATGCCCCCAATCATCCTCAGGGGGTGTGACAGCTCTGAGGCATGCCCGTTCGGACCCGGCCCGACGCCGGGACCGGCGGGACGGAGGACGGCGTACCGAACCGACGCGTAGGGTCAGCCGCGTGGCGCAGTTCCTTCTCCAGATGGCGGGTTGGATGGGCAGCGGGAAGTCGACCATCGCCCTCGCAGTGGGCTCGTCCACCGGAGCAGTCGTGCTTGACCACGACACGACGAAGTCAGCGGTCATCTCGGCGGGTGTTCCGCACCCACCCGCCGGGGCCGTCTCCTATGAGGTGATCTTCGATCTTGCGCGGGATCTCCTCGATCAGGGGCATTCCGTCATCATCGACAGCCCCGCTGTGTACGAGGCCATCCCCGCCCGCGGGATGGCCCTCGCAACCGCCGCGAGCGCCACGTACTTCTTCGTCGAGTGCGCCTGCCCTGATGGCGTCGCCGGCCAGCGAATCGAGCTCCGACATCGTCGCCCCAGTCAGGTCGCAGAAGCCGAGCACGCCGCTGAGGTGCGCGCGTCGCCGACTCGTCGCCCGCACCGACCGCGCAAGGGCGCTCTCGTCGTGGACACAACCGAGCCCCTGATCGATTGCGTTGCCGCCGTGCTCGCCTACCTGGCGACGCCCGGGGCCTCAGGCTCCGCCACGCTATGAACAGCGGAGGGCGGGGGTCCCTGACCTGGCGCCGAGCCGCCGAGTGGGCGCTCGGCATCATCGTGGCCGTAGCCCTTTGGCTCGGCCCGCCGATCCTCTTCACCATCTATTCGATCGCTGCGGGCGTCTACATCCTCGTACGGGGACCCCACTGGCAACGGCTCTGGCTGGCCACGATCCTCGGTGCAATTCTGGTCACGATGGGCATCGCGGCCGGGCTGGTGCTCCTCATCGAGTAGGCCCAAGCGTGCAAAGGTTGGGAATGGAGGAGTATCTCGCGGTCAATCGCACCAACTGGGACGAGCGGGCACCTGCCCACGCTGCCTCACCTGGGTATTCCGTCGATCAGTTCATCCAGGATCCGACGTTCCTGAGCGACGTCGTCCGCTTCGATCTCCCGCGGCTCGGCGACATCTCCGGCCTCCGCGGCGTGCACCTGCAGTGCCACATCGGCACCGACACCGTTTCCCTGTCCCGGCTCGGCGCTCGGATGACGGGCCTGGACCTCTCGCCTGCCGCCCTGGTCGAGGCCCGGCGGCTGGCCGACCTGGCAGACGCCGATGTCGACTTCGTGGAGACGGACACCTACTCCGCGGTCGAGGTGCTCGGTCGGGAGCAGTTCGACCTCGTGTTCACCGGCATCGGCGCGATCTGTTGGCTACCCGACATCAGCCGCTGGGCACAGGTGGTGGCCGACCTCCTTCGGCCCGGCGGCCGACTGTTCATCCGCGAGGGCCATCCTGTGCTCTGGGCAGTCGACGACACACGGCCTGACGACCTCCTCGCGCTCAAGTTCCCCTACTTCGAGCACACCCAAGCACTGGTGTTCGACGAGCCCGGCACCTACGTGGACACCGACGTCGTGTTCGAGCACAACGTCTCCCACTCGTGGAATCACGGCCTCGGCGAGATCATCACGGCACTGCTCACGAGCGGCTTGCAGCTGACCATGTTCGAGGAGCACGACAGCGTGCCGTGGGAAGCCATACCTGGACAGATGGAGACGCTCGACGGTGGCGAGTACCGCATCGCCGACCAGCCCGAGCGGCTCCCGCACAGCTACACGCTCCAGGCGGTCAAGCCACTTCCCTAGCCCGGCTCCATGCGGTGACCGCTCGATCAGATGCGGCTGCTCAGGAACGCCCTTGTTCGTGCCCGGTCCTCGGGATTCGCTGCGAACTCTGACGCCGCGAAGAGCGTCACGCCGGCGGCGTCCAGCTCGTCCAGACGTGCCCCACATGCGGCTTCGTCGCCGATGATCGCCAGGTCCTCCGGACCCTTGAGACCCTCGTGGTCCAACATCGCCCGGTACGAGGGCAGGTGGCCGTAGATGAGAAAGGTCTGGGCGGCATTCTCGCGGGCGGTCGCAACGTCGTCGGTCACCCAGATCGGGAACCCGGCCGCGATCTCGGGCGCTGGACGCCCGGCCGCGGTCGCAGCCTCGCTGATGGTCGGCACCGTGAGCTTGGCCAGCGTCGCAGCGCCCGTCATCCACGTGATCGTGCCCGCGCACCGGGCACCAGCCAGGCGCAGCATCTGCGGTCCGAGGGCGGCGAGCAGCACAGGCGGCTCGTCCGCGCGTATGGCGAGCTTCCCGTTTGCGGTGATGGTCTCCCCAGCCACGCTCACCGCTTCACCGGCCAGGAGGGGCATCAGAACGTCGAGGTACTCGCGGGCATGGCGAAGCGGCTTGTCGAACGAATAGCCCCACATGCCCTCGACGACCGGCTGGTGCGAGAGCCCGATTCCCAAGGTGAATCGGCCGCCGGTGAGCATGCTCGTCGTCATGGCCTGCTCCGCCATCACCATCGGGTGCCGCGGATAGGTCGGAACCACTGAGGTACCGAAGCGAATGGTCGGGACGTGCTGGGCGACGGCACCAATGATGTTCATGGCCTCCGCCTGCTGCACGATCTGCGGAAGCCAATACGAGGTGAAGCCCGCGTCGGCCGAGGCTTGCGCATCAGCCACCACCGCATCGATGGTTGCGCTGCCAGCGAGGCCTGAGAAGATCCCTAGTTCCATGCGGCCAAGGTAGCCATCGTCGTCGAGGCCACCTGCCCGGTCGCGGCGCAATCGAGCAGCACCCGAGCCGATCGCCCGGGGTAAACGGTGTTAACCTCCGTCACGGAGGCCGGCGGTCATCCACGCCACCCACTCAAGGAGCAGCGCGATGAACGGAGCATCCGTCCTCACAGGACAGGTCACGAACCGCGAGAACCAGCCGGACCTGATGGGGAACCTCTTCCCGATCGATGGCGAGCACGATCTCGACCGCTGCAAGATCACCGGGAAGGTGCCTGCCGGGCTGCGCGGTTCGTTCGTGCGCAATGGCCCCAATCCGTTGTTCGAGCCAGTCGGCCGCTATCACATGTTCGACGGCGACGGCATGCTGCACTCGGTCACCTTCGACGACGGTGAGGCCTCCTTCCGCAACCGCTGGATCCGGTCGCGTGGACTCGAGGCCGAAGCGAAGCTCGGCCGCGCTGTGTATCCCGGCCTCAGCGAGGTGACCAACTTCCCAGACCCATCGCTGGTCGGAGACGCCGGGCCAGTCAAGAACCCGGCCAACACCCACATCGTTCGGCATGCGGGTCACTACCTCGCGCTCTGGGAGGGTGGCCTGCCGACCGAGGTGACTGCGTCGCTCGACACCGTTGGCGAGTACGACTTCGACGGAGCCCTGCACGGAGCGATGACCGCCCATCCCCGGATCGACCCCCGTACCGGCGAGATGTTCTTCTTCGCCTACTCGGTGTTCGAACCCGTGATCCGCTACTACGTGGTCGACGCCACCGGCGCGCTGATCCACCGCGCCAAGATCGCCATCCCTGCCCCGGTGATGATGCACGACTTCGTGATCACCGAGCATCACGCGGTGTTCCTCGACTCGCCGATCGTGTTCGACCTTGAGAACCTCGGATCCGGCCCGATGGTGCAGTGGCGCCCGGACAACGGCACGCGCATCGGAGTCATGCCCCGCCTCGGTTCAGCTGACGACGTCCGCTGGTTCGAGATCGAGCCAGGCCACGTACAGCACTTCTGGAACGGCTGGGCCGACGGTGACCGCATCGAGCTCTCGGGATGCCGGTTCACCCACCCCGACTTCGGCATCGACTCCAACGCGCCACTCGACCAGTCGGTCGCAAGCGCCAGTCCTGGGCATCCCGCTCGGTTCTGGGTGGATCTCAACGCCGGCAAGGCCGGATGGGAGCAGCTCGACGATCTCGGCGGCGACTTCTGCCGGATCAACGACGACTCCACCGGGATCCGTTCTCGCTACTCCTACATGTCGGCCTTTCTCGATGCCAACCGGTCGATCGGTGACTTCGACACCATCGTCAAGTACGACGACACCTCAGGCGATCGACAGATCTGGAGCGCTGGGAGCAGCGGCCACGTCGGCGAGAGCGTCTTTGCCCCCGATCCCGACGGCACGGCCGAGGATGACGGGTGGCTGATCAACGCCGTCTACGACGCAAGCCGCGAGAGCACCGACGTGTGCATCCTCGACGCTCGAGATGTCGCCGCCGGGCCGATCGCCCGGGTACACCTCCCGCATCGGATGCCGTTCGGCTTCCACGCCAACTGGTTCGCAACCACCGACTGAGGCTTGGCCATGTTCCGACACGTCGTGATGTTTCGTTGGAGCTCCGATGCCACGGACGACGCCAAGGCCAAGGTGGCCGCGGGGCTGGCCACGATGCCGTCGGAGATCGACGCAATCCGCCGCTACACGTTTGGCCCCGATGCCGGCCTCGCCGATGGCAACTGGGACTTCGCTGTTGTCGCGGACTTCGACGACGTCGACGGCTACATCGCCTATCGCGACCACGAGTCGCACCAAGCGCTGATCGCCCAGCACATCCGGCCGATCGTCGCGGAGCGGGCCGCCATGCAGCTCAACCTGCCCGACTGAGCAGACCGCGCCACACGCGGGCCGGCACCAACCCTCACGAGGTTGGAGCGTCAAGGCGCAGCAGCCGCCTGGCGTTGCCATCGAGGGTCGCACCCAGATCCGGGTCACCCCAGGTCGGGTCGGGGCTCTGATCCCAGCCGGCCAGGTTCGTGCCGGCCACCAGATGACCAGCTCCGAACGCGTCGAGCAACGAGCGCAACGCTCTCGGCCCGCCCACGTGTGCATCCCACCAAAGGCGTGCGAGTCGATCGGCCACGGCGCCATCGACTCGTAGCTCGTCGCTTGCCCACGGCCTGGTTCGAGCGGCGTGGTCGAGGCGTTCAGCCAACCAGGCGGTGGCCCCGCCGCCATGGCTGACGCAGACGTCCAGAGCCGGGTGGCGATCGAGCACGCCGCCAAGCACCAGGGTCGCCACGGCGAGGGTCTCCTCGTAGCAGAACCCCAACCAGAGGTCGCCGTCGAAGCGCGCCAACCGTTCATCCCGTCGCGGGGAGTCGATGCCATCGGGCGCTGGATGAACGAACAGGGGCACATCGAGCTCGGTGCATGTCGACCACACCTGGTCGAACGCCGGGTCATCGAGCGCGCGCCCGAGATCGGTCCCGATGTAGGCACCGAGCAGACCGAGCTCGCGCACGGCGCGTCGAAGCTCAGCGGCCGCGCGCTCGGGATCCTGCATGGGCAGCTGCGCAAACCCCGCGAGCCGCGAGGGCGCTCGAGCCACGAGCGCGGCCATCTCGTCGTTGTGACGCCGGCAGAAGGCCTCGGCCCAGTCGGCCTCGACATGAGCGAAGTAGGTCAACGGGTTGGGCGAAAGCACCGCAAGGGTGACGCCAAGTCGATCCATGGCCGCGAGCCGCAGGTCGAGATCCATGAACGGGCTGTCGCGATAGTGCACGCCGCGGAGCGTGTAAGCCCCGACCCGGAAGCACGGAAGCCGGCCACTGGCTGCATCCCCGTCGTCGAGCTCAGGGCCATGGGGTCCTGCGGCCCCGAGCACCGATTCGAGGACGACGTGGGCGTGCAGATCGATCACGGTCGCTCGATCATGGCATCCGGCCTGCTCAGAACCGAACGGGGTAGCGGGCCCAATAGCCGCGATCGTTGGTGGGATCGAGCGTCGGGGGATCATCCGGCATGAGGCGTGCGCCCGCCTGCAGGACTGCTTGTGCAGCCACTGGCACGAGACCGAAGAGATGATCCTCCGCCGGGGTCTTGCCCATGGCGTCGAGGCCCGCGGCCATGTCCTGGCCGATGCAGGCGTGCATCCCGAGCCCGAAGCTGAGCCCCCAGGGCGCCACGCCGGATGGCAGCTCTCGGTGGGGGTCGAAGCCATCGGCCGCATCTCCGAACACCGACCGGTCGCGGTTGACGGCCATCAGGTCGATCACCAGCTTGTCGCCGCTACGGAGCCGCACGCCACCAGACAGCTCAACGTCGGCGAGGGCCCAACGCATCGCCACCGGGCTGGAGGGCTGCAGGCGAATGGTCTCGTGCACGCACCGCTGCAGGAACACCAGGTCCGAGCGCGCACGCTCCGCATCTGAGGGGCTGCGCTCGGCGAGCATGAGGACGTTGTGCAGCGTGCGCACGAAGGCGGTAGCCGATGTGTGCGCGCCCGCCAGCAGGAAGAAGCACGTCTCTCGCAGCACGACGTCTGGAGGCAGCTCGAGGTTGTCCTGGTTCCGCAGCAGCACGGTGAGCACGTCCCGCGGGAGGTCCTCCTCCCCCAGCTCCCCCGCCTCGAACCGTGTGAGCGCGCGAAGCCGGTTGGCGATCGAGGGCTCCAAGAACTCGCGGTCGAAGGACTCGAGCGCTTCGGCCACCTCGGCTCGTTTGGCGTCGCGGTCGCCGCTGTAGTGAGCAAGCGTGGCGCCTTCGATGAAGCGCATGAGATACGAGTAGAGGTGCAGCGTCTCCTCGGGGGTTCCCTTCGGTCGGTCGATACCGGCGGTCAGCGCGGCGAGGTTCATCATCATCTGGTGGCTGAGGCCGACGAGCTCGGCCCTGCCTGCGGCGAGATGCGGCTCGAGGGTGTGCTCCACGATCGGTGGAAACAGCTCGCGCTCGTAGCGGGTCTGGGTGTCGCGGCGGAACAGCCGATTCTCGAGTCGACGCCGAGCGCGATGCGCATCGCCGTGGAGGTTCACGAGGACGTCGGCCATGACCACCTCGCCCGCGTCGTACAAGGCCTGCCGCAGCTCCTTGTGTCGATACGCTGCGCGCGCCTGCTCGTAGCTCGTGATGGTGACGACGTCGGGTTGTCGCATCGCTCGCTCCTCGGTCACGTTCGACGTGTCCAGCACAGCCCTCGGCTGAGCAGCGCTCGGTGGGCGGGGTTCGTCAGCGACTCGCTCGAGTGTCCGAGCACGTCGGTGACCACCCGACCTTTCCCGTGGGTGCGCGCCCACACGAGAGGATGGGTGATCCCCCCATGCGTGGCCGTCAGGAGCGGGTCCAGATCGGTGACCGTGTCGAGGAACTCGTACAACTCGTCCTGGACGCGGAACGACTCGATGCCGGACGTGACCGGATGCCGACGGCCGGCCTCGGTGACGGTCACGTCCACGTCGGCGACCGGGGGGTGTGATGATCGCTCCCAGCTCCAGGAAGCACCGACGAGGTCGTGCCAGGTGGGCTCCGCATCGAAGCAGATCACGCCGGTGTGCAGCACGAGCAGGCCGCCGCCGCCGACCACGTAGCGCCTGAGGGCGCTTGCGTCGGGCTCGTCGAGCTCAAAGGCCAACGCCTCCCGCAGCTGGTCGTAGCGACCAGCCTCCATTCGCCAGCGCAGGGCGTTGACGGTCACGAGATCCCACGGCTCGACCTCCCCCCGCTCGGAGCGGTGCAGAAGGTCGAACAGCTCGGCGGGATCCGTCACCACCTGGCACCCGAGGCCCGCCTCCAGGCTGATCTCAGCGATCACACCCGTTGTGGAGTCGAAGTCGTGACCTGGGCCGCCCGACAGCACGAGGTTTTGGTTCATGGATCACTCGACTCCGGCGCGCCGACCGAGTCGACCGCCAGAGGCCGAGGCAGGGAGGTGATGACGCTCATCGTGACACCACCATCGACAAGGATCTCGGTCCCGCTGACGTATCCGGCCGCGTCGGAGAGCAGGAACAACACCACTGCAGCCACGTCCGACGCCGTGCCGAGCCGCCCGAGGGGCACCCGCTCCGAGCGGCGGCGGCGGATCGAGGGGTCGGCGTAGATCGGCTCTGACATGCCCGCATCGATCAGGCCCGGGGCCACCGCGTTCACGCGTATCCCGACCGGTCCCCACTCGAGTGCCATCTGCTGCACCAGAAGGGCGACGCCAGCTTTGGTCGACCCGTATGCCCCCGAGTTGGGACCGGCTGCCACTCCGTTCATCGAGGTGATCGCGACGATGGACCCGCCCGTGCCAGCTTCCACCATGCGACGAGCGGAAGCCCGGGCCGTCAGGAAGGTGCCGGTGAGGTTGACGTCGACAACGGTGCGCCAAGCATCGGCGTCGATCCCGAGCAGCGGACCGAACCGGACGATGCCCGCGTTGCAGACCACTGCATCGGGGGCGGGCGCACTGGTGGCCGTGGCAAACGCATCGAGGGCCGCTTCGACGGCGGACTCGTCGGTGGTATCGGCGGCGAGCGCGACGGCAGCCGAGCCGATCGTCGCCGCAGTGCGAGCAGCGGCATCCGCGTCGCGATCGAGGACGCCGACCAGCCAACCGTCTTCGGCGGCCTTCACCGCGAGCGTCGCGCCCAAGCCGGCGCCAGCTCCCGTGATGAGCACACTCCGCTTTCGGTCAGCAGTCATGTGACGGTCACGGATGGACAACGTCCCAGGTGAGGGGACGGTCGGACCACATGCCGACCTGCTCGCCGCGAAGCGGCTGTCGCTCCGGCCACGGACGATCCAGATCGACGGAGCGACCTCGGGAGAACACATGGCGCAACCGCGAGCGGTCCCCGAGCACGGCGATGTCACGAACGGGATCGCCGTCGATCACGAGCAGGTCGGCGGCTGCCTCAGGCAGCACCACGCCGATCGAGTCGTCGGCCCGCCGCAGAGCGAGGGCCCCGTTGCGCGTGGCGCACGCGATCGCCTCGATCGGTGACAGCCCGAGGACATCGACGAAGAGCTCCACCTCACGGGCGTGCCAGTGCCCATACGGTGTGAGCGAGAACCCGCTCTCGGAGCCGCACAGCAGGCGAACGCCGGCCTCATGCGCTCGGCGGATCATCTCGGCCGTGGCCGCGATCTCACCCCGGAAGATGTCGACCTGTGCCGAGAGCGCACCGACCTTGGCGCCATGGTCGACCAGGTTCGCGAGGAAGGTGAAGGTGGGAGCGATGGCTGCGCCGGAGGCGACGACCGCCTCAAGTGCACGGTCATCGAGGTAGCTGGCATGAAGGATCAGATCGACCCCGGCTTCGGCAGCCATGCGAGTCGACTCAGCGCTTCGGCAGTGCGCGATCGTGGGGGTGCCGAGCGCGTGGGCTGTATCGGTGACAGCGCGGAGCTCGTCCGCCGACCAGACCGTGAGCTCGCCGTCGGAGCGAGGAAGCGAGCCGGTCACATGGATCTTGATCCAGTCCGCGCCGTACTTGATCTGCTGGCGGGTGGTCCGCACGATCTCGTCGCGGCCGCGCATCACGGCGGCGTAGCCAAGGGTGCCCTCGTCGGGGATGAGCCGCCCTGCCGTTCCGCCCGCCGCCGTGAGCAGCGCGTTCATCCCAGATGACATGCGCGGGCCCTCGACGAGGCCGGCCTCGATTCCGTCGCGCAAGGCGGGGCCGAGGTTGAAGATGCAGTCGGCGTCGAGGAAGCCGGTGACGCCGGCGCGCAGCAACTTGGGCACGTTGTGTGCCGCCACCAACATCGCGGTGGACTGCTCGCGGTGGAAGAAGAGCTCGTCGTTGCTGGCGGGCTCACCAAAGGTGATGTGGCAGTGAGCGTCGATGAGGCCCGGCATCACCGTGAGGCCCGAGACGTCGATCGTGAGGAGTTCCTGGTCGGTCGCGTCGGCCGCAGCGGCGCGGGCCGTCTCGCCGACAGCGACGATGCGATCGACCTCGAACAGCACATCGGTGTCGGGCCGCGACGGAGCTCCCGTGCCGTCGATCACCGTGCCGCCGCTCAGCAGCAGTCGTTGGGTCGAGCCCATGCCCCCTCCGGAAACGTCACCGAGACGGTCGAGTCCCGGACCTGAACGATGGTAACGAGCGAGCCGTAATGACGCCCTCAGGCGGTCTCCACGAAGCCGTCGAGCGCGTCGGACACCGCGGTGCCCTCGGGTAGCGCCTCTGGCCCGATGGCGAGGTCGACCGCACGCTGGAAGTGGTGGATGAGGCGCTCGTGCCAGCCCACCTGAAAGGGCCGAGCGCCACGCGACGACACCGACGCCTGGATCGGCGCCATGTTCGCCGTGTCCTGCGCCATGACGGTGTCGAACAACGCCATCCGGTCGGTGTGGTCGCTGGGCACATCGTCGCCAGCCCACGCCGGCGCATACCAGCGCAGCTCGAGCTCCGTTGTGGCCACATCCACTGGCCACATGCACAGGAAGGTGAAGGCCCCGGTATCCATCGGCACCACGAGGTTGGGGAAGATGCCGTAGGACGTGGACGTCTGCCGCCAGAGCTGCCCCACCGCAGGATTGTCGAACTCGGGG
>JANOQG010000222.1:0-5163 GCA_031422255.1 Actinomycetes bacterium | reverse complement strand
GGCGCGGGCTACTGGGGTCCGAACCTCATCCGGAACTTCCTCGCTAGCCCCGACGCGTGGCTGCTTTCCGTGTGTGACCTCGACCTCGATCGTGCCCGACAGGTCATCGGGCGTCACGCATCGATCGCGGTGACCGACGACCTCGACGTCATCCTTTCCGACGAGCGCATCCAGGCAGTCGCCATCGCCACGCCGGTCGCCACGCACCACCGCATCGCCATGGCCGCCATGGCCGCGGGAAAGCACGTGCTCATCGAGAAGCCACTGGCGTCCACCGCGGCAGAGGGGCGCGAGCTCGTCGCCGCTGCCGAGGCCGCCGGCGTCACGCTCATGTGCGACCACACCTTCTGCTACACGTCGGCGGTGAGCCGCATCCGGCAGGAGCTTCACGCTGGCTCCCTGGGGGAGGTGCAGTACATCGACTCGGTGCGGATCAACCTGGGCCTGGTCCAGCCGGACGCCGACGTGTTCTGGGACCTGCTCCCGCACGACATCTCGATCCTCGATCACGTCATCGTCGGCGGGTTCCACCCCACGGCCGTGTCGGCAATCGGTTCGGACCCGATCGGCGCGGGTCACGCATCCCTGGGCTACGTCACGATGACCATGCCGGGTGGCGCAGTGGCCCACGTGCACCTCAGCTGGCTGAGCCCAGTGAAGATCCGCTCGTTCGTGATCGGCGGCTCAGAGCGACACCTGGTGTGGAACGACACCAACCCGGCGCAGAAGATCTCGCTCTACGAGCGCGGCATCGACGTGGCCGCGCTCACCGAGCCCGAGGCTCGACGCGAGCAGATGGTCCAGTACCGGATCGGCGACATGCTGGCACCCGCTCTCTCAGAGGTCGAGGCCCTCCAGGGAGTGGTGCGCGAGTTCACCGCTGCGATCCGTGAGGGCCGGGCGCCGCTGACCGATGGCAACGCCGGAGTGCGCGTGCTCGACATCCTCGAGGCCACGCACCGAAGCCTGGCCGCCGCCGGAGCGCTGGTACCGGTTTGGGACGGAGCGCCGGCGTGAGCATCCCCTTGGTCGATCTGGCGTGGCAGCACGCGCAGGTCGCTCAGGCGCTCGTGCCACGCCTCGTCGCCGCCATGGAGGCAGGGCGCTTCATCGGCGGCGACGAAGTCGAGGCATTCGAGGAGGAGTTCGCCAGCCACTGCGGCGCCCGCCACTGCGTCGGCGTCGCCAACGGCACCGACGCGATCGAGCTCGCGCTGATGGCCGTCGGCATCGGCCCGGGGGACGACGTTGTGGTGCCCGCAAACACCTTCATCGCCACAGTCGAGGGTGTGCTCGCGTGCGGCGCCCGGCCGGTGTTCGTCGACGCCGACGAGCACCACCTGATCAACGTCGACGCAGCGGCCGCCGCTGTCGCGACGGGAGCGCGCGCCGTGCTCCCCGTCCACCTCTACGGACAGCCCTCGCCCACCCAAGAGCTCGTGATCGCCACCACCGCCCACGCCCCGTTGATCATCGAGGACGCCGCACAGTCCCAGGGGGCGCGCATCGGTGACAGGTCGATCGGTGCACACGCTGCCGCGGCAACGACCAGCTTCTATCCGGGCAAGAACCTGGGTGCCTACGGCGACGCCGGCGCCGTCGTCACAGACGATCCAGCCCTGGCCGACCGCCTGCGCCTGCTGGCGAACCACGGCAGTCGGGAGCGTTACGTCCATGAGGTGGTCGGCCGGAACTCCCGGCTGGATGCGCTGCAGGCCATCGTCCTTCGAGAGAAGCTCCGCCACCTCGACAAGTGGAACGAGCAGCGACGGCAAGCTGCGGCGCGGTACCACGAGCTCCTCGCCGACCTCCCCGTCGGCCTGCCCGCCACGCTGGCCGGCCACGATCACGTGTGGCACCTCTATGTGATCGAGGTCGAGGATCGAGATGTGGTGCTGGGGCGCCTGAACAAGGCTGGGATCGGCGCGGCCATCCACTACCCCACGCCTGCCCACCTGCACGAAGCCACCCGGCACCTCGGCCACGCACCCGGCGACTTCCCGGTGGCCGAGCGGCTGGCCACCAGGATCCTCTCGCTGCCGATCTATCCAGGCCT
Source organism: Actinomycetes bacterium (assembly GCA_031422255.1). Classification (GTDB taxonomy): domain Bacteria; phylum Actinomycetota; class Acidimicrobiia; order Acidimicrobiales; family VFJN01; genus VFJN01. The sequence goes on along the minus strand of JANOQG010000222.1, from coordinate 3,107 downwards.
CACCGAAGCGCAGCAGGCGACGGTGGTGCAGGAGCTCCGCACCGCCGTGGGGTGATCCTCAGCTCCACCGTTCGGCCGCGGCCATCCCCTGCACCACCTGCTCATTGAACGAGTCGGCCCCGAACACCTCGACGCCGAGCACGTCGGCCGGCAGCGGCGCTGCGGCCAACGACGCCACGCCCCGCTCGTGGCGCTCCCGGTTGGCGAACGAGGGGGCAGGGAACGACGGGCCAGCAAGCACTGCCACCACCTCTGCCTTGTCTCCTCGACCGGGTCCGACAAGGCCGACCGCTTCCAGCGCCACCGTCGCCAGGGCACCTGCCTCGTCCTCGGCCACGTCGGTAGCCATCTCGCACACCAGCGTGGTGTGATCGCCGCCCCGCTCTCCGGTGTTCTCGGTCACTCTGAACAGCGGCACATCGGGGTTGAGCACGAAGAGCACGCTGGGCACCTTGCTGAGGTCATCGCGAGCGACGTCCAACCAAACGAACACGCCGCGCTCCCGGTCGACGCTGCCGTGCTCGCCGGCGAGCCGAAACGTCTCGTCTGCGCCCACGCCAAGGACGACGTCCGCAGCGCGCCAAACGGCGTCGTCCTCGAAGGTCACCGTCGTCTCGGATCCCGAACGCTCGAGTGATCGCACAGCTCCGACATCGTGCCGGGCGACAGCGCCAGAGTCGTCCATTCGCTGGAGAAGACGCTCGACGAGCGCTCCCATCCCACCGCCGAGCACCGTGTGCATCGGCCTCTGGGGCCGGTAGGTGAGCGTCCCCAGCGCGGCTTCGAGCAACGACTGGGGCCACAACAGGGGCAGCCAGATCTTGCGCCGCAGCTCAGCGATCACAGCGGCGGCGCCGCCCCCACTCGCCTTGGCCGCAAGCGGGGCGATGACGGCATCGTGGAACGTCGCCCCATGTGTCTTCTGAGACGCCATCGCGAGGTCCATCGACGCGAGCGCGCCAGGGTCCCCAAGCAATCCCTCGGGGCCGAGACGCTCGGCGATCTCGGTCGTTTCGCGGATCACCGCGGCAACCTCTTCGTCGGTGAGCAAGAGCGGAAGGTCGACCAGGTCGCCACCGAGGACAAAGTCATGCGCTCGCGTACCGGCCCGTTGGATCTGGGGTGCGGTGATGGGCACCAGGTCGGCACCGGCTAGCTCCCGAACCAGCCGATCAATGTGTGCAAGGAAGGGCCGATGGCCGTGAGGGCCAGGGCGGTAGGCGGAGAAGGGAGGCGACCCTGCGGGTGACTCGTCGTACCCGAGCTCGATGATGCGCGGCCCAAGGTCGAGGCGTCGCCCGTCGCGAAGCAACGGCAGGAACCCGCCACCCACGCGGCCGCCCGGGACGAGCAGATCGACCTCGCGCCCTCGCTGCGCGACGGCGTCCGCCGCCACAAGCGCGGCGATGGTGCCCCCGACCACGAGCAGCGGCTCAGGCATCGAGACGTGCCCAGCGAGGGGAACGCAGCACCGAGTCGACGTCGGCCGCAACCTCGAGCCGCAGTTCGCTCCGTGCGCCCACCGAGCGCTTGAACTGGACGAGGCCATGGTTCGGCTGCCCGTCACTCGTCGCGATGCCCAGGTCCACCACGGACGCGCCCGCCGCCTTGGCTGCAGTGAACAGCTCGAGCGCGAGCAGCGGCATCGGCGAAACCGGGCCAGATGGCGCGACGTCACCCCAGTACTGGACGACGTCGTGGCATGCAGCGGTGCGGTACAGCAGGGCCGCCGCCACCATCGCGCCGTCACCGTCGCGAAGGGCGTGCATGCGGACGAGCGGACCGAAGTGGTCGCGGATCCGACGGATGTACTCGAGGCTCAACCGCATGGGGCGGCCCTTCTCGACCCGGTTCCGCTCCAGGACCTCGTAGGCCGTCGCCCACTCCGTCTCGTCGTCCGGCGCCAGGAGCTCGACTCTCGCTCCCGCTTCCGCCGCGCGCCGCGCCGCCTTGACCGCCCGCGGCGTGAGGAGAGCTACGCCCTGGTCGAGGTGACCCACGTCCACGAAGAAGTTCAGGTTGGCCAGCTCCACCTCAGCCCCCAGCTCAAAGAGCGCGAACGCAAGGGCGGCCTCGGCGGCGCCATGGTGAGGCGGCTTCATCCGGACCTCCACACGCCGGGCGCCGCCCGCCGCCGCGGCCTCGAACACGGTGCGCAGGAGGTGCACGACGTGTCGTGGGATCTCGTCATCGCGTACGAAGTCCACGCCGCCGAGCGGAGCGCCGAACCCGGACACCAATGCGTCATCGATCCGCGCTGCGACGAAGGACCCGACGAGGCGTCCGGAGTCGTCGTGATGGTCGATCTGCACGCGGTGCTCGGCCGCCTCTGGGTTCAGAGCGTAGAAGCCCTCGGAGTTCCAGAGGGAGACGTGGGGAGCAGCGGGGTCGGGAACTGAACCCGCAGCGAGGTGGGCAGGGATCATCGCAGGACGACGTAGCTCATGGCGCAGAGCTCCGGCAGGTGCCGAGCCGCGCCGAGCAGGCCCTCGAGCACCTCGTGCGGCAGCTCGGCCATCAGCGCGTTCGGGAGCGGCTTGACCATCACACCCCCGCGCAGCACCGCGCTCAGGCCAACCGCTGCAGCAAGCCGCTCCACCGCATCGATGTCCAGTGCATGGAGGGTCTCCAGCGATGCGGCTCGCTCACTCAGCGCGGCCGTGTCCGGTAGGAGTCCCATCTCGACCCCGACGAGGCGGTGCAGCGACCGAGGGTTCGGCACCGTCACGTGCGCAAGCCCGCCTGGACGCAGGTGGCGGCGCACCACAGAGAAGAGAGCTGCCGGATCAGGAACCTCGTGCGCCAAGTTGGCGACGACCACGTGATCGAACGTCGTGCCGAGGTCGACGGTGGTGACGTCGTGCTCGGTGAACGTCGTGCTTGGTAGCGCGCGTGCTCGTGCCCGATCCAGGTAGCGGGCCGAGCGATCCACCCCGTGGACTGTGACCCCTTCACCAACCATCGCCTCAGTCATCAGCCCGGTGGCACACCCGAGCTCGAGTACGGAATCACCCGCTCGCAACCACGCGGCGATGGCTCGAGCGGTGCCGAGCGTGTACCAGCGGTCGAAGTCCGCTTCTGGGTCGTAGCGGTCGTCGTACCCCACT
>JANOQG010000221.1:0-2694 GCA_031422255.1 Actinomycetes bacterium | reverse complement strand
GACGGACGGCGCCTTCGAGACCCATTCCCCCGAACTCGCCGGTGGGCCAGGCGATGCAGAAGAGCGGGGCCTTGAAGCTGCCGCCCGCCATGGCCTGGGCGCCCAGGCCGTAGCCCTTGCGCAGGATGATCGTGCCGGTGGGCACCGTGACGTTCGCACCCGTGACGAACAGGCGGCTCACATGCCGTACGAGAGCCGTGGCCTCAGCCTCTGGGCCCACCATGATTCCCGGCGTGTCGCACAGGAAGAGCACCGGGAGGTCGAAGGCGTCACACAGCTGCAAGAAGCGAGCTGCCTTGTCTGCGCCATCGGCGTCGATGGCGCCAGCCAGGTGGAGCGGGTTGTTGGCCACGATCCCGAGCGGGCGGCCCTCAACGCGAGCGAGCGCGGTCACCATGCCCAAGCCGAAGGCAGCGCGCAGCTCGAGCACGGATCCGACGTCGGCGATGGCTTCGACGGCGGCGCGCACGTCGTAGACCTGAAGCCGGTTTTCGGGGACGACCCGACGTGCGGCTTCAGGGTCTGGCGCTGTCCAATCGGCGGTTGGTCCTTGGAAGTACGACAGATACTTCTGCGCGGCGAGAACCGCCGCGGCCTCATCAGGTACGGCGATGTCGACCACGCCATTCGGCACCTGCACGTCCATCGGACCGATGGCCTCCGGCGGGAAGGCCCCGAGCCCACCGCCCTCCACCATCGCCGGGCCACCCATCCCGATGTTCGAGCCGGCGGTTGCGATGATGACGTCGCAACAACCGAGGATCGCCGCGTTGCCGGCGAAGCAGCGTCCGCTCGTGATGCCGACCAGCGGCACCAACCCCGAGAGCTGCCCGAAGAAGAGGAAGGCGAGGCAGTCGAGGCCCGAGACGCCGGTGCCATCGGTGTCACCGGGCCTCCCACCTCCGCCCTCGGTGAAGAAGACCACCGGCAGACGTTGCCGTTCGGCCACCTCGAACAGGCGGTCCTTCTTCCGATGGTTCTGCAGCCCCTGGGTGCCGGCCAGCACGGTGTAGTCGTGGGACATCGCCACGATGGGATGACCTGCCACGGTGCCCACTCCGCCCACCAGCCCGTCAGCCGGCGTGCGATCGATGAGGTCCTGGAGCTCGCGCCGCCGACGTTGTGCCGCGAGGACGAGCGGTCCGTACTCCACGAAGCTGCCCGGATCGAGCAGGTCATCGACGTTCTCTCGAGCCGTGCGCTGGCCCGTGGCACGCCGGCGTTCGACGGAGTCGGGTCGGGCGGCATCGAGCGTGATGTCGTGGCGAGCCCGCACCTCCGCAAGGTCGTCGCGGGGACCGGTAACGGCGGCGACCGACGTTGCGGCCACCGCACCGGGCGTAAGGCGGGCCAGCAGGTCCCCCACCGCCACGAGGTCCCCATGTGCCACGAGGACATCCGTCACCACCCCAGCCGCAGGGGCAGCGACGGCGTGCTCCATCTTCATCGACTCGACGACGACGACGTCACCACCGGCGGCCACCGGGTCGCCCGTCCCCGCGACCCGCACCACGGTCCCCTGCAACGGCGAGCGAACCTCAATCATGCAAGGCGTTCTACCCCAACGAGTTCTGGCCCGGAAACAACGACCTATAGGTCGACGAGCCCGGGCCAGAACTCGTCGTCGGTGTTGTCACACCCGGTTGTCAGCATTGGGGGATGGATCAGCGAGACATCGAACTCAAGGCCATTGCCTCCCGCCAGCATGCTTTGGTGAGCACGCGTCAGGCTCATGGCCTGGGCTTCAACTCCGACGCGATCGCTCACCGTGTCGCTGCGGGCGCGCTTGAGGTGCTGACTCCCCGAGTCCTCCGCGTGCGCGGCGGTCAACCCACGGCGCATCAGGCCCTCATGACGCTGGTGCTCGACGCCGGGCGAAGCTCGGCCTTGTCGCACACGACCGCGCTTGCTCACTGGGGCGTTCGCGGGTTCGTGCTCGACCCATCCCACATCTGTCGCCGTCGCGACATCGACGATCATGCTGTCACTGGAGCCGTGCTCCACGAGGTCCGCTATCTACCTCAGTCAGAGATCCGAGTGCTCGAAGGGATCCCCGTCGTCTCTCCGGGGCTTGCACTGCTCCAACTCGCCGGGATGCGCACAAGTCTCGTACGCATCGGTCTGGCCATTGATGCGGCCTTGTCCGATCGGCTGGTTAGCTACAAGACACTCTGCGCCGTCGATCAGCTCATGTCGCGCCAAGGGCGACGGGGGCTGACGGCCTTTCGGGCCTTGATCAGTGAGCGCGGGCCAGGGTATGTCCCACCCGGGTCCAACCTGGAGGGACGATTCGTGCAGATCCTCGAGCAGTCGGGCAGGAGGGCGATGGAGCGTCAGGTCCACACGTCTGACGACGCTGGCTGGATCGGCCGGGTCGACTTCCGGGACAAGGACCTTCCGGTAATCGCTGAGGTCCAGAGCGAACGTTTCCATCGAGGACTTCTGCCCGAAGCCCGTGATGCGGAGCGCATCGCGGCTCTTCGCCGAGCCGGCTACGAGGTGATCGAGGTCACCGAGGAGGACATCTTCTTCCGTCAAGCGTGGGTCGTAGAAGCGGTCGACCGTGCCCGAGCGAGCGCCGTTGCCCGACTAGCTGCCTAACGCACGGGTTCTGGCCCGGGCTGCACGACCCATGGGTCGTCGTTTCCGGGCCAGAAGTCGTGGGGGGCGGCGGTAGCCTTGCCGGCCTATGGG
>JANOQG010000220.1:0-26947 GCA_031422255.1 Actinomycetes bacterium | reverse complement strand
CTGGCGGCGGGCGCCGGCCTCCGTCGAGTGCACCTGCTGTCCTGGCGCGACCTCGAGGACGTCGAGGCCGGGGGCTCCGAGGTGCACGCCGCCGAGGTGGCCCGGCATTGGGCGGCTGCTGGGGTGGACGTCACCTGGCGGTCGTCGTTCGCCTCCGGTCACCCCGCGGTCGCGACTCGAGACGGCTACCACGTGATCCGTAGAGCAGGCCGCTACCTCGTGTTCCCCCGAGCTGCCATCGCTGAGCTGACCGGCAGGCACGGGCCATCCGACGGCCTGCTCGAGATCTGGAACGGGATGCCGTTCTTCTCGCCTCTTTGGTACCGCGGGCCCCGGGTTGTGATGCTCCACCACGTCCACGCAGAGATGTGGGACATGGTGCTCGGCGACGACAACCCGACGCTGGCCAAGATCGGCGACACGATCGAGCGACGCGTCGCGCCGCCTGTGTATCGGAGGTCGCGCATCGTCACGCCCTCAGAGTCAGCACGCGACGAGATCGTCTCCTTGTTGCGGATCCCGCAGCGCCAGATCGATGTCGTGCACAACGGGATCGGGCTCGCCTTTCGGCCGGGCGGCACCAAGACCACCCAGCCGAGCATCGTCGCCGTGGCCCGGCTCGTGCCGGTGAAGCGCCACGACCTGTTGATTCGTGCTGCCGCCGTGGCGCGGGAGCGGGTACCCAACCTCACGCTCACCATCGTTGGCGAGGGGTACGAGCGCGAAGCCCTCGACGCCGTCATCCGTGAGCTCGACGCCGAACAATGGGTGCATCTCACCGGTTGGGTCGAGGAGCCGGAGCTCGTGCGTCTCTACCAAGAGGCGTGGCTGGCCGCCTCGGCCTCAGCGCGGGAGGGCTGGGGCCTTTCGCTCACGGAGGCCGCCGCCTGCGGCACTCCCGCAGTCGCCAGCAGGATCGCCGGTCACGCCGACGCGGTGCAGGATGGCCGCAGCGGCGTGCTCGTGCCGGGCACCGTCGCCGATCTGGGCGGCGCACTGGCCGACCTCCTCCTCGATCCTGAACGCCGCGCCGATCTGGCTCGGGGAGCACTCGCCCGCGCCGCCCACCTCTCGTGGGAGACCACCGCCCTCGGGTTGATGCGGGTGTTGGCCGGCGAGGCTGAGCGCGCGCGCCGTTGACCGACCGCCTGCGACGCGCTCGGCCGGCGCTGGCATTCCTCGCGCTTTGCTACCTGCCGCTCCTGCTCACCGCCCCTGGCCAGGTAGTCGCTGACACGAAGTCCTACCTGTACCTCGACCCCGGCCGTCTGCTTTCGCGGGCCGGATCGATGTGGGATCCCCATGTCGGACTCGGAACCGTCACCCACCAGAACATCGGGTTCCTGTGGCCGATGGGCCCCTACTACTGGGTGATGGAGCAGGCGGGCTTCCCGGACTGGGCAGCGCAGCGACTTTGGCTCGGCTCGATCATGGTCGCGGCCGGCTTCGGCGTGGGGTACCTGCTCCGCACCTTCAGCTGGCGAGGCCCTTCCGTGGCAGTTGCGATGGTGGCGTACGCCTGCACGCCGTACCTGCTCACCATCTCGGTGCGGATCTCCGCGATCCTCCTCCCCTACGCCGCCCTGCCCTGGATGATCGCGCTCACCGCGCGAGCCATCCGCACCGGGAGCTGGCGTCACCCGGCCGTGTTCGCATTGATCGTCGCCTCGGTGGGCACCAGCAACGCGACGGCCATCATCCTCGCCGGCGTCGGCCCGGTGCTCTGGGTGTGCTGGGAGCTGGCCGGCAGGGAGGTGCCGCGGCAGCTTCTCGTCAAGGCGGTCGCTCGGATTGCCCTGCTCAGTGGCGCCACCAACGCGTGGTGGGTCGTCGGGCTGTCCGTGCAAGCCACGAACGGCATCGACGTGCTGCGCTACACCGAGTCCGTCCAGACCACCGCCGCGGCGTCCTCCGCCCAGGAGGTGATGCGCGGCCTCGGCTACTGGTTCTTCTATGGCGACGACCCCGTCGGTCCGTGGGTTGGACCCAGCCGGCCCTACATGGCCGCCGCGCTCCTCGTGGCCGTCACCTTCGCGATTCCCGTCCTCGCGCTCGTGGGCGCCGCCTTCGCCAGGTGGAGCGAGCGCACGTTCTTCGTCGGGCTCCTGTTCGTGGGCCTCGTGCTCGCTGTCGGGCCCTACCCGTACGAGGACCCCTCAGCCCTCGGGCGCGTCATCAAGGCGTTCCTCCACACCGACGTGGGGATGGCGATGCGGAGCCTTCCAAGGGCTGCCCCACTTGTGATCTTGAGCCTGGCGGTGATGCTTGGAGCGGGCGTGGCCGCGGCCACGCGAGCCCGGCCCCGCGCCACCGTGCCGCTCACAGCGATGGTGCTGGCGCTGCTGGTCGCTGCCCTCCCTCCCCTGTGGCGCCTCCAGATGGCACCCGAGTACCTCCGTCGGCCCGAGGCCATCCCGAGCTATTGGGAGGACGCCGGGCGCTTTCTCGATGCCACCGATGACGGCACACGGGTGCTCGAGCTCCCCGGCACGGACTTCACCTCCTACCGATGGGGCGCCACCGTGGATCCCGTCACCCCAGGCCTGACTGACCGGCCCATCGTCGCCCGTGAGCTCGTACCGATGGGCTCGCCCCCCGCCACCGACCTCGTCAAGGCGTTCGACACCCGGCTGCAGCTGCACATCGGGGAGACGGCGTCGGTCGCGCCCATCGCCCGCCTGCTTCGGGCCGGCCAGATCCTCGTGCGCAGCGACCTTGCCTATGAGCACTACAACACCCCGCGTCCCCGCGAGCTGTGGGCCTTCCTCCGTCAGGCCACCGGCCTGGGCGAACCAACTGCCTTCGGCACGCCGGGGCCCAACATCGCCGTCGAACCCAACCCCATGCACGACGAGCTCGAGCTCACGCTTGCGCCTGACCTCGAGGACCCACCCCCGGTGGCGATCCTTCCCGTCGACGATGCGCCCGGCATCGCCACCACCAAGCCCTCCGCGAGCCCAGTGATCCTCGCCGGCGACGGAGATGGTCTCGTAGACGCTGCGATCGCCGGTCTCATCGACGGCGTCGAGCTGATTCGCTACAGCGCGGCCATGACCGACGCCGACCTCGACAACGCCCTCGCCGACGACGCCGTCCTCGTGGTCACCGACTCAAACCGCCGCAGGGGGGAGCGTTGGGGCTCAATTCGCTACACCTCCGGATACACCGAACCGGCGGGCCTCGCACCCTTGCGAGTCGACCGCACCGACGCGCGCCTACCGGTGTTCCCCGTTGCCGGTGACGACGCCCGCACCGTCGCGTTGCACAAGGGCGGGATCACCGCCAACGCCACCTCCTACGGCGCGATGAACGAGTACCTGCCCGATACGCGGCCCGCTGGAGCGGTCGATGGCGACGCCTCCACGGCATGGCGCACGGCCGCCGACCTACCGGTTGTGGGCGAGCGCCTCGAGCTTTCGCTCGACGTACCCACCACGACGACGAGGCTCACCTTCTTGGCTCCACAGGGGGCGATCAACCGCTGGATCACCGAGGTGGAGCTGCGCTTCGACCACGGCGACCCGGTCCGCTTCTCCCTCGGGTTGAGCTCTCGCACCACGCCAGGCCAAGTCGTGGACATCGGGCGGCGCACCTTCCGTCACCTGTCGATTGAGATCACCGCGGACAGCGCTGGTCGCCAGGGCCGATACGGCGGGCTCTCGAGCACCGGATTCGCCGAGGTCGGCATCGAGGATCTGCAGCTCGACGAGGTGATCCGTCCACCCCTCGACCTGCTCGCGCGCGCCGGAGCACGGAGCGCCGATCACGCGCTCGCTGTGGTGCTCACCCGGCTGCGAGCCGCCCCCACCGATGTCGGTCACAACGACGAGGAGCGCTTCCTGGCGCGGGCGATCACGCTGCCCGGCGAGCGCTCCTTCCGGCTCCAGGGAGTAGCCCGCGTCTCCCCGCGCACCGACGACGTCATCCTGAACCAACTGCTCGACGAACCCAGCACCGTGCAGGCCACGTCCTCGCAACGACTAGCCGGACGATCCGGGCGAGCGAGCGCTGCCCTGGACGGCGACCTCAGCACCGCATGGACCACTCCGTTCGACACCACCACCGGCGAGTGGCTCACGGTTCGCCAAGCCTCCCCCACCCGACTCGACCAACTCGATCTGACCGTGCTGGCCGATGGCCGCCACTCTGTCCCCACTCGGCTCGGTATCGAGGTCGACGGTGTGCGCCTGGCTACCGTCGACCTGCCGCCCATCGCGGATGGGCCCACGATCGGCCACACCGTCACCGTGCCCATCGACCTCCCCAATGCGGTCACCGTCACCCGTCTCCAGATCGTTGTGGACCAGGTACGTGCTGTGCAGACCAGACAATGGAGTCGTCATGCCCTGCTCACGATGCCGATCGGCATCGCCGAGCTCGCGTGGGCCGACACGCAGGTCACTCCCGCCACCGGTACGTTCAGCTCCGGTTGCCGTGACGACCTGCTCACGCTGGACGGGGAGCCCATCGGCGTGGAGATCACTGGCACGATCACCGACGCCGCCGATGGGGCTGGCCTTGCGCTCGAGACCTGCAGCGGTAGCCCTGTCGAGCTTGGCGCTGGAGACCACGACCTCCGGGCCGCCGACGGACGCGTCACCGGGATCGACATCGACCGGCTCGTACTCCGGTCGGCGCCCGGAGGGCTCGCCTCCGTCGCCGACGGCACCCTCCGATCGGAAGTCGCGGTCCCAGACCAGCCCTCCACGGTGGAGATCCTGCACCAGGCCGATGACTCGCTCACCCTGCGGGTCGTGGGTGCACAACCCGGAACCCCGCTCTGGGTCGACTTCGGGCAGAGCTACAACACCGGCTGGCGAGCGTCCATCGACGGCCGCGACCTGGGCACCCCCACGCTGGTAGACGGGTTCGCCAATGGTTGGCTCGTCGACCCGCCGAGCGAGTCCTTCGTGGTTGCGCTCGACTTCGCGCCCCAGCGCCGCGTCGACCTCGCGCTGTGGTTCTCCGCAGCTGCCGCCTTGCTCTGCCTTGCTCTGGCGGTCCGCAAGGCGCCACGCGCGATGGCCGTCAGCATGACCGTTCCTGAGGCGCTGTCGGCAGCATCGACCGAAGGCCCCCTACGCCCACCGCTCCCGCTGCGCACCACGCTCGGCTTGGTCATCGCACTCGGTCTCCTCGCCACCCTTGTGATCGATCCGCTGATCGGCGCAATGATCGCCGCACTCACCTTCGTCACAGCGCGCGGGCTCGCCCCCCGTCGGGTAACCGTGCTTGTTGCTCCGGCCGCGATGGCCCTGAGCGGCGCCTACGTCACCCTGTCGGTTGTGCGCCACCACACCCTCCCTGGCCTCGAGTGGCCTTCCGAGCTCACGCGGGCCCATCCGGTGGCCTGGCTCGCCGTGCTCGCCCTCGTCGTGGATGTCGTCGTCCAAGCCGCCCGCGGCCGATGGCGGAAGTAGCGTCCGCGCCGTGAGCCAACCCGTCGCGCTTGTCCATGGCTTCGCCACCTCCAGTGCACGCACCTGGGGGGACAACGGCTGGCTCGATCTCCTCGCCGACGTTGGCCGCAGCCCCCTACCGATCGACCTCCTCGGCCACGGAACCGCCGCGAAGCCCCATGATCCTGAGGCCTACAGCGCGATGGAGCAGCTGGTGCTCGATCAGATGCCGCCCGAGCCGATCGACGGGATCGGCTTCTCTCTTGGGGCTCGTGTGCTGCTCACCCTGGCCTGCGAGGCACCGGAGCGCTTCGAGCGACTCGTGCTCACCGGCGTCGGCGCCAACCTCCTGCGCCACGAAGGCAGCGACCTCATACTTCGGGCGATCGAAGGCGACGGCGACCCGGGGAACCCGGTGGTGCAGTACTTCGCGGGCCTGGCCGAGCACCCAGACGTGGACCGCGCCGCCCTTGCGGCGTGTCTGCGATCCCCGCGCCCTCCGCTCACTCCCGAACGCCTTGCCAAGGTGCAGATCCCGGTGCTCGTGATCCTCGGCGACAAGGACTTCGCGGGGCCGGCGGAGCCGCTGGTGGAGCTCCTCCCCAACGCTGAGCTGGTCACGCTGCGCAACGTCGACCACTTCGCCACCCCGAAGGACTTCGGTTGCATCGACGCCGCCCTCGACTTTCTCGGGGCGTCGTCGTGAGTCAGCCGTGACGCGCGAGTTCATCCTCGGCGTCGACCTCGACGGCGTATGCGGTGACTACACGACGGCGTTTCGGGCCGTGGTGGCGGCGGACCGAGCGGTGCCGCCAGAAACCCTCGGGGATGCCCGATCCTGGGACTTCGCAGAATGGGGCATCGACGGACCCGACGAGTTCGACCGGCTCCACCGGCTCGCTGTGCTGGAGCACAGGATGTTCCGCTCGATGCCGCCCCTCCCCGGAGTGGCCGACAGCTTGTGGCGCCTCTCCGATGCCGGGGTTTGGATTCGCATCATCACGCATCGTCTTTGCGTGAACTGGGGCCATGCCATCGCCGTGGCCGACACAGTTGGGTGGCTCGACGAGATGGGGATCCCCTACCGAGACATCTGCTTCCTCGGCGCCAAGCCCGAGGTGGAGGCGGATGCGTATGTGGACGACGCCTCCCACAACGTCCTCGCGCTCCGCGCCGCTGGCAACCACGTGATCGTGTTCGACGCGCCCTACAACCAGGACGTCGAGGGCCCCCGTGCTTCCTCGTGGGCGCAGGTCGAGTCGTTGGTGCTCGACCGCGTCAGCGAAAGCGGGATCCCACTGCAGCCGCAGCTCCCGGGGCTCGATGAAGGCGCCACTCGGCTCACTCGTCGGGTCACCCACCCCTGGGGCTAGGCCAGGGAACGCCTCACCCTGGAGCCACGTCCACGGCGTCTCCACCCGACGCAGCAGACCGGTAGATGCCGTCGACCACCACGTGCGCCCGCACCGCGGTGAGCAGGTCCGGGTGACCACTCGGCACCCCCGCGGCCACCGCCTCGACGAACCCGCGGTCCTGGTTTGGAAGCCGGCCACCGAAGCGGTTCGTCACCGCTGCGAACAGGGCATCCCCTTCCAACGAACCGACCTCACCCCCGGAACGCAACCAGGTGACCGGTCCGAGCACGTCGTGTTCGATCGTGAAGAAGGCGTGCTCGCAGATCACCTCCAGGCGACGCAGGCTCGGGCGTTCGAGCAGCTGATGCCAGACGCTTGCCAAGGTGCCCTGGGCCCCTCCGTCGAACTCCATGGCGACCGCCACCGTGTCCTCGATTCCGGGATTGCCGTGGAAGGTGCTGGATCGAGCGCTTACCGATTGCATCGGCCCGAACAGCCACTCGAGTGCGTCGACATCGTGGATGGAGTGCTCGAGCATCGTGCCGGCCCCCGCCTTGGATGGGTCCTGGCGCCACGTAGACCCGTACATCCCCTGTACCGGTAGGAACTGATCGTCGCGCAGCACCACCGCCTGCACTCGCCCGGTGCGACGATCAGCGAGCTGGTGCTCCAGTTCGAGGAAGGCAGGGCTGCTCCGCAGCACGAGGCCAACCTGATTGATGACGCCCGCACGCGTCACCTCCGCTGCCATGGACTGCGCTTGGAGCAGCGTGGTGGCGAGCGGCTTCTCGCAGAACACGGGCAGCCCGCGCGCTACCGCAGCAACGACAAGTCGGGGATGCTCGCTCGTCCACGTGCAGACGTACACGGCGTCGGCGTCGGCGAGCACCGCTTCCTCGCTCGCCATGGGCACAGCGCCCGAGGCCTGAGCGAAGGCGGCCGCACGGTCTGGGTCGGCGTCATAGACCGACGCGATCACGTGATCGGCGCCAGATCGGCGCAGGCTCTTGCCGTGGTACGTGGCGATCAAGCCCGCCCCGAGGAATCCGATCTTCACCGTCACGGGATCTGAACCTACCGATGCCGGGGGCGATCAGGTGTTCTGAACCGTGAGACCGCCGTCAACGGGAACCACCGCACCCGTGATGAACGAAGCCGCTGGTAGGAGGAGCGACAGCGTGATGTGCGCGACCTCCTCAGGGTCGCCGTAGCGACGCATCGGCACTCGGCGACGGGCGAACTTCGTCTTGGCGTCCTCGGGGATCACCGCGGTCATGCCGGTGTGGATGGGTCCTGGGCACACGCAGTTGACGGTCACCCCGCTCGCGCCGAGCTCCACCGACAGGGACCGAGTAAGGCCGACAACCCCGTGCTTGGCCGCGGTGTAGGGCGACATGAACGCGGTAGCGCCAAGCCCCTCCGTCGAGGCGATGTTCACGATGCGGCCAGCACGGTCACGTCGGAGATCGGCCAGAGCTGCGCGAATCGTGCGGGTGTAGGCGGTGAGGTTCACCGCCAGCGTCTGTGCCCACACTGCGTCGAACCCCTCCTGGTCGATGGGTGCGGGAGTGCTGATGCCAGCGTTGTTCACGAGCAGATCGATTGGTCCGAGAGCGACCCGCGCCTGCTGCACGGCCGCGTCGGTGGCCTGCCCGTCCGCCAGGTCGACGGCGACGGCCACAGCGACACCCCCGTTTGCCGAGATCTCCTCGGCGACCGCGCCCGCTCCGTCGACCGTGCGATCGAGCACAGCCACAGCAGCCCCCTCGTCCGCCAGGAGCAGAGCGGTGGCGCGTCCCATGCCACTCGCCGCGCCGGTGACGATCGCGACTTGGCCGGCAACGGATCGGCTGAGCTTGGAGAGGCGGGACATCCCGCCCGACACTAGAACCGCGCGGTGGACCTGTCCTCCCTCGGTGTCGCACTCCTCCTGGCCTGTGTGTTCGCGATCCCCCTCGGTGTGTCGCTGTGGGCACTCCTCGACGCCGCGCGCCGCCCTCAGTGGGCATGGGCGTTAGCCCGACGCAGCCAGGTGACGTGGATGGCAGCGATCCTCTTCGGCATGTTCAGCGTGATCGGCGGCCTGGTCCTGTCGGCCTGGTACCTCACCCACGTTCGCCCCGTCATCGCTGCAGCCGAGGAAGGCCGGCTCTGAGGACCCGGGCTACGTCAGCGGTTGAGGATGGACGGCGGCGGCGGTCCGAAGCGGCCGAGCGCAAAGTCGAGCAGCGCTCGTACACGCGCCCTCGGATCCCAGTAGGGACCTCGGCGCGATGCCATCGCGAGTCCCGACAGCAGCTGGCCGATCGCGAGGATGAAACGAATGGTGACGTGGTAGCGCCCGGAGTGATCACGGACGAGCAGCAAGGTGTTGCGAAGCTGGAGGTAGTCGATCGTGGCGATGCGCGTGCCCAGATCTGGATTGACGACGATGGCCCCGCGCACCAGCCCCGTCTCCCACCCAGCCTCCTTGGCTCGCAGCGCGAGGTCGGCCTCCTCGCAGTAGGCAAAGTAGCGCTCGTCGAAGAGGCCCACCCGTTCGAGCACCTCAGTGCGCACCAGCATGAGCGTGCCATGCGGGTGCCCGGCGGGCTCCCAGCCTTCGGCCACTGCAGCCGGAGCGAGGATCCCTCCGAAGTAGGGATCGACGATCGGCGTGGCTCCGTCCCCGAAGTCAGCGCTGGCCAGACCGGCATGGGGACGGTCGTGGACTGCAGCCATGATGCGCGCCAGACAGTCAGGCGCTGGCTCGGCATCGTGGGGGGCGAGCCCGACCCACTCCGCGTCGCCCGGGAACGGATGTGCGAGGACGTGCCGATACCCGGCGTTGGCCCCTGGACCGAACCCGCGATTCTCCGGCAGCTCGACGAGTTCCACGCCCTCGGGAAGCCCGGCGCGCACTGTCGCGAGCGCCTTCGGTCGCGAGCCGTTGTCGACCACCACCACGCGCACTCCTCCTGGCACCTCCTGGGCGAGGAAGCGAGCGACAGTCCCCACGCACCGGTCCGGGCGGTTCCAGTGGAGGATGACGACGGGTAGCACCGGCCCATCCTGCACGGAGGGCCGCCGAGGCTCCTACTCGGTGCCGTGCAGCGCGTGGAGCACGAGCGCGATCAGCGTGCCCTTGGCGTCCGCACGTGATCGGGCATCGACGCCCAGCACCGGGACGTCGTCCGCGAGAACCAAGGCTTCCCGCACGTCCACGAGATCATGGTGCGGTGACCCCTCGAAACGATTCACCGCCACCACGAACGGAATGCCACGCGCCTCACAGAAGTCGATCGACGCGAAGGCATCTGCCGTGCGGCTGCTGTCGACGAGGATCACCGCTCCTATGGCACCCCGGGTGACATCGTCCCAGGCAAACCGAAAGCGCGCCTGACCAGGTGTACCGAAGAGGTAGAGCACCAAGCCCGAGTCGAGCGAGATCCGTCCGAAGTCGAGCGCGACTGTCGTCGACACCTTCGTCGCCACCGCGCCCGTGTCGATCTCGATCGACACCTCGGTGATCGGTGCCTCCGTGGTGATCGGCACGATCTCCGAGATGGCCCCCACGAAGGTGGTCTTGCCAGCGCCGTAGCCACCGCACACAACCAGCTTCACGGGCAGGGCGCCCGCCCGCTCATCGAACGGGTCCGGAACGTCAAACCAGGTCAAAGGGCTTCCAGCCCAGCCAAGACCCGCTCGAGCAGCACGCGATCCACCGAGCCGTCGGCGTGGCGGGCGGCGGGCAAGTTGATGTGCACGTAGCCCTCCCCCTGCAGGTCCGCCACGAGCACCCGCACCACGCCTACCGGCAGGTGCAGTCGAGCAGAGACCTCGGCCAGGCTGTGCGGGCTCTCGCACATGCGCAGGATGCTTCCACGTTCCAGAAGCGCAGAGCTCGTTGTGCCGAGGTGCGTCGTGACGACGATCGACTCCACGGGAGTGACATCGGTGCGGCTCGTGCGGGTGCGCCCCCGGACAAGCGCGTACGGCCGCACGAGGGCCGGACCCTCGTCGCTGGCATCGGGCTCACGATCGCGAGGACTCACCGCAGCAATGCCCCCTGCAGCTCCGCTCGGAGCTCGGGTGTGAGCACGGCACCCGCCCGCTCCACGAACACTGCCATCTCGTAGCCAACGAGACCGATGTCGCAGCCCCCTTCGGCGACCGCGCACAAGGCCGACCCATCGCTGATTCCGGTGACGAAGAGGAAGGCGTGCTCCATCTCGACGATCACCTCGTTCACGCGGCCGCCACCGAAGCGGCCGGCGGCGCCGTAGGCGAGCCCGATGAGTCCCGATGCCACTGCCGAGCAGCGTTCGGCGGAGTCCCGGTCCAACCCTTCAGACACCGCCATCGGGAGGCCGTCTGCTGAGAGCACGACAGCCTCGTTGATCCCGGGGACCTTGCGCACGAACCCATTGAGGAGCCAGCTCAGATTGCGAGCCTCGAAGCTGAGCTCACTAGCGGATTCGGTCATGATCGCTCCTCCTCGCTGCTCTCGGCCCCCCGACCAGCCTGAAGGCCAGATCGGTAGCGGGAGAGCAGCGCTCGCACCTCAGACGGCGAACGACGCAACGGTGGGTCACCCAGAGGAGTCGGCAGCGCATCGGCGGTGGCACCGGGGATACGGCGCGGCAAGGGAGCGATGGCCTCACGGAGCACGGAGGGCTCCACAAGGGCGGGCTCGGTGGCCCCGTCCAGCAAGGCTCGGAGGCCAGCGTCAAACTCCGAGCGGGCGGGCAACGCGTCGCTGAGGCTTTGCGGCGACGGGCCCTGTCGCGGTTGGGTGGGCGCGCTCGACTCGAGGGCCAGCATCGTGTCGCGGCCGGGAGCCGGCAGCGGATCAGGCCCGACGTCCTCCAGGAGGAGGTGCGGGATGACCACGAAGGCGGTGATCCCATCGGACTCCCCAGCACGGAGGCGCACAGTGATCCCGTGCCGGGCCGCGAGGCGCGCGGCAACCAGACACCCCAGCGAACGACCGAGCGCCAGCCCAGTCACCGGTGGTGCGCTCAGAACCCCATTCAGCTCGTCGAGCTGTTCGGGCCGGATCCCAACGCCGCGATCAGAGATCACGAGCTGATAGCCACCACCAGCGCGGGTGCCGTCTACCCGCACGACGGTGTCGGGCGGTGAGAACTGTGTCGCGTTCTCGAGCAGCTCGGCGACGAGATGTGCCACGTCGCTTACCGCGGGACCGTGCAGCACAGCATCGGCCATCTCGCCGAGGTCGACTCGCTCGTACTCCTCCACCTCGCTCAGCGCCGCTCGAACGACGTCGACCATGTCGATCGGCTTCGAGCGTCGAGGTCCGGACTCGGCGCCCGCGAGGATCAGCAGACTCTCCGCGTTGCGCCGCATGCGCGTCGCGAGGTGATCCAGCAGGTACAGATGCTCGAGGACCTCGCTGTCCTGCTCCCCCGCTTCGAGACGATCCAACAGCTGGATCTGGCGGTCGATGAGAGCCTGGTTGCGACGCGCAAGGTTCACGTAGAGGTCGCTGATGCCCTTCCGGAGGAGCGAAGCCTGCTCCGCCGCCACGTCGACGGCAACGGACTGCACAGCGTTGAAGGCGCGGGCCAGCTGCCCGAGCTCGTCATTGGACCGCACCTCGATCGGCTGGATCGCTACCGCGAGGTGCCTCCCGTCGTCGTCGACCGGGTGACGCAGCCCCTCGACGAGCTGGGGCAATCGCTCCTCAGCGAGGAGGCCCGCCGCGACAGTCAGCTCCCGGAGGGGACGGGTGATCGACCGGGCAGCGAGCAACGCGAGCGCAAGGGCGACCAGGAGGCCGCCGCCGGCCAGTGCCAGATACCCGGTGCTCGCCTGCCGAGCGATCTCTCCCTGATGATCAGCGTTCCGCAAGGCGTCATCGGCGCGGGCCAACTCGGTGAGTCGCAGCACCACCTGACGCCGCGCGCTCTCGTCGAGCCACGTGGTGAGACTCCCCGCTGCCCCCACCTCGCCGGAGGCGATCACCTCCTCCACCGTTCGAGCTACCGACGTTCCGGCACCCGCTCCGATCTCGTCGCGTCGTTCGTTGCGCAGCTCTGTGGGCGAGGCGGCGAGGTAGGCAGTCCGATAGGCAAGCTCATCAGCGCGGAACCCCCGCAGGATCCCCAACTGATCGCCTCGCAGCTCTCCCCATGCCTGCGCGGCTGCGATCTGCGCGGCTTGGTTGGCCGCGATGTCCTTCGCACGCGACACGAGCGCGAGCACCGCGAGGTCGCCGCCGACACCTGTATCAGCGGTGCTCGAGCCGAGTCGATCCTGCACGTCGAGCAGGGCACCGATCGGCGGGCCGAACGGATCGACCCATGGCACGAGCGACTCAGCGACATCCGTGTCCTGACGGACTTGTGGCAATCCGGCCAGCGCATCAAGGGCGACGCCCACATCCGATGCGAGTCGAGGGTCCTCAGCGAGGTGACTCAGGGCAGGCGTAGCCATCGCGATCGCCGTGTCGGTGGCAGTGCGTTGATCGGCGAGCGCCATCGCCACCTGCTCTGCAGCGCCAGCCCGATGGGCCGCCGACAGGGTCCGCTCAGCCTGGAGGGCGTCCACGACCACGATCACCTGCTGGGCCTCTGCGGCGAGTGTGGCCGCTCGATCGGCCGCCTTCGCGTCATTGCGCCTCTGCAGGATCTCAGGACCGGACACGGCAAAGAGCAGCAGGAGCGGGACCGCGATGATCGCGACCAGCCGAGTCCGCACATTCAGCCTGCGCAGCATGTCCTCTCTGTCCCTCCCTCTCGCTCGCAACGTCCGAGCGAGGCCGCTCCGGCAGGTTTTCGGCCTCCGAACCGGCGACCTTGAGCCGGGTGGCAGGCTGTGGCCCATGGATTCACGTGGCCTGCTGACGTTCATCGACGCCTCGCCGTCCCCCTTCCACGCCTGTGCCACCACGGCGGCCCGGCTCGACGAGGCTGGCTACACCGAGCTGGAGGAGCTGGCGGCGTGGACGGGTGCGCCCGGCCGGCACTACCTGCGTCGCGGTGGGAGCCTGGTTGCGTGGGCCTCAGAGCCGCAGCACCAGCCCTCCGACGGCTTCCGCATCATCGGCGCCCACACCGACTCGCCCAACCTGCGCCTGAAGCCCCACCCTGACTCCGGCCGGAATGGCTACCGCCAGATGGCTGTGGAGGTCTACGGCGGGCCGCTCCTCAATTCCTGGCTCGACCGCGATCTTGGGCTTTCTGGCCGACTCGTCCTGCGTGGTTCCCAGGGAGTGGAGGAGCGGCTCGTCCTCATACCGCGTCCCATTGCCCGGGTGCCGCAGCTCGCGATTCATCTCGACCGAGACATCTCTGCGTCGGGTCTCCTGCTGAACCCGCAGCAGCACCTCAGCCCGATCTGGGGGCTGGGCGAACCCACGCCCGGCGGCGTGCTGGCCTTCGTCGCCGCCGAAGCGGGGGTGGCGCCCGAGGCGATCCTCGGCTCGGACCTCATGCTCCACGACCTCACGCCAAGCTCGTTCGCCGGCGTCGACGACTCGTTGATCAGTGCCCCTCGGCTCGACAACCTCTGCTCGTCGTGGGCAGGCCTGGAAGCACTGCTCGATGTGACAGCGCCTGGCGCCGCCCCCACCGCACAGATCCCCCTCCTTGTGCTGTTCGATCACGAGGAGATCGGCTCGTCCTCCGACCGGGGTGCCGCCTCCACGCTGCTCCCCGCTGTCACCGAACGGATCGTGCTCGGTCTTGGTGGGGGGCGCGAGGAGCACCTTCGGGCACTCGCCGCATCGCTGTGCTGCTCAGCCGACATGGCCCATGCCACGCACCCGAACTACCCCGAGCGCCACGAGCCGGGCCACCACATCACCCTCGACGGTGGCCCAGTGCTGAAGGTGAACAGCAACCTGCGCTACGCCACTGACGCCACCTCGGCCGCCGCATTCGTCCTGGCGTGCGAACAGGCTGACGTGCCGCTGCAGCGCTACGCCCATCGCGCTGATCTGCCATGCGGATCCACGATCGGCCCGATCACGGCTGCCCGCATGGGCATCCGCACCTTCGACGTCGGTGCACCGCAGCTTGCGATGCACGCTGCCCGGGAGCTGTGCGCGGCGCAGGAGCCCGTGCGCTACGCCAGGGCAATGGCAGCCTTCCTCGGCCCCGACCTGACCGATGGATGAGGACGAACGCCAGCGACGAATGTGCACCGGGAAGGAACGGCACCGGGATCAGGCGGCCGCCGAGGCGGCGATGCGCCGTGCGGAGTGGTCCGGGGACCATGGCGGCCCGCCACTCCGGACGTACCGCTGCGACTACTGCGGCCGGTGGCACCTCACGAGTCAGTCGCCCCGCTGAAGTTCACCGTCCTGCAAGCACCACAGGGGGCGCGAGGCGGCACAATGGTGCCCATGCCTGATGAGCCCACCACTCCCGTCCCCACCGACGACGAGCTCCGCGCCAAGCTCACCCGCGAGCAGTACGAGGTCACCCAGAAGGGTGGCACCGAGCGGGCCTTCACCGGCGCCTACTGGAACACCAAAGACCCGGGCGACTACCGCTGCGTCGTCTGCGACACCCTCCTCTTCCATTCGGACACCAAGTACGACTCCGGCAGCGGCTGGCCCAGCTTCACCGACCCGGCCGACCGCGACGCCGTCACGCTGATCACCGACTCGAGTCACGGCATGGTGCGCACCGAGGTTCGCTGCGCCCGCTGCGACGCCCACCTCGGCCACGTGTTCCCGGACGGCCCCGGTCCTACCGGGGAGCGCTACTGCATGAACAGCGCATCGCTCCAGCACACCACCCCCTGACGGGGGTAGGGTCGAACGTGTGTTCGCGCCCTTCCCCCTGACCGACGAGCAAGAGCGCGCGGCCACCCACTCGGGCGGCCACCTCCTCATCGTGGCGGGCGCGGGTACCGGAAAGACCACCACCCTCGCGGCGCGCCTCGCCCACCTTGTCGAACAGGGCGTTGCACCCGAGCAGATCCTGCTTCTCACGTTCAGTCGCCGGGCGGCTGCGGAGCTCACTGAACGGGCCGGGGCCATCACAGGTCAGCGCGTGGCGGCAGGGTGCTGGAGCGGCACGTTCCATGCCATGGCCAACCGGTTCCTGCGCCGCTACGGGCGGGCGATCGGGCTCGACCCGAGCTTCACCGTGCTCGACCAGGCCGACGCCGCCGATCTGCTCGCCTACCTACGAGACGAGCAGCGTGCTCCTGGCGCGAAGCCTCGCCGCCACACGAACAAGGACGCACTGGCCTCGATCTGGAGCCGCTGCGTGAACACCCGGAGCCCACTCCCTGAGGTGCTCGAACGGTGGTACCCGTGGTGCCGCGACGATGCAGACGAGCTCCGGAGCGTGTACGCCGCCTACGTCAACCACAAGGCAGCAGATCGGGTGCTCGATTACGACGATCTCCTCCTGCAGTGGTGGGCCCTGCTGCGCACTCCTAGCGTGCGGGGCCTCGTGGCTGAGCAGGTGGCCCACGTCCTGGTGGACGAAGTGCAGGACACCAACGCGCTCCAGGGGGATCTCCTCGCGGAGCTGGCAGGGATGGGCGCCACCCTCACCGCCGTGGGCGACGATGCGCAGGCCATCTACGGGTTCCGGGCTGCGACGGTGCGCAACATCCTGGACTTCCCCGCCCGCTTCGGAGCCGACGTCGTCACCCTCACGCGCAACCATCGCTCGACACCCGAGGTGCTTGCCGCGGCGAACGCGGTGATGGCAGAGGCAGCCGAGCGGCACCCGAAGGAGCTGCGCGCCGAGCGAGCGTCAGGCCCTCGGCCTCGGCTGGTCACGGCTCACGACGAGCACGCGCAGGCGATCGGCGTGTGCGAGGCGGTCTTGGAGCGCATGGAAGCCGGCATTGCGCTGCGCCACCAGGCCGTGCTGTTCCGCACCAGCCACCACAGCCAGCTGCTGCAGGTGGAGCTTGCCGTCCGTGACATCCCCTTCACGCTCTACGGAGGGCTCAAGTTCCTCGAGGCGGCGCATGTGAAGGACCTCGTGTGCACCCTGCGCCTGGTGGAGAACCCGGCCGACGCGCTCGCCTGGTTTCGGGTGCTGCAGCTGATCGACGGCATCGGCCCTTCCGTCGCACGATCCATCACGTCGGCGCTGCGGGCCGGACAATCCGTCGACCAGGCAGGCGTAGGTCCACTGCTCGATGCCCTCACCGCAGCTCGCACGCACGAGCTTCGGGAGCTGCCCGGCGCCCAGGTGGCCCAGGTCCGCCGCTGGCTGGATCCCAGAGTGGAGCGGCGCCACCGCAACGGTGCTGCCCGTCGAGCCGACCTCGACCGCCTCGAGCAGGCCGCTGGCGCCGCCCAAAGCCTCGAGCGCTTCCTCACGGATCTCACCCTCGACCCTCCGGCTTCAACCGGTGACCTCGCAGGGCCCCCTCACCTCGACGATGATTACCTCACCCTGTCCACGATCCACTCGGCGAAGGGTGCTGAGTGGGATGTCGTGCACCTGATCCATCTCGCCGATGGCTGCCTCCCCTCCGACATGGCCACTGGCCACCCCGAGGAGATCGAGGAGGAGCGCCGTCTCCTCCATGTGGGGATGACACGGGCACGAGATGACCTCTGGCTCCACGTACCCCTCCGCTACCACCACCACCGGCAGAACACCCGCGGCCGCGACGCGCACGGCTACGCACAGCGATCCCGCTTCCTCTCCGAAGCCGTGGCCGCGACGTGCGACGAAGTCCTCAGCATCCAACCCGCGCCGATGGACACTGCCACGACAGGCGAGGCGGCCCCGGCCGTCGCCGAGGTGCAGGACTTCCTCGCAGGGTTGCTCCACTAGCAGTCTCACCATCGCGCCTCGCTCTTGACCGCTCGCGTAGCGTTTGCGCTTCTGTGAGCGAACGTCCGCCGCGCCGCGACCAACGCCGGGTCCACGTCCCCGCACCCGACCCCGCTGCCCCAGCGGGCCCGCCCCCGCGTCCGGGTACGCCACCGGGCGACGGCACGTCTGTCTTTGCCTCACCAGGCGCCGCCCCCAAGACCCGTGGTCCCGCACCTCGACCGCGCCCGGTCACGCCAGCCCCCGCTACCCGGCCCCCGTCCAGTCCGCCACCCGCCAACCCGCCGCGCGCCAAGCGACGGCGGTCGCGTCGTCCCAAGCTCCGTCGGATCCTGCTCCTCACCTCCCTGTTCTCCCCCATCCTGTTGTTGCTGGGCCTCCTCGGGGGGTACCTCTACGCGAGCTCCGTGTTCAACAAGATCGAGAAGATCGAGCTCGCCGGCGTACTCGACACCGGCGGCTCGGGCACGAACTACTTGATCGTCGGCTCCGATTCCCGTGATCCACAGGCCATCATCGACGCGGGCCTCAGCCCCGCCGCGTTCGAGGATGGTGGCGGCGAACGCTCCGACACGATGCTCATCCTGCGCATGGAGGGCGGCAGTGCGACGATGCTGTCGATCCCGCGCGACCTGTACGTGCCGATCGCGGACACCAATGGCTCCCAGAAGATCAATGCCGCCTACAACGGCGGACCGTCGCGGCTGATCCGGACGATCCAGTCATCCCTCGGGCTCCCGATCCACCACTACATGGAGGTGGATTTCGTCAGCTTCGCCCTCTTGGTGAACTCGCTCGGTGGCATCACGATCGACTTCCCCAACCCTGCCATCGACACCAGCTCCGGGTTGGACATCAACCAAGCGGGTCCCAACCTCCTCGACGGCGCGCAGGCACTCTCCTACGTGCGGTCGCGCCACTACGAGGTCGTGGGCGGCAACGGCACCGTGCAACCGATCGAGGTGGCCAGCGACCTGGGCCGGGTGTTGCGCCAGCAGCGGTTCCTCACCACGGTGTTCGCCGAGCTGGGAGGGACCAAGAACCCCATCACGCTCGCTCGAGCAGCGAGCGCAGCCAGTGGAGGCCTGCGCATCGACGACACCTTCGGGTTGATCGAGGCGATGCGGTTCGGCTGGCGCCTCAGGTCCCTCGACCCTGTCTCCGTGGACCTTCCGGTCGACATCGGCCGCAATGCATCTGGCTCAGTGCTCTTCCTGGCACAGCCGGGCGCCGATGCCGCCCTCGCCCAATTCAAGTAGGAGACCACTTCAGCCGATACTGTGCCGCCCGATGCTGGGCGGCGATGCGGGGGGATCACAACATGGCCGCCTGATCGACCACATCGACGCGCTCGATGGGCTCCGCGCCCTCGCCGTCACCGCCGTGGTGCTCTTCCACCTCGATCGCCTCCCCGGCGGAAACCTCGGCGTCGACGCGTTCTTCGTGCTCTCGGGCTGGCTCATCACCACAAGGCTCCTTCGCTCGTCCGAGCGCACGCGGGACGCTCGCCTCGACGTCTGGGGATTTTGGGCGGGACGCGTGCGTCGCCTGCTGCCCGCAAGCCTCGCGGTGCTCGCCACGGTCTCGATCATCTGGACCGCGACGGGGATCGACGTGCCCAGCCTCCCCCGCGACCTGCTCTGGACCCTCGGCTGGTCCTCTAACTGGGGCACCATCACCAGCGGTGGTGACTACTGGGCCCGCTTCGGCGAGCCATCGCCAGTGGCCCACTTCTGGTCGCTCGCGGTGGAGGAGCAGTTCTACCTCGCGTGGCCCCTCCTGCTCTTCCCCCTGCTCCGCTACGGAGCGGGGCGCCGCGATGCCCTCGTGGGCCTGACGAGCGGGGTGCTCGCGGTCGCCTCGATCGCGTTCATGGCGCTTACCTTCAGCGCCGATAACCCCACTGCCACCTACATCCATACGCTGGCGCGGGCCCACACCTTGCTCATCGGTGCTGCCGCGGCGGCGCTCACGGCCTCCGCCGCTCGCCGCTCCATCGCTGCCACGGCCGCACGTCGCTGTGTCCCTGTCGCCGCGGGAATCGCGATCCTGCTCGTGGCCGTCAGCTCGGACCGCTCCATCTGGCTCTACACCTGGGGCTTTCCACTGTTCGCACTCGCGATCGCTGTCATCGTCGTCGCAGCGTCCGACGGTGGCCTCGCCCGACCCCTCGGTTCCCGTCCACTTCGCTGGATAGGCGACCGCAGCTATGGGATCTACCTGTGGCACTGGCCGGTGATCCTGTACCTGCGCGCCGATCGCGCGCCCTTCGACGGCCTGGGGCTCGACGTGCTGCGCGTCACCCTTACGATCGCGCTGGCCGCAGCCTCCTACCGCTGGCTCGAGATGCCGATCCGCCGACGCACGCTCGCGATCCGCACGGCCCCCGCGTTGGTGGCGGCCGCCGTGGTGGCACTCGGGGCATTGGTCGTCGTCCGCGTCCAGAACCCGACGCCACGGGCGGTCAGCTCCGAGGTGCGGCTGGCCCCAGCGAAGTCCACGGGCGTGCCCCCCGCTCCCTTGCGCATCTCCTCCCTGTCCTCGCTGCCGACCTCCCCGACGATCTACGTGCCCGCCCCAGACCCTCTGCCTCTGCCGATAGCCCAGGGCCCCGTACGAGTGCTCGTCGTGGGCGACAGCACCGCCGTTCGCCTCGCCGAGGCGCTCCTTCCCTATGCGGCCGACCACCCCGGGGCACTCCAGGTCGGCACCGCAGCCCACGCCGGCTGTGGCCTCACTGCGGCGACGGATGGACGCCTCCATGGCATGGTTCGCGACGACGGCAGCATCGACCTCATCGACCTCGGCGGCTGCACCCAGGCGTGGGATCGAGTTCGGGAGCGAGTCGCCTCGACGGAGGGCTTCGACATCGTCCTCGTCTTCATCTCGGCCTGGGACGGCGTCGACATCCATCTCCCAGACGGCAAGGTGATGTCGACCCTGGACCGCGAAGGCCGTGCCCTGGTCAGAAGTGCCTACCAAACCTTCGTGGCCGACATCGAGAGGACGGGTACGCGGGTGGTTTGGGTCACACCGCCCGACGTGCACCAGGGCTGGGGTGGGGTCGACTCGACCCTGAATGACCGTCGTCGCTGGGCCGCCCTCCGCTCGATCATCGATCTGCTTCCGGTCGAGCAGGTGGACCTCCGGGAATGGCTGAACACCAACGGCCTCGACACCCCCGCGGGACGGCCTGATGGTGTGCACCTCGCCCCCGACCTCAACCGCGCCTTCGTGGCCGACGTGGTCGCTCCGACCCTGATCTCACTGGGCCCAACTGGCGTTTGACCGTCGTCAGGCGGGGTAGGCGGCCGCGTCGGTGGCCTTCACGCTGAGCCACACCGCGGAGCCGGGCTGCAGCCCGAGCTCGATCACCGCTGAGGCCGTCACCTCCGCCACCAGCGGAACGGGACCCGCGACCTGGATCCGGAAGCGCTCGCCGAACCCCTCGATGGCGCTCACCGTGCCCTCCCACACGTTGCGGGGACTGCCCTCCGGGCGACGAAGGTGCACGGACACTGCAGCCGGCCGGATGGCCACGAACACCGGCCCATCGCCCGGCGCCTCGGCGACGGAGACCGACCCGCCGTCGGCCAATGTCAGGATCGGGCCGGCTGCCATGGCGGGGATCAGGTTGGTGCCAGCGAGCTCGGCTGCCCATGCCGTCCGTGGTCGCGCGACCAGATCCGCAAGGGTTCCCCGTGCGGTCACCACCCCGTCCTCCAGCACCACCACCCGATCAGCGAGTACCGCCGCGTCCAAGGGGTCGTGCGTCACGAGCAGGCAGGGACCCTCATGCGCCCGGAGGTGTTCCCTCAGCTCGCGGCGCACCACGTTGCGCACCTCAGCGTCAAGCGCTGCCAAGGGCTCGTCGAGCAACAGGACTCGCGGGCGAGGCGCCAGCGCACGAGCGAGTGCCACGCGTTGCGCCTCGCCTCCCGAGAGATCCCCGACAGCCGCGCCGGACCGGTGCGCCATGTTCATCAACCCGAGCCAGCCGATCGCCTGCGACCGGGCCTCGCTGCGGCGAACGCGTGCCCCCCGCAAGCCGAAGGCGACGTTGTCGACGACGTCCAGTGTCGAGAACAGCAGCAGATCCTGGAACAGCACCCCGACCGAACGGCTCTCGGGAGGCACGAAGACCCCTCGAGCGGGATCATCGAGCACCCGATCGTCCAACACGACGGATCCACTCTCGAGAGGCAGCAGCCCGCACAGCATCCGCAGCAGGGTGGTCTTTCCCGCTCCGTTCGGACCCAGCACCGCCACTGTCTCACCGGTCTCCACCCGGAGATCGACGTCGAGTAGGAGCGTGCCCGCTCGCGCGCTCCCGATGAGCGACAAGCTCATGCTGCACCCAACCAGCGATCGCGCAGCGATGCCAGGACCGCGACGGAGACAGCGAGGAGGACGAGGCTGAGCAGGATGGCTGCTTCCACGTTCGTGTCGAGCGCACGATTGATCGCCAGGGGCATCGTCTGCGTCTGGCCGGGGAAGCTCCCGGCAAACGTGATCGTGGCACCGAACTCGCCCAAGGCCCGAGCCCATGCCAACGCGCTGCCCGCACCCAACGCCCCGCCGATGGAGGGCAGCGTCACACGGCGGAGCACAACAGCCGGCGAGGCACCGAGGGTGCGCGCCGCGTCCTCGTAACGACGATCAGCCCCCCGAAGAGCCGCCTCGACCGTGATGACGAAGAACGGCATGCTCACAAACGTCGCCGCCATCACCGCAGCCGTTGTCGTGTAGGCGAGCTGGATGTCGAACCACCGGTCGAGCCACTGCCCGATCAGCCCTCGCCGACCGAAGGCCATGAGCAGGGCCACGCCGCCCACCACCGGCGGAACCACCATCGGCAGGGTGACCAGCGCCCGAACGACGCGCCGACCGGGGAAGGACACCCGTGCCAGCAACCATGCGATCGGGAACCCGAGCACCACGCTCAGGGCGAGCGCCCACAGGGAGACCTGGAGCGAGAGCCAAAGAGCCGTCCGGTTGGCGGGTTCCCCAAGGATCTCTCCGGCCGTTGACCACGGCGCCCGGGCTACGAGCGCCACGACCGGGACGACGATCAAGACGGCCAGCGCGAGGCCGCCCATCAGGGAGAGCAATCCACCCACGAGTCCGCCCGGGCGCCTCACGGGGGCCCGAAGCCAAAGCGGTTCAGGATGGCTTGGGCCCGCTCACTCAGGAGGAAGCCGAGAAAGGCCGCCGCCACCTCCGGATTCGAAGCATCTGCGAGCACCGAGCCTGAATAGGTGGTCGCGGCCCTGGCAGCAGCGTCGAGGTCGACTCCCTCTACGCCCTCGGCGGCCAACACGTCGGTGCGATAGACGATCCCAGCGTCGGCCTCACCGAGCTGCACCTGAGCCAGCACACCCTTGACGTTGCCCTGATCGCCGGCTGCGGGCGTGGCCAGCCCGGCTCGTTCGAAGGCCTGCGCTGCGTAGGCCCCACACGGGACCTCGGCGCCACACAACGACAGCGTCACGTCGGAGCGGCCGAGATCGGCGAGCGATTCGATGTCCAGTGGGTTTCCGTCCGGCACCACGATCTGCAGCACGTTCGTAGCGAAGGTCGACTGCTCGCCGGTGAGCCGATCGGCGTCTCGCACCTTGTCCATGGTTGCCTGGTCTGCGGAGGCGAAGAGATCGGCCGGCGCGCCTTCGACGATCGACGTGGCCAACCTGGCCGATCCGTCGAAGGAGAGGTGCACCCGTATGCCCTCGTGGTCGGCTTCGAAGGCCGACGCGATCTCGTCGAAGGCCTCGGTGAGCGAGGCTGCGCCGAGCACCGTGATCGTGCCTTCGCTGGCCTGGGTTGCGGTGCAGGAGGTCAGGATCAGCCCAAACGCGACCGCGACCAGTGGCCGCCAAAACCGAAGCGGCGGGCGGCCCATGACTTCCGACGCTATCGGCCGCGGTTGCTTCTCGACAGGGCGCCCTACGCTGCGGCGATGGTCGCCATTCCCGCGAGCGCTCGCGTGATCCTCGAGGGCCCGAACCTCGCACACGTGGTCACGCTCAACCCCGATGGCGCACCCCAGGTGAGCTGTGTGTGGGTGGGCGTCGAGGGCGACGAGATCGTCTTCGGATCGCTCGGACCATGGCGGAAGCTCAGGAACCTCGAACGCGACGCGCGCATCGCTCTGTCGATCGAGTCGCCTCAGCAGAACCCGATGGGCATGCGGGAGTACCTCGTCATCCAAGGCACGGCCAGGGTGGAGACGGGCGGTGCTCCCGAGCTGCTCCAGCAGCTCGCCCACGTCTACATCGGACCCGACGCGGTGTTCCCACCGATGGACGATCCGCCGCCGGGTTCCGTGGTGCGAATCACGGTCGACCGTCTCAGCGGCGTCGGCCCCTGGAACGACTGACGCTACGCCGACTGGGCGACGCCGAGGACGCGCTCCACGAAGTCGGCGATGCCCTCGGTGAGCTTGTCGCGGCGGATGATCTGCCCCCCGAGCACCTCAGCGCCGAGGCCGGAAACGGCGTCGGACATCTTCGTGAGCGAGCGACCCGGATCGATTGCATAGGTCAGGAAGACGATGGCCCGCTTGCCTGCGAGGGTGGGCATCTGCTTGATCCGACCGAGACGACCAGGCCGCTGGCCCACCAGGAGCAGCCCATCCACCCAACTGCCGACGATGACGAGATCGGCCCGAGCGAGCGACTGATAGTCGATCTTGGTGATCGGAAAGGCCTTCGTAGGAAGGCCTTGCGCGGTGAGGTCGGCAGCAATGGCATGCCCGGCCTTCGCAGTGTTCCCGGTGAGGCTCTCGTAGATGACGACGGCTTCCACGGGCCTCGAACCTAGCGGGCGGCCTGCTTGATGCGAGCCATGACGTCGTCGGTGAGTCGGGGGAGCACGTCAAGAGCACCCATGTTCTCCTCGACCTGTTCCACCCGGCTCGCTCCAGTGATGACGGTGGAGACGTGCGGGTTCTTGGCACACCATGCCAAGGCGAGCTGCGAGAGCGTGCACTCGAGCTCCTCCGCGATCCCCGCCAGCGCTCGCACCTTGTCGTTGCGAGCCTGATCGGTGAGCATGTCCCGAAGCCACTCATAGCCCGGCAGGGTGGCACGACTCCCATCTGGGATGCCGTCTAGGTACTTGCCCGACAGCAAGCCCGATGCCAGTGGGCTCCACGTGGTCAGCCCAAGGCCGATGTCCTCGTAGAGGCGGGCGTACTCGCGCTCGACTCGCTTGCGCTCGAGGATGTTGTACTGCGGCTGCTCCATCACAGGCTTGCGCAGGTGATGCTTGTCGGCGATGTCCCAGGCGGCGCGGATCTCGTCGGCGGACCACTCCGAGGTACCCCAATAGAGGGCCTTGCCTTGATCGATGATGTCGGACATCGCCCACACCGTCTCCTCGATCGGCGTCTTCGGATCCGGACGGTGGCAGAACAGCAGGTCCACGAAGTCGAGCCCGAAGCGCCGCAGCGAACCCTCGACCGAGTGCAGCAGGTACTTTCGGTTGAGGGTGTTCCGCGTGTTGACGCCGTCGGTCAGCCCCCAGAAGACCTTCGTGGACACGACGTAGGTCTCGCGGGCCCAGCCGAGCTGCTGGATGGCCTCACCCATGATCCGCTCCGACTCGCCGCCGGCGTAGGCCTCCGCGTTGTCAAAGAAGTTCACGCCAGCCTCGTGGGCGGCGTCGATGCAGTCCCGCGCCTTTCCTACGTCGAGCTGGGGCCCGAAGGACACCCACGAACCGAAGGACAGCACGCTCACCTGGAGGCCAGATCGGCCGAGTCGTCGATGCTCCATGCCCTCTGTCTACCCCCTACCCTCCAGGCATGGTCTCCGAGCTCTTCGATGCCGATGCCTGGGACGCGATTCCGGGGTTCGACCTCGCGGACATCACGTACCACCGGGCCAAGGCCCACGGCACGGTGCGGGTGGCGTTCAATCGGCCTGAGGTGCGCAACGCCTTCCGACCCGCGACGGTGGACGAGCTCTATCGGGTGCTGGACCACGCACGACAGAGCTCCGACGTTGGCTGTGTGCTCCTCACCGGCAATGGCCCCTCCCCCAAGGACGGTGGGTGGGCCTTTTGCTCGGGTGGGGACCAGCGCATCCGTGGCAAGGATGGCTACCGGTACGCCGAGGGCGACACGGCAGACACGATCGACCCTGGCAAGACCGGCCGCCTCCACATCCTGGAGGTGCAGCGTCTCATTCGCTTCATGCCGAAGATCGTGATCTGCGTCGTGCCCGGCTGGGCAGCGGGCGGGGGGCACAGCCTGCACGTGGTGGCGGATCTGACCATTGCCTCCGAGGAGCACGCACGCTTCAAGCAGACCGACGCCGACGTCGCCAGCTTCGACGGCGGCTTCGGCTCCGCCTATCTGGCTCGACAGGTGGGCCAGAAGTTCGCTCGCGAGATCTTCTTCCTTGGCGATGAGTACTCCGCCGCCGACGCCCACCGCATGGGCATGGTGAACGCCGTGGTCCCGCATGCCGACCTCGAGCGGGTGGCGCTCGAATGGGGCGCCAAGGTCAATGGCAAGAGCCCCACCGCCCAGCGAATGCTGAAGTACAGCTTCAACCTGATCGACGATGGGTTGGTGGGCCAGCAGCTCTTCGCTGGTGAAGCGACCCGGCTCGCGTACATGACCGACGAAGCGGCCGAAGGCCGCGACAGCTTCCTGGAGCGCCGCGCCCCAGACTGGTCTCCCTACCCCTGGCACTACTGAAGCCGGACTTCAGTCGAGGGTCTTGGCCCGCTTTGCACTGCGGGCACGGATCGTCTGGTCGAGGATCACCTTGCGAAGGCGGACGCTGGTAGGCGTCACCTCCACGCACTCATCCTCCGCGATGAGCTCGAGGGCCTGTTCGAGCGAGAGGGCGCGCGGCGGGATCAGCTTCTCGAAGGCCTCCGCCGTCGAGGAGCGAATGTTGTTGAGCTTCTTCTCTTTGGTCGGGTTGATGTCCATGTCGTCGGCGCGAGAGTTCTCGCCGACGATCATCCCTTCGTAGACGGGCACGCCGGGGCCCACGAACATCACGCCGCGCTCCTGCAGAGCGGTGAGCGCAAAACCCGTGGTGGGGCCGAGGCGGTCAGCCACCAGGGACCCATTCGGACGGCCCTTGATCTCCCCCGCCCACGGCTCCATGCGCTCGAACACGTGATGCAAGAGGCCCGTCCCGCGGGTCTCGGTGATGAACTCTGTTCGGAAGCCGATCAGCCCTCGCGCCGGCACCAGGTACTCCATGCGAACCCAGCCGGTGCCGTGGTTGATGATCTGCTCCATGCGCCCCTTGCGCAACGCGAGGAGCTGCGTCACCACGCCGAGGAAGTCCTCGGGTACGTCGATCGTGAGGCGGTCGACTGGCTCGTGCACCTTGCCGTCGACCTCCTTCGTGAGCACCTGGGGCTTGCCCACGGTGAGCTCGAAGCCCTCGCGGCGCATCATCTCGAC
>JANOQG010000219.1:0-9073 GCA_031422255.1 Actinomycetes bacterium | reverse complement strand
CGGGAGGTCGCCGTCAGGAGACGGTGAGCTCGGCCACCATGCCGGCGCTCTCGTGGCCGGCGATGTCGCAGAACAGCGTGTAGGTGCCAGGCGCGAGGTCCGTGGTGCCGGTGTCTTCGTTGCCGATCGAGAGCTTGAAGTCCTTGACGTTCTTGATCAAGAGCGTGTGCGCGGTGCTGCCCTTGTTCGTGTAGTCGAACTCGATGCATCCGCCCTTGGCGGTGTAGCGCTCGGCGTCGAACTTCAGCTCGTTGGTGGCGCCGACCGTGACCGTGGACCCGGCGGTGCAACCGCCGGCGGTGTCGTCAGTGCTGCTGCACCCAACGAGGGTGGCGCCGATGGTGGCGGCGAGGGCGAAGGTGAGGGGGGAGCGTCGCATGAGCGGGAGGATATCGCCGGGCGTTCGCTGATCAGGAACCGGGGAGTACGCTTCGGTCCATGGCCGTGGACCTTGCCCTGCTACTGGATCCGGGCTATCCGGGCGTCCTGCCGTCTCGCCCGATGGACGACGTGCGAAGGATGCGGGCCGAGTGTCAGGAAGTGGAGACGGGGCTGTCGCTCCTTCGTCGCCTCGTGCAGGGCCGGCTGGACATCGTCGGCCTGGAGCTCGCCAGGCGAGCCGAGGGCGCTCCCCCCACGGATCTCGCCGACCTGATCGCCCGGCTGCCCGAGGTCCTGTCGGATCGCACGCACGCACCCGGTATCGGGCGGCTGCCGCAGCTGATGTCACCAGGTGATCTGCCAGTCGAGCTCGAGAACGAGCTCGATGCGATCCTCGGGGCAGGAGCCCTCTCCCAGCTCGCATCAGAGAGCGACGAGGGGCTCCGCAGCATCACCGACCGGCTGGCCGAGCTCGAGGCGAGGGTGTCGGGCTATCGCCATTCGCTGTTCGAGAAGATCGACGCACTGCAGGCCGAGATCACCCGTCGCTACAAGACGGGTGAGGCCACGGTCGACTCGCTCCTCCGCTAGCGCTGCTAACCCTCGACTATGGGTTGCTCGCGGCGGTCGCGTAGCGTCTGGCCCCGTGAAGGAGGAGCTGGAGCATCGGTGGCGGGAGCTGGGCGAGTTCATTCGCGACCAGCGACGCATCGACCACCTGTCTCTGCGCAAGCTGAGTGAGATGGCGGGGATCTCGAATCCCTACCTCAGCCAGATCGAACGGGGCCTGCGCAAGCCGTCGGCCGAGATCCTGCAGCAGATCGCCCGAGCCTTGGAGATCTCGTCCGAGACGCTCTACGTGCGTGCGGGGATCCTCGAGGAGCGTGAGGGTGCCGATCTCAGCGCCGAGATCCGCCGAGACCCGGGCCTCTCCGAGGAGCAGAAGAAGACCCTCATCAGGATCTACAACTCCTTCCGTCACGAGAACGAGGACGGTTCTGGGTCGGGCGAGGAAGAACTGGTCGATCTCGAGCGTTGAGGATCCGCGGTACCCCTGATGCGCCGTCTCGCCGTCCTTTCGCTGCACACATCACCGCTCGCCCAGCCCGGTCAGGGCGACAGCGGGGGCATGAACGTGTACGTCCGCGAGCTCGTTTCTGCGCTGGCCCAGGCGGGGGTCCAGGCCGACGTCTTCACGCGGCGCTGGGACGACGGCCCCGAAGTGGTGGAGGTGGAGCCCGGCTTCCGTGTGGTGCACGTGGACGCCGGTCCGGCCGATCTTGCCAAGGAGCAGCTCCCCGACGTCGTTGACGCGTTTTCCGAGGGGGTGCGCTCCCACCTCGCTCGCCTTGGTGACGTCGACGCCCTCCACGCGAACTACTGGCTCTCCGGCGTGGCTGGCCATCAGCTCAAGCACGAGCTCGATCTGCCGCTCGTATCGACGTTCCACACGCTCGCTCGGGCCAAGGCCGAGACCGGCGACCCCGAACCTGAACGGCGAGTTCGAGCGGAGGCCGACGTGATCGGCTGTTCCGACGCCATCCTTGCCAACTGCGTGGCCGAGGCCGACCAGTTGGTGCGCCTCTACGGCGCTGATCCCCAGCGCATCGAGGTGGTGGCTCCGGGGGTGGACCATGCGTTCTTCTCACCCGGCGATGCCGCTGGCGCTCGCATCGCCCTCGAGCACCTCCACCTGGGCTCCGGTCCCGTGCTGCTGTTCGTCGGACGCATCCAACCGCTCAAGGGCCTCGATGTCGCCGTGCGCGCGCTGGCCGCGCTGCGCCGGTCCGATGCCACGCTTGTGATCGTCGGGGGGGCAAGCGGGGCTGAGGGCAGCGCCGAGGTCGAGCGCATCGACAAGCTCGTGGCTGATCTCGGGATCGCCGACCAGCTCCGCTTCGTCGAGCCCGTGCCGCATCACCTCCTGTCCACCTACTACCGGGCGGCCGACGTCGTGCTTGTGCCAAGCCGGTCGGAATCGTTCGGTTTGGTCGCTCTCGAGGCGGCAGCGTGCGGCACGCCAGTGGTGGCCGCCGCCGTCGGTGGGTTGCGCACGCTGGTGGAGCACGGCCGCACCGGCTTCCTCGTGGAGGGCCGCGACCCGGTGGTGTTCGCATCGTTTGCCGACCAGATCCTCAGCGCGCCGGCCCTCGCGGCCGAGCTCTCCGAGCACGCCGCGATCCGGGCCCGTGGGTACACCTGGTCGACGGCCGCAGCGCGCCTCCGTCGCATCTACAGCGACATCACCTCCCGTTCGCTCGTCGACTGTCGGTGATCCGAAACGGTCGGTGAGCGTGCGCCGGTAGGTTCGCGCCATGTCCATGCCGTCCTCTCCCGAGGCGCTTGATCTCCTCGATCAGCGCATCGACGCTTGGTTGGCCGAGCAGCTCCGAGACAACCCGGTGGTCGCAGCCGTGGACCGCGATCACGAGTCGGGGGAGCGGCGCTGGTTCGTGCGGGTCACGGGCGAGGCGAAGGACGTGTTCACGGTGTGGTTTCACCTCCGCCAGAGAACGCTCCACTACGAGACTTACGTCATGCCCGCACCCGAGACGAACCAGGCGGCGTTCTACGAGCACCTCCTGCGTCGCAACTCGAAGCTGTACGGCGCCGCGTTCTGCATTGGCGATGAGGATGCGGTGTTCCTCGTCGGACAGCTCGACAACGCCGCTGTCACCGACGACGAGCTGGATCGCGTGCTCGGTTCGCTCTACGAGTGGGTGGAGCGGTTCTTCCGGCCAGCTCTCCGCATCGGGTTCGCCTCGCGATTTTCAGGGTAGCCCATTGTCTTTCATTGCATTCTGGCCTACGCTGCTGACCGGCGGCGGGAGCGGTCCCGTCAGCACCCGATCGGGGAAGGGGTGAGCGAGCCCAACTCCCGTCCGCCGCTTCCGATCCAAGATGTGGTCGCTGGCGCGTCGCCTCCTGCTCAGCGCGGCGCGGTGGTGGCGGTGTTCGTCGGCGCGGCCCGGGCCGGCCAGACGATCGGTCCGCTGGGCGCCTCGGCGCTCCTCGGTGCAGTGGGCACGGGGCGAGGCCGGAACCTGTCGCGCCTGAGCGCGCCTGACGCGCGCAGCGGCGGGTTCGTGTCGTTGGGGTCGGGGGTAGGTTCGTTGGATGGTTGAGCTCCAGGTCATCGGCGGCGGTCGCATGGGTGAGGCACTCGTGGGCGGCCTGCTGCATGCAGGTGGGCGTCGCAGCGGTGATGTGCGCGTCGTCGAACCCGATGCAGCGCGTCGCACCGCGTTGGCCGCGATCTTCCCCGGGGTGGAGGTGGTCGACGTGCCCGGAGCCGCCCAGGGCACGGTGATCGCGGTCAAGCCGGGCAACGTCGCTGCCGCGTGTCGAGCGGCGGGAGCCGTGGGGCCGGGTCGCGTCCTGTCGATCGCCGCGGGTGTCACGATCGCTGCGCTCGAGGCGACGCTGCCCGCCGCGACCGCAGTGGTGCGGGCCATGCCGAACACGCCAGCCGTCGTGGGGCTCGGTGCGTCGGCTATCGCTCCGGGCACGTCGGCGGGCGAGGAAGACCTCGTCTGGGCCGAATCCCTCCTGGGCGCGGTTGGCATGGTGGTGCGCGTGAAGGAGGCGCTCCTCGACGCGGTCACGGGCCTGTCGGGTTCCGGCCCTGCGTACGTCTTCCTGGTCGCCGAGGCCCTCATCGAGGCGGGGGTGGTGTCGGGCCTCGAGCGTGAGGTCAGCGAGGCACTGTCCATCCAGACGCTGCTCGGCGCGGCCACGCTCCTTGCCCAGGGTGGCGAGGGGCCCGAGGCGCTACGGGCGGCGGTCACCTCTCCGGGTGGCACCACCGCCGCTGGAATCGCCGTGCTCGATCAGCGTGGCGTTCGCGCCGCGTTCCTCGAGGCCGTGGCGGCCGCTACGGCCCGCAGCCAGGAGCTGGGCCAACCCTGAGCCATCCCCAACATCCCCTCTAGCAACAGGAGCCACAGGTGCGTACGCTTCCCGCCACACCTTTGGAGAGGGGTGCCTTCCTTGGCAACGTCATCACCGCGACCTCGGTTCCTCACACCGGCTGAGGTCGCTGAACAGCTACGGGTCTCGGCCATGACCGTGTACCGATTGATCAAGGCCGGCGACCTGCGGGCCGCGCGCATCGGCAAGTCGTACCGGATCCGGGAGGACGACGTGGACGCGTACCTCCAGGACCGTTTCAGCGACGCCGGATAGGCGAGCCCGGCCGCCGCGCCGGTACCGTCACAGGCGCCATGGGCGACCGGTTCGACACGATCACGTTTCTCTCTGACTACGGCACCCGCGATGAGTTCGTCGGTGTCGTGAAGTCGGTCATTCGCTCCATCGCCCCGGCGGTGGGCGTGATCGACCTCACCCACGACATCCAGCCCTACGACGTGCGGGCAGGAGCGCTCACCCTCGGTCGGGCGGCCCAGTACCTGTGTCCGGGCGTCGTGCTCGCGGTCGTCGACCCAGGCGTCGGCACCGAACGACGAGCCGTCGCCGTGGAGGTTGGCGGTGGTCAGAGCTATCTGGTGGGCCCGGACAACGGTCTGTTGGCCTCAGCGGTCGCCATGAGCGGGGGCGCCACCGCAGCGGTCGAGCTCACCAACCCGGACTTCCAGCTACCTGCGCCTGGCCCGACCTTCGCGGGACGCGACGTGTTCGCCCCGGCGGCGGCGCACCTGTGTCTCGGGGTGCCGTTGGACGCGTTCGGCCCGCCGATCGATCCCCTCGCACTCCTCCCAGGGCTCATGCCCATCATGCGGGAGGAAGACGGGGGATTGCTGATCGCTGAGGTGCTGTGGGTCGATCATTACGGCAACTGCCAGCTCAACGTCGATCCCGACGACGTCGCCCACCTGGGGGACCGAATCCAGCTGCGCTGGGGAGACGATGTACGCACTGCCCAGCGCGCCGACACCTACCAGGGCATCCCGGCCGGCCAAATCGGTCTCGTGCTCGACAGCTACGGCATGTTGTCGGTCTGCCTCGGCAAGCGCGGCGCGGCAATGGAGCTGTCGATGCCCCTGGGCACGGAGGTCACCCTCGCGGCGCCCACCGACGATGATGAGCCTGTGAGCACACCGGTGAGCATGACGACAAGGAGCGACCAATGAGACCAGGCACTGTCCTCGTCCTCGCCATCTTGCTCGCGATCATCCTCTTCGCAGCGGCCTGCCAGCTCTTCTTCATGCGCTAGTCGATCTCGGCTGGGCCGGGTCCCCGAGGAGGGAACGATCGCGCCGTCCTGGGCGCGAGTGGGAGTCTGAGGGGGGGAACGCTACTCGTGCCCCTTCAGCTGTGAAGGTGCGGCTTGCCGTGCCTGAGCGACAGGCTCTTCAGCGCGCCGAAGGCGTACCCCTGAGCTCGATCCCCGACGCAGTTTGTCGGGATCGATTACACCTTCGCGGCCAGCTGGTCTCTTGTGAAGCGTTTGGCGCCGCCTCGGACGAGCCACAGCGCGATGAGCCAGATGACCGCTCCGATCGCGATGCCGATGGGCAGGTCGAGGAGCAGCAGTCCGGAGGATTGTCCGACGGCGAGGAAGATCAGCGGGAGGATCACGGCGCCGCCGAGCTGGTTCGCCTCCTGGCTCGTGCGGGCTCGCGCTGACACACGGACCATGACCGCCAGGCCGAGCGTTGCGACGGCTGGGGCAACCCACAGGATCATCACCAGCCACAACGACGTCGGCACGAAGATCCTGTGGAGAACGGGCCAGGCCACTGTGTTGGACACGACGCAGAACGCAATGAAGCCGATCCACGAGACGGCGATGGCGGGAAGGAAGGCCGTGAGCAGCTTCGAGTAGAAGAGCTCGCCATCGGAGATCGGCAGGTGCAACAAGGACTCGAGCGTCTTGCGCTCCTTCTCGCCAGCGAAGGCGTCGGCCGCGAGCACGGCGGAGACCATCAGGGGAACGATGAGAAAGAGCGGGGCGAGGAGGTACCCGTTGACCAGCACGATCAGCTGCTCGCGGGGCGGGAGTGACAGGATCGGGTCGGCGAGGCCGCCTGGCATCGAGTCGAGAATGCTGCCGACGTTCGGGTTCTCGGGGGCTCGGGCGGCGATGCCCACCACCAGCGGCAGCACGACCATCAACAGGCCTGGCACGGCGAGCATGGGGATCACGACGGCTTTCGACCGGCCTACCGCGAGCAGGTCCTTTGCGATGATCGCTCGCATCACCGGCCACCTCACGGCGAGACCTCCACCGCGCGGCTCAAGACGTCGGTGGATCGAGGCGAGAGGTCACGGCCTTCGGCGGCCGCAATGCGCGCCTCCACGGCGAAGTACACATCCTCAAGCGTGGGGGGCCGAGCCTCAGCGCCATACACAGCGTCCCCGAGGGACACCAGATGACGAACGAGGTGCGGCACGACCTCGCGATCATCCACGCGGACTCGCGCGCCGACGGCGGTCGGCGTGACCGCGCTCACCCCGCGCTCGTTGCGGAGCGCGTCGGCCGAGGCGGGAGAGATGGGGTCGCCGAGATCGATCTCGGCATCGATTCCGTCCCACAGCTCGGCCGCAAGCTCGTGGGGGCGCCCAAAGGCATGAAGTACGCCCAGATGGAGGACCGCCATGCGGTCAGCCAGGCGGCCCGCCTCTCCCAGGAAGTGGGTGCAGAGCACGACGGTGCGGCCGTGCTCGGTGGCCAGAGCCCCGATCAGATCGATCACGTCGCGGGTAGCCGTCGGGTCGAGCCCCGAGGTGGGCTCGTCGAGGAAGAGGACGTCGGGGTCGTGGAGCAACGCCCGAGCGAGGGCGAGCCGCTTGCGCTGGCCGGTAGAGGTTCCCTGCACCTGTACGTCCGCGCGGTCGGTCATGCCGAAGCGCTCCAGGAGATCATCAGTGCGGCGTTCTGCCCGGGCTCGGTCGAGGCCGCGCATGCGGGCCGTGAGCACCAGGTTCTCGCGGGCCGTCAGCCGTTCGTCCAGCCCGGCGTGCTCGGTGAGCACGCCGGTGCGCCGGCGTACGGCGTCAGCGTCGACGGCGGGGTCGATGCCGAGCACCTCGGCGTGACCCCGGTTCGGGGTGAGGATCCCATTGAGGAGGCGAACCGTGGTGGTCTTGCCAGCGCCGTTGGGTCCGAGCAGCGCGAGCACCTCACCCTGTTCCACCTCGAGCGTGAGCCCATCAAGGGCGACGCCGCTCGGGAAGGAGCGCGTGAGGTCGACAGTGCGAATGGCAGCGGTCATTGCGATGAGTCTCGCGGCTGGTTGGGCCGGATCCTCACCCTTGCTCGAACGACCGGAGTGGATCGAGCACGGCAGTGACTCGGTCCTCTGTCGGGTGTGGCTCCGGTGGCGGGGGCGGCGTGGTGGTGGGCGTCGCGACTGGGGCTGGCGGTGCCGCGCGAGCAGGCGTGGGGGGCCGGGGTGCGGGGGCCGACGGCGTGGGGGCCGGCGGTGCGGTCGCTCCGTTGAGGGCCATGAAGTTGTGCGTGGTGTAGATCCGGCCGTCGCTGGCGATCGTCACAGCCACCGCCACGTGGGTCCAGACAGGGTCAACGAGGTTTGCGTAGTGCAGCGGGCTGTTGATGAACGCCTGCATCAGGCCGTCGACGTCGTAGCCAACCCCGACGTTCTCGCCCAGCTTCGACCAGCTCCCGCCTACCTGGGAACCGAGATCTGGATTGTGGGAGATCTGGCCGGCAGCCACCATCTGCTCCGTCCAGCCTCGGGCGACGCTGAGGAGTGCACCAGAGAGCTGCAGCTGGGCCAAGCCCTTGCTGGCCCGCAGGCTGTTGATTCTGCTGACGAACTGTGCCTCCTCGCTCGGCGATGGGGCGGTGAGGAAGCCGGCCGAGGCGGAGCCGAGGGGGCGCGATGCAGCCGTCGGTTGCGCGGTGGCCGTCGGCGCCGGAGCCAGCAGGGCGACGACGGCGAGGGCCACGGACCCGGAGAACCATCGTCTGGTGACCATCTCCGTGGTAATCGGGACGTTGGGGCCACGGCTTGAGCCGACGCCGCCAGTGGGCATGACCGCGCACCGATGTGGTGGACTTACCGACCGTGAACCTGGCCTCGATCATCGACCCCCACCCTGACGACGCGGTTGCGGTGATCTCGCGGGGCAAGTCCACCACCTACGGCCAGCTCCGCGAGCAGGTCGCGAACCTCCGCGGGGGCCTCGTGGGCCTCGGGTTGGAGCCGGGGGACCGCATCGGGATCGTGGCGGCCAACAACTGGTACTTCGTCGTGTCGTACCTCGCTGTGCTTGGGATCGGCGCTGTGGCGGTACCGATCAACCCCACCAGCCCGGTGCCCGAGGTGCAAGGTGAGCTGGCGGCCATCGGGGCGCGAGCAGTCATCGTCGGGCCGTCCGCCAAGAACGCCGTCGCCACCCTCGACCGCGCGAGCCTGCCAGTGCTGGAGTCGATCATCGCGAGCCAGGGAGCTGACATCCCGGGTGCGGTGATCCTCGACGATCTGATGGAGTCGGCCCCCGCTCCGGCCATCGACCGTGAGGCCACCGATCTAGCGGTCTTGATCTTCACCAGCGGCACCGCCGGCTCGCCGAAGGCGGCGATGCTCACCCACGGGAACCTGCTGTCGAACCTCGAGCAGTGCCAGGCCCACCCCGGTCGCTCGCAGGGGGCTGACGACGTCGTCTTCGGCGTCCTGCCGTTCTTCCACATCTTTGGTCTCAACGTCGTGCTCGGTCTCTCCCTCGTGGCCGGCTCGGCCGTGCTGCTCGTCGAGCGGTTCGACCC
>JANOQG010000218.1:0-21317 GCA_031422255.1 Actinomycetes bacterium | reverse complement strand
GAGGCTCGTACGTCGCTGGAGGCTCTGCTGCTCCAGGTCGGCGTACTGGTCGAGGCCCTCCCGGAGCTGGTGGGGCTCGACCTCAACCCCGTGATCCTCCGAGACGGTCGCGCGATGGTGACGCAGGCAACCGTTGAGCTGGCCCCCGTGGAGGTCGATCCGCTCCCGCCCCTCCGTCGGGTGTAGGTCAGCGCGGGAGACCGAGGAGGCGCTCACCGAGGATGTTTCGCAGGATCTCCGAGGTGCCGCCCATGATCGTGTAGGCGGGGGAGTAGGCCACGCCACGGCTCACCCGACCAGGGAGCCCGGGTTCTGCGAGCAACGAGTGGGGGCCGAGCGCCTGTGCGCAGAAGGCAGCGATGCGCTGCTCGAGCTCGGTGCAGAAGGTCTTCGTGGCAGCGGAGAAGTGCTTGGGCGCCTGCCCCAACACCTCGCGGAGCACCATCAACCGGCCGATGCGGTAGCCGGTCTCGATGGCGGCGATCTCTTGGCGCAACCGCTGGTCGGTGGTGTCGGCGACGGCGAGCACGTCCTCGTACAGCTTGCGATTGCTCAGCAGTCGGTCGACGCCCCCGCGTTCGTGCTCCATCTGGCGCATCACCTGCTGGAAGCTGCCGTTGAGCTGACCGACCAGGTTGTCGGCTGGCACTCGCACATCCTCGAAGAACACCTCGCAGAAGTGACCGCTGCCGGTCATGTCCGTGATCGGGAGGATCGTGATCCCGGGGGAGCGCATGTCGACGATGAGCTCGGAGAGCCCAGCGTGTGGCTTCGCGTCGGGGTCGGTACGAGCGATCAAGTAGATCCAGTCTGCCTGCGCGGCACCCGAGTTCCAGATCTTCTGCCCGTTGATCACGAACTCGTCGCCGTCGCGAACGGCGCGGGTGCGAATCGAGGCGACATCGGAGCCAGCATCGGGCTCGGACATGCCAATGCTCCACGCGGAGGTGCCATCGAGGATGGCGGGAAGATGGTGTCGTTGCTGCTCCGGCGTGCCGAACTGAAGCAGCGTTGGCCCCATCTGGCGGTCGGCGAACCACGACGTGGCCAGGGGTGCGCCGACGCCGATCAGTGCCTCGAACACGATGAAGCGTTCGAGCGCGGTGCGTCCCCCACCACCAGATTCGACGGGCCATGTCATCCCGAGCCAGCCGCGCCGCCCGAGCTCGAGCGAGAAGGCGCGATCCGGAGCGGCGATCCAGGTGTCCTCGGTGAGCGTGGCACCAGCGGCGGCAGCGCGGCCCACCTCCAGCGCTTCCTGTTGGAGCGCCAGCAGCTCCGGAGGCAACTCGAAATCCATCGCGCCGAACCTATTCGTGTTCAGGTGGTGAGCACGATCTTGCCCAGCTTCCCTCCGCTCGCGAACAGCTCGTAGGCCGCCTGCGCCTGCGCCATCGGCACTGCGGCGTGGACGGGTACTCGCACCGTGCCGGCTGCGAGCAAAGGCAGCACATGGTGTTCGATGCGCCGGGCGACGGTGGCCTTCTCCTCGAGTGAGCGCGCCCGCAGGGTTGAGCCGTGGATGCGGGCACGCTTGCCCATGAGCTCGAGCAGGTTGATCTCGCCCTTCGCCCCGGCCCCTACTCCGATCACGCTCACGCGACCGCCGATGGAGAGTGCGGCGAGGTTGGCGGCCATGTTGGGCGCGCCCACGAGCTCGAGGACCACAT
This sequence comes from Actinomycetes bacterium, assembly GCA_031422255.1. GTDB lineage: Bacteria > Actinomycetota > Acidimicrobiia > Acidimicrobiales > VFJN01 > VFJN01. The sequence goes on along the minus strand of JANOQG010000218.1, from coordinate 19,647 downwards.
CGAAGGGCCCATGCTCGCCAAACGCGTCGGGATCCACGGCGGTCGCTCCAGTGAGCGCCGCCACCTCGATCCGCCGTGCGGGGTCGCGCACGGTTGCCACGACCCGCGCGCCCGCCGCCATCGCCAGCTGCACCCCCGCAATGCCAACCCCACCGGCGGCGCCGTGGATGCACACCGACTCGCCGACCCGCAGGTCGCATTGCGTGAAGAGGGCATCAAAGGCCGTTGTGAACACCTCAGCGAAGCCGCCCGCCTCTGCCCAGGGCATGTCCTCGGGGACGGGGAGCAGATGGCGCTCATGCACCACGCACTGCTGGGCCTGACCACCGCCTCCGACGATCGCCATGACCCGGTCGCCGAGGGCAAACCTTGTCGCGCCGGCTCCGAGCGCGGCTACCTCCCCAGCGATCTCCATGCCGGGGATGTCCTGTGGCCATCCGGGAGGTGCCGGGTAGAACCCAGCGACCTGCAGCCGGTCGGCGCCGTTGAGTCCCGCTGCTCGCACCGCGACGAGCACCTCGCCGTGGCCCGGCTCAGGGAGCGGATGCTCGAGCCATTCGAGACTTCCGTTCACGATCGTGACGGCATGCATTGGGGTCAGCGAGCGTCCATCGCCACGTAGTCGCGCACGCCCACACCGGTGTAGAGCTGTCGAGGCCGGACGATCTTCTGGTCCTGTTCGAGGAGCTCCACCCAATGAGCGAGCCACCCGGAGGCGCGGGGGATTGCAAACAGCACGGTGAACATCGAGATGGGGAAGCCCATCGCCTGGTAGATCAGGCCGGAGTAGAAGTCCACGTTGGGGTAGAGCTTGCGGGAGATGAAGTAGTCGTCGGAGAGCGCTACTTCCTCGATCGCCAAGGCGATGTCGAGCAGCGGGTTCTTGCCCGTGATGGCGAAGACGTCGTCGGCAGTCTTCTTGATGATCGCGGCCCGCGGGTCGTAGCTCTTGTACACGCGGTGCCCGAAACCTTGGAGTCGGCCGCTGCCGGCTTTGACCGACTCGATGAACGCGGGCACCCGGTCGACCGACCCGATCTCGGTGAGCATGTGGATCACTGCTTCGTTGGCCCCGCCGTGACGCGGGCCGTACAGCGCAGCCGCGGCCGACGCGGTGCTCACGTAGGGATCGGCGTGGGCCGAACCGACGGTTCGCATCGCTGTGGTGCCGCAGTTCTGCTCGTGGTCGGCGTGGAGGATGAACAGCACGTCGAGCGCCTTGGCCAGCGCTGGGTTCGCGTCGTACCGAGGCTCGGCGACCTTCCAGAGCATTGACAGGAAGTTCTCGGTGAAACCCAGGGAGTTGTCCGGATACACGAAGGGCATTCCCACGCTGAAGCGATGGCATGCGGCGGCCAGCGTGGGCATCTTCGCGATCAGGCGAACGATCTGCTTGGAGCGATTATCGGGGTCGTCGATCCGGTTGGCATCGGGGTAGAAGGTGGAGAGCGCGGCGATGGCGGACACGAGCATCCCCATCGGGTGGGCGTCGTGGTGGAAGCCCTCGAGGAAGCGCTTTCGCACGTTCTCGTGGATGAAGGTGTGGTACGTGATCTCGTGCACCCAGGGGTCGTACTGCTCCTGAGTGGGCAGGTCGCCGTGGATCAGGAGGTACGCCACCTCGAGATAGGTGGAGTTCTCCGCGAGCTGCTCGATCGGGTAGCCGCGGTAGCGGAGGATCCCGTTCTCCCCATCGAGATCAGTGATCGCGCTCGATGTCGATGCCGTGGTCATGAGGGCTGGGTCGTAGAACCAGACGCCGGGAAGGAGCTTGCGCCATGCCTCGGCGTCAACCCCTCCGTCAACGATCGGCACCTCAACGGACTCGCCAGTGCGGTTGTCGGTGATCGTCACGGTCTCAGGCACGCCGACGAACCTAGTTGGATCGACTAGAGAGGCTGGTTGTCGTGCTTGCGTCGCACCAGATGCTCCTGCTTTGACGACAGCATGTCGAGGGCGGCGGCTACCTCACGGCGGGTGTCCGCGGGGTCGATGACGGCGTCCACGGCACCCCGATCGGCCGCGACGTACGGATTGAGGAAGCGCTCTCCATACTCCTGTTCGAGGTCCGCGCGCCGGTCGTCAGCCTCGCGTCGGTGCAGGATCTCTGTGGCGCCCTTGGCTCCCATGACGGCGATCTCGGCACTGGGCCACGCAAGGTAGAGATCGCTCCCCATCGTGCGGCAGTCCATGACGATGTAGGCCCCGCCGTACGCCTTTCGCAGCACCACGGCCACACGGGGCACGGTGGCTCGGGCGTAGGCGAAGGCGAGCTGTGCTCCGTGTCGGATCATCCCTCGCCATTCGAGGTCCTTGCCCGGGGAGAAGCCGGGAGTGTCGACGAGGGTGACGAGCGGGATCCCGAACGCGTCGCAGAACCCGACGAAGTGGGCGCCCTTCTGCGAGGCGGCGATGTCGAGCGTTCCCGCGATCGACGCCGGTTGGTTGGCCACGATCCCGATGGGACGTCCGCCGATGGCGGCGAGGCAGGTCACGAGGTTGGGCGCCCAGCGGGCCCGCAGCTCGAGGAAGTCGGCGTCGTCGACGAGACTGCACACGACCTCGCGCACGTCATAGCCCTCCGTGGGCGAGTCGGGAACGGCGTCCCCGGCCTCCGGGGTGAGTCGATCGACCGGATCACGGCTCGGTAAGCGTGGCGGCTCCTCGTGCGTGGACGATGGCATGTAGGCGAGGAGGTGGCCGAGTGCGTCAAGGGCCGACTCGCGATCGGGTACGACGAGCGAGGCGACTCCGGTCTCGACCGCATGGATGGTGGCTCCGCCGAGCTCGGCCGCCTCGAGAGACTCGCCAGTGAAGGTGGCCACCATGCGTGGCCCGCTCACGAAGGCGTAGGCGTCATCCGTCATCACGACGTGGTCGGCCAAGCCGAGAAGCAACGCAGGCCCAGACAGGACCGGCCCGACGGCGGCCATGAGCACCGGAACGCACCCAGAGCAGCGCGTGATCACGCGGGCGGCGGCGCCCCAACCATGCAGGGCCGCGACTCCGTCGTTCACATCAGCGCCGCTCGAGGAGATCACCACGAGGAGCGGCAGACCAGCCGCGAGGGCGTGCTCGCCGGCTTCGGCGAGGGTGTGGCCATCGGCCTCGGAGAGCGCCCCACGCCGACTGTCATCGGCGATCTGAACCAGCATGACCTCCCTGCCCGCCAGCATCGTGAGGTCAGCACGGAGCGACCCCGGGTGGTTGGCGGCTACTGGGACGCTGAGCATCTGGGGGCTGCGACTCGGTGCCAGTCCGTCGCGTTACGCCGCGTCGATCGGGTGCACACCGTCCATTCCAGGGCCTTCGCGACCGACGACCTCGATCACCGCCTCACGCAGTGCCCGGGCTGGGGCCGAGAGGAGCCCCCTGCGTCGGCGGGCTAGTCCGACGGTACGGCGGGCCAGCCCGTCCACGGCCACGCGCTCCCACTGGCCCTCGAGCCAGCGCGGCGCTGCGGTGGCTGGGACGACCCCAGCGCCGTAGCCCTGGAAGGCGAGGGTGGCGATCAGCCGAAGGCCATCCACCTCTGCTCGTGGGCGCAGCGTCACGCCGGCCTTGGCCGCCTCGGCATCGAGCTCGTCACGGAATGCGGTTCCTTGGGGGCCGAGGAGCAGTTCATGCTCGGCGAGATCGGCGAGCGAGACGTGCCCACGTCCGGCCAGGGGGTGACCGCTGGGTGCGATGACGAGCCGGTCCTCCTCGAACAGCGGCTCGTCGAGGAGATCGGCATCGAGGATGGGGGAGCTGAGGACTGCGAGGTCGAGGTCGCCTGCGAGAAGCTGGGGCACGAGGGAGGTCGTGGTTGCGTCGACGACGACGACACGGAGCTTCGGATGGTCAGCCGTGGCCTGTTCGAGCACCAGAGGCACCAGCCAGCGGCCCACGGTGCCGATGCAGCCGAGGCGAACATCGCCCGTCACTTCGTCTCGCATCGCGGCGATGTCGGCGGCGAGGGCGTCGATCTCCTGTTGCACGTGGCGGGCGCGGCTGAGGGCGACCTCACCCTCCTCGGTGAGCGCGCCGCTGCTGCGATCAACCAGCGTGACGCCGAGCTCCCGCTCGAGCCGAGCGATGTGTGTCGAGATGTTCGACTGGACGGTGTGCAGGGCCCTGGCGGCGGCTGAGAAGCTGCCGGTCTCGGACACAGCGATGAGTGCGTTGAGCTGGCGGAGGTCCATCGCCAAACATGATGGCACCTATCGGGAAGAACTGTTTGACGGATTGCTTGGTGCGTCGTACGTTGCGCTTACAAGAGGCAGCACCTCCGCCCCCCGGAGGCGCCTCAGCGAGATGAGGCCGGACCCCCCTCTGGCCCCTCGCAAGAAGCGGAACGCTGGCCCTCCCCCCGGGCCAGCGTTTCCGCGTTGGGCGCTGGTTTGTGGTGGGGAAGTACGGTCGGCGGCATGGCTGCCAACGGTGCTGCGTTCTTCGATCTCGACCGCACGCTCCTGCGCGGGGCTTCGGGACCAATCATCGGCGAGGCACTCAAGCGGGCGGGGGTGACGGACCGGACCATCCCTGGCGAGCAGCTGGTGTATCGCTTCTACGACCTGTTCGGGGAGAACCGGCCGTCGATGGAGATCACCAAGCGAGCCGTGCGCTTCGCTTCGGGATGGGCTCGCACCCAGGTGCAGGAGGCCGGTGAGATGGCCGCTGAGGCGCTCGCCGCGAGCTTGCAGCCATTTGCCCGCCCGATCTTCGATGAACACCGCGCGGCGGGGCGTCCGCTGGTTCTCGCCACCACCACGCCGTACGACCTCGTGAAGCCGCTGGCCGACGCGCTTGGCTTCGACGATGTCGTGGCCACGCGCTATGGAGCTGAGGAAGGCATCTACGACGGCACGCTGGATGGTGAGTTCGTCTGGGGGCCGGGGAAGCTCCGGGCCATCGAGGCGTGGGCCAAGGATGCGGGTGTATCGCTCGGGGAGAGCTGGGCGTACTCCGACAGCTATTACGACATCCCGATGCTGGCCGCAGTGCGCCACCCGATCGTGGTGAACCCCGACCCGCGTCTGGTCGTCGTTGCCCTCATGCGGCGCTGGCCCGTCATTCACCTCGACGTTCCGGCCGGCGTACCCAAGATCCCCGTCGTGGGCATCGAGCCACAGAAGGTGCTGCTGTCGCTCGTGCGCCCGGAGCTCATCCCCTACGCCCGCTTCGACATCTCGGGGATCGACAACATCCCAGCGAGCGGTCCGGCCATCGTGGTTGGAAACCACCGCAGCTACTTCGACCCGATGGCCATGGCGGTCGCCCTGGCCAAGCGTGGCCGGCCGGTGCGCTTCCTAGGAAAGAAGGAGGTGTTCGACGCTCCGATCGTTGGCCAGATGGCAAAGGCCATGGGCGGCATCCGCGTCGAGCGAGGCACCGGTTCCGATGAGCCTCTGGCGGAGGCCGCTGCTGCCCTCGCGGCCGGGGAGCTCGTCGCGCTGATGCCACAGGGCACGATCCCCCGGGGACCGGCCTTCTTCGACCCGGTGCTCAAGGGTCGTTGGGGGGCGGCGCGGCTCGCCGCCATGACCGGCTCACCGATCATCCCGGTGGGATTGTGGGGCACCGAGCAGGTGTGGCCACGTAGCGAGCGTCTGCCCAACCTGCTCGCGCTCCGTCATCCGCCGACGGTGACGGTGACGGTCGGGCCGGCGGTGGCCGGGCTGAAGGGAACGTCCCCCGACGCCGACACGAAGAAGGTCATGACGGCGATCAGCAAGCTGCTTCCCGCCGAGGCCCGCAAGAAGCGCACGCCCACCGCCGAGGAGCTCGCCAAGACCTATCCCGGCGGAAGGGTGAAGGACCGCGACGAAGACGCGCGTCGTCCCGGTCACGACTAGCAGGGTCGGCTACGGTCACGCTCCTCCGACAGACGAGGTGTGGGTGATGGACGGTCCGATCGTGGTGGGTACCGATGGCTCAGACACCGCCGGGGTTGCGGTCCTGGCAGCCACAGCTATGGCGGCCGCATTCGGGCAACCGCTGCACATCGTTCACGCGTACAAGCCGCAAGCGATGCACGTCGATGCAGGGCCGGTCGGTGGGTCTCCTCCGATCAGCTCCGTCAGCGTCGCCGACTCCCTCCTCGCCGATGCGGCCAGTCGCTGTCGGAGCGCTGGCGTCACGGTGGAGGTCCACTCAGTCTCGGGCCCCGCAGCCGAGGCCATTCTCGACACGGCCGAGCGCGTGGGCGCTGGGCTGATCGTGATCGGCAACCGCGGGATCGGGTCCGCGCGGCGGTTCGTCCTCGGCAACGTGCCGAGCAAAGTCGTGCACAACGCGGACTGCTCGACCTACGTGGTGCACACCTCCTGAGCCGGTAACCGGCGCCGCTAGCCGAGCTGCTTCTGGCGGATGATGTTGAGGGCGCCGCCGGCCCTGAACCAGTCGATCTGGTCGGGGCTGAAGGTCTGGTTGGCCTCGAAGTCGATCGTGGTGCCATCCGGCTTGGTGATGCGGCACTGGACGGGCACGTCCGGGGCGAGCGATGCCAGGCCGAGCACGCTGATCTTGTCGTCCTCATCGATCTGGTCGTACGTCGCCGGGTCGGCGAAGGTGAGCGGCAGGAGCCCCTGCTTCTTCAGGTTCGTCTCATGGATGCGAGCGAAGGAGCGGCTCAGGATGACCTTGCCGTTGCGGAAGCGTGGCTCCATGGCGGCGTGCTCGCGGGAGCTGCCCTCGCCCATGTTCTGATCCGCGATCGCCACCCACCCGATGCCCGCAGCGTGCAGTCGTTTGGCGATCTCTGGGAATGGGCGCGTCTCGCCGTCGAGCGGATCCTTTCCTGTGCCAGCGTCGCCCGTGTAGGCATTGATGGCGCCGAGGTAGAGGTTGCCCGAGATGTTCTCGAGGTGACCCCGGTACTTCAGCCATGGTCCGGCCGCCGAGATGTGGTCGGTGGTGCACTTCCCCTGGGCCTTCATGAGGACGGGGAGCTCGACGTAGTCCTGGCCATCCCACGGGTCGAAGGCCACGAGAAGCTGGAGTCGGTCGCTCGCGGGATCCACCACGACCTCGACGCCGCTGCGATCCGCAGGCGGTGCTTGGAACGTCTCCTCGCCGGGCTCGAAGCCAGCGTCGGGCAGTGCCTGACCAACCGGCGGGTCGAGCAGCACCTTCTCTCCGGCGTCGTTGGTGAGCGTGTCGGTGCGCGGGTCGAAGGCGAGGGTGCCGGCGAGCGCGAGAGCGATGACCGTGTCTGGGCTCGTCACGAAGCTCAGGGTGTTGGCGTTGCCGTCGTTGCGCTTGGGGAAGTTGCGGTTGTAGCTGTTCACGATCGTGTTGAGCGTTGACGGGTCGAGGTCGGTCCGATCCCACTGGCCGATGCACGGCCCGCAGGCGTTGGCGAGCACGGTGCCCCCGATGGCCTCCAGGTCGGCGAGGAGGCCATCGCGCTCGATCGTGGCGCGGGTCTGCTCGGAGCCAGGCGTGATGAGGAGCTGCGTCTTGGTGCGGAGGCCCTTGGCCGAGGCCTGACGGGCGATCGATGCGGCCCGAGTGATGTCTTCGTAGGAGCTGTTCGTGCACGAACCGATCAGCGCGGAAGAGATCTCCAATGGCCATCCCTCAGCGGTGGCTGTGGCTCCGAGGTCGGCGAGCTGGTGGGCGCGGTCGGGGGAGTGCGGACCGTTGATCATCGGGCCAAGCTGGTCGAGGTCGATCTCGATGACCTGGTCGAAGTAGGCGGAGGGGTTCGTGAGCACCTCATCGTCGAGCCGGAGATCCGCGGCCACGGCGTGTGCGGCGTCGGCGATGGCGGCGCGACCGGTGGCACGTAGGTAGGCGGCCATGTTGTCGTCGTACCCGAAGAGCGAGGTGGTGGCGCCGATCTCGGCCCCCATGTTGCACACCGTGGCTTTGCCGGTGGCAGTGATGGTGTCGGCTCCGGGACCGAAGTACTCGATGATGGCGCCGGTACCTCCGCTGACGGTGAGCACCTCCGCCACCTTGAGGATGATGTCCTTCGGGCTCGACCACCCGCTGAGGGAGCCCGTCAGATGCACGCCGATGAGGGTCGGCCAGCGCACGTTGAACGGGAAGCCGGTCATGACGTCGACGGCGTCGGCCCCGCCCACGCCGATGGCCACCATGCCGAGCCCGCCCGCATTGGGCGTGTGGCTGTCGGTGCCGATCATCATCCCGCCGGGGAAGGCGTAGTTCTCGAGGACGACCTGGTGGATGATCCCGCTACCGGGGTTCCAGAAGCCGATGCCGTACTTGGCCGAGACGGTGCGCAGGAACTCGTACACCTCGCTGTTGGTGTCGAGCGCGAACTTCAGATCGATGTCGGCTCCGGCCTTGGCCTGGATGAGGTGGTCGCAGTGCACCGTGGAGGGCACGGCCACTTGGGCCAGGCCCGCGGTCATGAACTGGAGCAGCGCCATCTGGGCGGTGGCGTCCTGCATCGCGACGCGGTCGGGATCGAAGTCGTTGTAGGTGCGGCCGCGCTCGATGGCTTCGCTGAGATCGCGCTGGTGATTGATGAGGACCTTCTCGGCGAGTGTGAGGCCTCGGCCGAGGCGCTCTCGCCCACTGGCGGCCCGCCCGGGCAGCCGCGCGTAGACCTCCTGGACCAGCTCGATGGGGGTGGAGGCGGAGATGGTGACGTCGGACATGTCGGGAACCCCTTGCGTCGTCCTGAGTTAGATACAAGTATAGGACAAGTGCGTGAGATCCGCTATCGGAAGATTGCCGACGACATCCGCCAACGCGTGGAGGTGGGGGAGTTCGCCGCGGGTCGCACGCTGCCGAGCGAAGCGGAGCTCTCGGCATCCTACGAGGCGAGCCGGATCACGATTCGCAAGGCGCTCGAGCTGCTGCGCGCGGAGGGGCTGGTGGACGCCCGCCAAGGGTTCGGCTGGTTCGCGTCGATCGATCCTCTCCGGCAGGCCCTGGGCCGCCTTGGCACGATCGAGGCCCAGCTCACCGCCTCCGGGGTGCACTCCGAGCGGCGGATCCTCGACTTCGGGTTCGTACCAGCGCCACCGCGTGCTCACGAGGTGCTCAAGACCGACACCGTGCTGGAGGTGCGGCGGCTCAACCTTGCCGACGGCGAGCCGTTCGCCCGTGTGACCGTGTGGTGCCCGGAGGAGCTTGGAGCGCGGCTCTCGCGTGCAGACGTAGAGCGAGCGCCCTTCTATGAGCTGCTGGACGAGCCCCTGGGTGGGGCGGTGCAGACCATCGCTGCGGCTGTCGTGGATCCAGTCGACGCGGGCCTGCTCGAGGTGCCCCTCGGCTCGCCGGTGCTTCGCTGTGAGCGGATCACGTCGACTCGGACAGGTCGGCCTGTACTGCTGTCGGAGCACGTGTTTCCCGCGCACCGCACGGAGTTCGTGGTGGATCTGCCGATGGCCGAGCGCAGCATCGCGCCGACCGGCATGCGCCTCGTGGAGTAACGCTCAACCGTCTGGTTGGATCTCCAGAATCGCTCCATCGAGCGTGAGCACCCACGGGAGGCCTGAAGGTCCGGGCACGATCGCGAGTGGGCGGTCGGCGCGCAGGCCGGTGTCGCGCACCAGCGGGACGCCGGCAGCGGCAGCGTCGACGTCGAGCAGCCAGATCTGTCCCTTGCAGTAGTCGGTGAAGAGCAGCTGACCGTCGAGGAGAGGTGCAGCGCTCTCCCGCGGCACGTAGCCGGCGACGATCGAGCACCACCCGAGTCGGTGGTTGATCTCGAACACCGGTTCCAGCTCCCGGCCGGGAACCTCGCCGCCCTCGTAGTCGTGGGTGCCTTCCTTGCGGTCCCACCCGAGGTTGCTGCCACCCACGCCAGGGGCGAGCCGGTCGAGCTCCTCCCAGCAGGACTGTCCCACGTCGCCCAGCCAGAGATCGCCCGTAGCGGAGTCGAGCCCAAGGCGGAACGGATTGCGCACGCCGTACACCCAGATCTCGGGTGCGACGCCCTCCTCGTCGACGAAGGGGTTGTCGGTTGGGATCCGGTACGGGTCGCTGGCCGCGGGCGTTGGATCGATCCGGAGGATCTTGCCGAGGAAGAGCGAGCGGTTGTCCGCGTACTCACGCGGATCGCCGAGACCGCCGCCGTCGCCGAAGCCCACATAGAGCATCCCGTCGACACCGAATCCGAACGCCCCGCCGTGGTGCTGGATCGACGATGGGTGATTGCTTCGCAGGATCACGCGCTCTGTGCCCCGGTCCGGACGCCCGATGGTGTCCAGTCGATACGCGGTGACCACATCGTCGAGGGACTTGGTCGTGCGTTCCACGTAGATCCACTCGCCGTCAGGGGAGTACGCCAGGCCGAGCAACCCGCCGTCGCCACCCTCCTCCTGGGTGTCGCCGCTGAGATCGAGCACGACCTCCCGCGTGACAAGTCCATTGCTGATGCGCCGCACTTTTCCAGCACGCTCCCCGAGCAAGCCGTTGCCCGATTGGTCAGGCGCGAACACCGCGGTGGTGGGGAAGGTCGCGTGTCCGACTGTCACGACGGCGTGGGAGCCACCTTCGAGGCGCTGCGGCGTGGGCGCATCGTCAAGCTCCGGACAGTCGCGATCGGAGAGGGTCCTGCTGAGGTTGCTGCGGTGCGCGAACGGAATCAGCAGGCGCGGCCCGGCAGCGACGGCCGCTGCTCCCATCAGGATGGTCGCGGCAAGGAGCAGCGCGAGCATTCGGCGGGGCACCGGCGCACCGTACCGGCGGAGATCCTCCGGGAACCAGCAGCCGGTGTCACTCGTCGGAGAAGGTGATGCTCCCCGTCTCGGTCCCTGAGGTGCTGTTCGTGATCGCCATCTCCGCCCCGTGCCTGGGCCTGATCAGCAGGTTGCTGGCCGGTGCTCGGGTGACCGTGGCGCCTGGGAATGACCGAGCTAGAGCTTGGGCCAGGGGCGCGTCTGCCGACGACGCTTGCGCGAACGATCCCCGAGCGCCCAAGCCCGACGCCATGCCGGAGCGTCCGGTCCAGTGAGGGACGGTGTGGCGCCGATGGCAGCCCGCTGCCGAGCCCGCCACCAGTCGGTGGTGGCTTCGTCGGCCAGTTCGGCGACGGCGTGCTCGATGCGCTCGGCGAAGCGATTGGTGCTCTCACCCTCTCGCGTGCGCAACGGGGTGCCGTAGGTGACACGCACGTGGGCGGGCGTGGGGAGCTTCTTCCCCTTGCGAAGGATCGTGGCGGTGCCGGCGATGTGCACGGGCACGACGGGCACGTTGCAGCGGTTGGCCAGGTAAGCCGCCCCGCCTCGGAACGGCTGGCCCCAGCCGTCGGGGGACCGGCCGCCCTCAGGGAAGATCAACATCGACCAGCCGTCGTCGATGAGCACCGCGGCTTCATCGGCCGAGCGACGACTCACCTTCGATCGTTCGATTGGGATGGCGCCGAGCGCGAGGGCTGACGCTGCGGCCGTGACGTGGCTGCCGAAGAAGTAGTCGGCAGCGGCACCCACGAACATCTTGTAACGCCAGGGCTCCGGAATCGACGTGAGCATGGTGGGCGTATCGAGGTGGCTGTGATGGTTCGGAGCAAAGATCACCGGACCATCGGTGAGGCCAGCAAGCCGATCGAGTCCGTCGCGCTCCGGAGCTCCAAGGGCCGCCACGGCAGGGCGCAGGATGGCTTCGAGGAACACGACCCGGGCCAGGCGGGCGGGGAAGCGACGCGCCCATGCCGTCTCGTAGTCGGCTCCAAGCCGACGCGTTGGGGGGAGCGCGTCAACGGTGCCCGGCACCGTCGGTGTGGTGTACGGGAAGGGGAGCCTGGGCACCCGGGGTGACCTCATGACGGCGTCAGACCACGTCCGCCATGACGATGGGCGGGTTGTGCAGGTGGGTGATCGTGCCGTCCCGGCCGACGACATCGGCGGCCATCTCCAGCGCGTCGTTGAGGGTGGATGCGGGGGTGAACCCGAGGCGCCGGACAGAGCGCGGCTCGCCGCCCACGATGATGACCTTGCCGAGATGCGAAAGCGCGTGGCTTCCCCAGTACCACATGTAGAACGGGTGGACGCCGTGGTAGGCGTAGCTCGTGCGGTAGAGGTGGCGGTACCACTCGTCCTCCGCCCACTGCTTCTCGTACTTCGCCTCGATCTCCACCGGGTCGGTTGTGTCGGCCAACACCTGCTCGAAGAAGTCGATGTAGCTCGGGTGGTGCACCGGGTGGAACTCCCAGGGCGTGGGGTGGCTCATGATCAGCACGCCGCCCTCCCGCACCAGCGGGTTACCCCGGTACATGTTGAAGAAGTAGCCGAGCCCCAGGCACATCACGAGGATCGGGTTCATGATCGAGTGGACGTTGTAGGGGCAGATGTACGGCAGCCCCATCGTGAGGATGTCGGTCTGGCCCTGGACCTCCACGAGCTGCTGTTTGAACACGTTGGCGGTGGTGACCTCATGGACGGCCTCCACCTCGCCTGCCTGCACCGAGGTGATGCCGTAGGGGGCCTGCCATGCGTTGAAGATCTTGCGCCGGGCTTTCATGGGCAGCCGGTCGAGGCCCGCCTTCATGCCGATGAAGGAGGCCCGATCCCGCGCCGTCCACTCCCACTCGCGCTTCTGCAGCACGGACATCGGACCCGACGTGCCGAACGTGTCGTTGTTCAGCGTGGTCTCGATCTGGAACACCTTGATGCCGCTGTTCTTCAGCACCTCGCCCATGCGCCAGTTGGAGGAGTGCAGCTCGCTCTTGTGGCGGTCCATGAAGCTGCGCGACTGCAGCATCGTCTTGACGTTGTGGTGATGGCGAAGCGACTTGTACGACGACAAGCCGGTGGCCGTGGACTTCCATCCGCCGTCCATCGACACGAGGTTGATGTTCACGTACACGATGAGGTCGCTCTCGGCGGCCCGCTTGTTGATCTCCACCTCCTCGCCGTGCTTGGTCTCCCCGATGAACAGCAGGTTGTCGGGGTCTTCAGCGTCGTGGTTGTAGAGCAGGCCATCGGGCGCGAAGGCGTCGTAGACGCGGTCGCCTACGGCGTGGCGAAGCTCGGCCTCGGTCATGCGTCGGTGCAGGGCGAGCGCGGCAATGAGGTGGACGTCGTCGACGCCTGCGGCAGCGGCGAGGTCGAGGACGGCCTCGATCACCCGCTGGCGCACGTCGGGGCGCCGCATGGGAGGGAGCGGAAGGCTGATGTCGTCGAAGCAGATCGTCAGCTTCATGCCAGCGGTGAGCAGCGCCCGCAGAGGGGCTGAGTCGCCGAGGGGGTTGTCGAGCGCGAGGCGAATGGCCGCGTCTGGGTCCTCGAGCGCCTCCAGGGGCTCGCCGGGATAGAGCACGCGACTGCGGCCTGCCGGGAGCTTCTCCAGCCGTAGCGACTCGCCGTGGTGGAACAGGATGGGCGGTGTGGATCGATCGACGTCGAGGACGAAGCCGGGACGGGGCATCAGATGGAGTCTCTCTCTCGTTCCGACCGAAGGTCGAAGGCGATCTTGACGGCGCCGCGGGAGCCGGCGTTGGCGGCGTGGGCGATGGCGTCCTCATAGCGACGCAGCGGGTAGGTAGCGCTGACGAGCTCACCGAGGTCGAGCGCGGCCACGAGCGCGATGGCGGTGTCGAAGTCGGCCCGCTCGTAGGCGTAGGCGCCCTTGAGTGCCACCTCGCGTTGCCAGAGGGGGGTGAGATCAACGGTGGTGACGCCTGGCATGCCGACGGCATGGATCGTGCCTCCGGGAGCCGCGATGCGCAGCGCCTGGGCGATGGAATCACTGGAGCCAACGCAATCCACCACGCTGCCGATGCCGCCGCCGAGCTGGCCGTTGTCGAGCTTCATGGTGCCGGACCGGGCTCGCACCGCCCGGTCGAGCTCGTTCGGGGCGACGACACTGGACGCGCCGAGGGCTCGGGCCTGCTCCCGCTGGTGGGGGTGCTTGGCAGTGGCGATGATCACGGAATCGGGGCGGGCCTGACGCAGCGCCGCGATGGTGAGGAGGCCCAGCGTGCCGCTGCCAATGAGGGCGATCTCGTCGGAGTCGACGAGCGACGCCGCGTGCACGGCACATGCGGTGGGTTCGACGAGCACCGCCGCTTCGTCCGACAACGCTGCGGGCACCGGCACGAGCTGGCTCTCATGAGCGACCATGAGGGTGGACCATCCGCCGCCGGTGCTCTCGCAGAACCCGCACTGGAGGCCCGGTTCGATGTCGCCAAACCCAATGCGCTCGCAGTGGTTGATGTGGCCTTCGGCGCACGGTGAGCACACCGGCGAGAAGCCCCGCGTCACGCAGCTGAGGACGGGGACGACTACGACGCGGGTGCCGTCATCGAGGTCGCCCACCACCTCGTGGCCAGGGGTGAACGGGAAGGACACGATCGGCTCGAACCAGCGCGAGGAGGTGCCATCAATCGTGGCCAGGTCGGAGCCGCAGATGCCGGCAAGGCGCGGCCGTACGCGGACCCAACCGGGTCCGGGAAGCTGCGGCGCGTCGACGTCGCGCAGGGCGAGCGGCCCGACTCTGGCGCCACCGCCCGGGGTCAGCCGTCCGGCCACCATGGCGGCGGCAAACTTGGCTGGCTTGCGGGAGAACACCAGCGCCTTCACGAAGTGGACCTCGTGGCGACCTTCCCGACACGACGGCTGCGGGGACGACCCCAGGCCGGCCCGATCGGGAGCAGGGGGGACTCGACGCCGGCTGCCTTGTCGAAGTGCTCCACGAGCCAACCGCGCTTGCGGGCCAGCGCCGCCAGGCGCGTCTCCGGGTTCACTGCAACGGGAAACCCAACGGCCTCCAGCATCGGGAGGTCCGAGGTGGAGTCGGCGTACGCCACGCCTTCAGACACATCGAAGCCGTGCTCCTCCGCGTAGTCGAACAGGGCCTGGGCCCGGGCCTCCGCTGTGGGAGGCACGGCCGTGAGCTCACCGCGATAGGTGCCGTCGGGTCGGAGCGCGAGCGAGGGCGCGATGATGTCGTCGAACAGCGGGCGCAGCGGGCCAATCGCGACGTCGAGTGCGCCCGTGATGAGGACCGTGCGGTGGCCGACCCGGCGGTGCTCGCGCACGCGACGGATGGCGGCGGGAAACGACTTGGTGAGGATCAGGTCGCTGAACATCTCGAGCGCGTCAGCTTCGAGCTGAGCGGCATCGGCGCCTTCGTAGCGGCGGTAGAACTGGCGAAGGAAGTCGCTGCGGTCGCGCCGGTCTGCAGCGAGCAAGCCCGGGGCTTCCTTCAGCGTCTGGAGCACGAACCGGATGCGGTCCTCTTTGGGGAGCCGGCGGGTGGCCAGCCAGGAGTACGACGCGACCACGTTGGATGCGATCAACGTGTTCTCGAGGTCGAAGGCGGCGAAGTGGCGGGCGGGATCGAGAACCTGGCGCCGGAGCCGGTCCTCGCGCTTCTCGCCCTGCCGGCCGCCTGGAGTGGTGCGCACCCGCGCGTGCTCGACCACCGAGGGCAGGTGCACGTTGGGGGCGTACCAGCTCCAGTCGATGACGCGGGGATCGAAGCAGAACGCTGCTTGATCCTCGGCGGGGAGGCGGTCCCATCGACTGAGCAGGTTGTCGACCCCGTAGATCGCTTCGCACTCGGCATACGCGCCGTAGAGCTCCACGTACGCGAGGGCTCGTTCCACCTCCTCGCGCTTCCCCTCGAGTGTTGCCGCCCACGTCGCCTGCTTGCCCCGAAGCGGGAGGGACTGAAGGAGCTTCTCGCCCTTGTCGATCGCGGTCTGCGCCCGCTCGAGCTGGCGCTGCACCCGCCCGCGTCCGGGAAAGGACCACTCGGGCACGATGATGGGCTGGCCCTCGACGTCGTAGATCGGGTGCTCGGTGAAGAACTGTCGCACCATGTCGACGAGGTGTCGGTAGCGCAATGGGTTGACCGACCCCGAGGCCACCTGCGTGATGGCCGGTGCTTCAGGGATCGGGCCCGCGGCGGCGTCGATGATGGCGGCGACGACGAGGTCGACCGGAATGACGTCGATGGTGCCCTCAGGCACTCCGGGGAACTCCTTGAGGAGGCCCCGCGCGTACGAGATGATCACCGGCTCCGCCATTCGGAAGCCTCGAATCCAACCGGGGAACGGCTCGAGAAGCGACGACTCGATGATCGACGGTCGCACGATGGAGACGGGAACCGTCCCGCGGTTCTGGAGCAGGGCTCGTTCGCCGAGGGCCTTCGTGTAAGCGTAGGCATCGGGCCAGCCAAGGGAGGCGGCTCGAGCTCGCCCAGCCTCCACCATCTGGTCCTTCACCCATGCGCTACGGCGCTGTTCGGTCTTGGCGGCGAGCGCCGGCACGCCAGCGGCACCCAGCTCTGTGCGCGCCTCCTTGCGGAAGCGGGTGAGGTGGTCGGGGCGGCGGCTGTCGGCTTCGGCGCCGACGCGAGCCTGACGGGCGCCGTCGACCTCGCGCCGCCAGTCGACGTCGATGAAGAAGGGGCTGTCGTGTACCGGGATCTCGGGAGCGGCACCTCGACGATTCCCGGCGACGTAGCAGGTGGACACCGACACGAGATGGGGGGCGACGCCTAGGTCCTGCAGCGTGCGCACGATGCGAGTTGGGCCGAGCAGGTTCACCTCGACGGCGCTGTCCAAGGGCGAGTCGAACGACACCGTGGCGGCCGAGTGGATCACCAGATCGCAGAAGGCGAGCGCCGCGCGCCCGTTGTCGTCCAGGGCCAACCCGTCGGTGCCGACGTCGCCGGCGATCGGGGTGACCCGCTCCGCGACCATCTCTGCGAAGCCGGCCTTGCCGTGCTGCTCACGGAGTCGGTCGAAGGCGTTGTTGCTGAAGATCTCGCGCTTGGCGCGCTGCTCCACGGTGGATCGCTGACCAGGCCGGATGAGGAGCACGAGCTCACAGCCCGGGGCGCAACGCAGCAGCCGCTCGATGAGGGCGGTGCCCAAGAAGCCGGTGCCCCCGGTGATTGCGATGCGCTTGCCGTCCAACCCCTCGGGGATCATCCGCCCCTGTCTACCATTTGGTAGACAGGGGCGGGAGGCGGAATGGCCGACACCACTGCGGAGCGGATCCTGGAGGAGGCCATGACGGCCTTTGGCACCCGGGGCTACGAGGGCACCTCGCTCGACGACCTTGCGCGTCAGCTCGGGATTCGCAAGCAGACCATCCTCTATTGGTTCCCCTCGAAGGACACGCTCCTCGAGGCGGTGGTCGATCGGTGCGCCGACGAGGTGACCAACCGTCTGTTGCGCGGGTTGGAGGGCGTCGAGGACGGCTTCGGTCGGGTGGAGGCGATGGTGCGAGCCATGTTCCGGCTGGCCGCCCGCCACCCCGCGATCCTCGGGTTCCTGCGGGAGGTTGCCCGGTTGGGCCCTCCGTCTTCAACGCAGCTCCTCGCCCGCATCGAACCGCTGATCGAACGGGCCTCGGACTTTCTGCAGGTGGAGATGGATGCCGGACGGATGCAGCGCCACGAGCCCAGGCTGCTGCTCCTGGCGGCGTACTCAATGGTGACGGGGATGGCTACCGAGGCTGATGTCCTGCGCGCCTTCGGCGAGGAGCCCACGCTCCCGTCGCTCCTGCGGCGGCGCGACGAGCTGCTTTCCTTGCTCCGGGCGGCGCTCGAGCCTTGACCTAGCGGGAACCAGCCGGAGGGTTCCCAGCGTCCCATGGCCATGCGAACCCACCGGTGGATCCCAATCGCCCTCTTGATCGGTGCGGCGGGCCTGACGGCCTGTGAGTCGGGCAACGACAACGCCGCAACGTCGGAGAAGGACGCCTCCTCCCCGGCGGCCCTGGATGGCGAGTCCGGCGCTGGCGCGGACAGCGGATCGCAGGCCGGGCTGGGTGCGCTTCCAGCGGGTGAGCCGATCCAGGACGGCCGCTCGATCATCGCCACGGCCGATGTGACCATCGAGGTCGCCGACGCCCGTGACGCCGCGGGGAAGGCCACCGACACGGCAACGGCGGCCGGGGGTTTCCTGGCTCAACAGGAGGCGCGGCCAGGTGTGGGTGTGGTGACGATGACTCTGCGGATCCCCACCGAGTCCTTCGGGGAGGTGCTCGGGCGGCTCGAGAGCCTGGGCGAGGTGGAGTCCCAGCGGGTCGACACGCAGGATGTAACCGAGCAGGTCGTGGATGTGGAGAGCCGCGTCGCGTCGGCCCGCGTGAGCGTCGCTCGAATGCGCGATCTGTTGGAGCAGAGCGGGGACGTGGTGCAGCTGGCCACGGTGGAGGGCGAGCTGTCGCGGCGCGAGGCCGACCTGGAGGCGTTGCTCGGTCGTCAGCGCGTGCTCGACGATCAGGTGGCGATGGCAACCATCCGCCTCGACCTCCGCGAGCCGGCGGCAATCAAGACGGACGCGGATGAGGCCCTCCCCGGGTTCCTCGGCGGGCTCGAGAACGGTTGGGGCGGGTTCCTCACGGCTGCCTCAGTTCTCGTCACCCTGCTCGGCTATGCGCTGCCGTTCCTGGCACTCGCCGCGATCCTCGGTGGCTTCTGGTTCAAGCTCCGGCGCCGTGGACCGGATGTGCCCCCCGCTGAGCCAGCGGCGTGACGGTCGGCACCTGGTTGAGAGGTCCTAGAGGGCGAGGACCTGGCCTGCGGCCACAACGATGGAGAGGCTCCCGAGTCCACCGAGCGTGACCACGACGATGCGCCCGAAGCGAGCGCTTGTGCGCTGGAGCGTCGCCGGCGGGGCCGCTGGTCGCAGCGTTGGAGCGGCCGTGCCCGCAAGCACGCCGATCACGGATGCGACGAAGATCGGTGGTGCGGCGAGGAGCATCGCGAAAGGCACGAGAGCGCCCACCCCTCTGAGGCTCAACCCGGGTCGGGGCCAGCGGGGCGCGAGTCGGTCGACCAGGACACCGAAGGTGGCCCCGAAGAGCGCGAGCATCGCGAGACAGAAGGCGACGGCCAGAGCCACCGGCGCGACAAGCGTGAAGTCCCTGTTGTCGGCGGTGAGGAGGCCCGCAGGCCGCACGAGCAGACCCGCTCCGATCGCAACGCCGATCAGGCCAGCGGCTAGCGACCGGTCGGGGAGCCAGCGTCGCAAGGTCGCGTAGAACGCCAGGCCGACAACGGCTGCGCCAATCCCGACGATGGTGATCAGGAACATGGAGCCCCCGAAGCTCACGTTGCCGATGACCTCGTCGGCTTCGGTCAGCTGCCCCTGGACATCGTCTGAGGAGGTGGCAGCCAGGACCCGCATCATGAGCCGTGCACCGGCACCGATCGTGAGCGCACCAGCGAGGTAGGCCCCAACGAGCATCCCGCCAGTCCGTCCCACCGTGATGGCGAGCCGCTCGCCGAACGGTTCGTTCCCAGCGAGCGGCGATGGTGTGCGCCGGGTGTCTCGCATTCGCACCACGAGGACTGTTGCCACGATCATCGCCGCCGCGCAGCCAAGGGTGACCCCGGTCTTCAGCATGCCGAGCACCTCGGGTTCCGTCCGCCAGGAGCGACGGACACTCGATGATCGTACGTTTGCCGCGAGGGCGACTGCCGCCGAACCCGTGGACGGCGTGGTCGAGGGACGATGCGGCCGCCAGGCACTGGTTCGTGACCCGTCAGGCGATCTCGGCGAGTTGCTCGAGCCTCACCGCGGCTGAGTCTTGGAAGCGGCACGGACATCGCTCTGAGCAGGTTCCGCCCATCTGTAGGCGAGAATGCACCGGTCTGGGGGTGCAAACGCGAGGTTCGGCTCACTGCGGATGCTGGACCGGTCGATAGCCCGCGACATGGGTGTTGACATCGCCGAGCTGCTCCAGGGGTCGAGGCTCAGGAGCCGCCGCATCGGTCGCCGCG
>JANOQG010000217.1:0-2639 GCA_031422255.1 Actinomycetes bacterium | reverse complement strand
CTGCCGGAATGCCCGGTGCTCGCCCTGCGTCGGCAATCCGGGCAGTAAGGGCGTTCGCCGCTGGTCCACTCTCGCGTTGCGGTTGACGAGGGCTCAGGCTCGATCGTTCCTGGGCGTGTCGGCCTCGTGGGCCCTGCCGCGGGATGGGGTGCTCCACTAGCGTGCGCGGGTTCGGGACACCGGGCGGTCTGGGTGTGCTCGTCGACAATCGGAGGCCAGAGATGGACGGCAGGGCAGGTCGGCTGGGGATCGTGTTGCTGGTGGGTGTGGGCTTGTTGACGTTGGCGAGCTGTGTGGCGGATGCGCCGCCTGGCAACCCGACTGCGGTCGCTGGTGATGGCCAGGTGACGGTGTCGTGGACCACGCCGATCGGCGACACGGGGGCGCTCGTGACCAAGTACAAGGTGACCCCGGTCATTGGTTCGGTGGCCCAGACGCCGGTGGTGTTCAACTCGACTGCCACCACCCAGCCCATTGCGGGGCTCTCGAATGGCACGGCGTACCGGTTCAGGGTGCATGCCATCAACGGCCTCGGGAACGAGAGCGGCGGGTCGGTGCTGTCAAACACGGCCACTCCCACATCCGCACCTGCTATCGCCATTGCCACGGGGTTTGACCACTCCTGTGTCGTCGTGGCAGGCGGCGCGGTCAAGTGCTGGGGCTACAACGAGTTCGGTGAGCTCGGCAACGGCACGACGGCCACCTCGTCGATACCCGTGCGTGTCGCCGGCGTAACTGGCGCGACCGCCGTTGCGGCCGGCTTCGCCCACTCGTGCGCCATCGTGGCTGGCGGCGCCGTCTCCTGCTGGGGATACAACGGGCACGGGCAGCTGGGCAACGGCACGCTCGTCGATTCGCTGACTCCAGTCGCCGTCTCTGGGATCGTCGGCGCGACGGCGATTACTGCCGGGACCTTCTTCAGTTGCGCTCGACTGAGCGGCGGAACCGTGAAGTGCTGGGGCAGGAACGACTCGGGACAGCTCGGCAACGGAACCCGGGTTGCGTCATCGACGCCGGTGACCGTCTCGGGACTCTCGGGCGCAACCGACCTGGTCGCTGGCCGCGCCCACGCCTGCGCGGTGGTGGGCGGCGCCGGTCGGTGCTGGGGTCTCAACAGCTCTGGGCAGCTGGGCGACGGCACGACCACGTCCCCGCTCACGCCCGTGGTCGTATCAGGGCTCACGGGGGCCACGGCTGTCTCGGCCGGCCAAGAGCACAGCTGCGCGCTGAAATCGGACGGCACCGTGAGGTGCTGGGGTTACGGCGTCGGCGGGGAGCTCGGCGATGGGTCGTTCACAAGCTCCCTGACCCCCGTCATCGTGTCTGGGCTCTCCGGTACGACAGCGATCAGCCCCGGGCCGGACCCTCACACGTGTGCCACCGTGAGTGGTGGTGCCGTCAGGTGCTGGGGCCGGAACCCACAAGGGGGGCTCGGCAATGGTACGACCGTCGCCTCTCCTATCCCGGTGTCCGCGACTCCGTTGCCTCCCGCCGCCACGCTCTCCGTTGGGGACGGGTACTCGTGCGCCGTTTTGGTGAACGCCACGGTCTGGTGCTGGGGCGCCAACGCCAACGGCCAGCTCGGGAACGGAGCGTTCGACGACTCGCTGACCCCGGTGCCAGTCTCGGGCTGGTGACCAGAAGCTGGGGCGCCACCGCCAGATCCGGGGGACGGGCATACCTGCCGATCTGCCGCATAAGGCGGGGTAGTCCTGGCCTTGCCCACCGGGCAGTATTCGCTGGTGACCGCTGAGGGCGAGACCGTCCGTGCGTTGGTCGAACCGGACTACTTCCAGTTCTACGCGCGTCGCGGTGGCGCGGATCGGGCGTCCGACACGGTCAGCGATGAGGGCTACGCCGCGCACCTGTGGACGAACGGCAGGTTCGTATACGTGGGCACCAGGCGGAAGTTCGGCTCCACACCGATCGCCGTGACCGCGCTGCCGTTCGCTCCCGGCGATCCTGACGCGGAGTGGCAGCACGTCGCGGAGGTGTCGCTCGCTTCCGGCGGGTCGCTCGACATCCTGAACTGGGATGGCGACACGCCAGTTGTGACGATGGCTCTGCCCGCGGGCGATGTCCGGCTACGCGTGAGCTGGCAGGGCCTGGTTGCAGGGCGCTTCGAGGGGCTCGATGAGGATGGGAACAGTGACGAACGATTGTCGTTCGAGTTGTGGCCGGCACCTCCCACACCGCCGACGATCGTTCGAGAATGGGATGGCTGGCCCGATTGGAAGTAGCGCCGCGTGGCGATCCCGGAGCGCCCATTCCTGCCGTTGTGCCACGCGCTGGCCAGGCATTCTCGGGCAGAAAGGGTCGCGTGCCATGTTGCCGTACCGGCGTTCGGGGGACGCTGGCACCGAGGTGTGCGAACTCGGTGACTCGGGGCCTGTCGGGTTCAGCTCAGTAGAAACGCGCTGGAATGCGAGACGCAGGTATCCAGATCATCGAGCCAAGGAGCGTGCTCGGCAGAGGGGACGATCACGAGTTCGGCGTTCGGCAGGCGCGGTGCGAAGGTGCGAGCAATCGCGGCACCGCCATTTGGGTCGTCCTCGCCCCACAGGAACAAGACGGGCATCGTCAGCTTCGAGAGGACGTCGTCCTCGAGGTGCAGCGCGACGTTCTGCCCTCGGATCGGG
>JANOQG010000216.1:0-5053 GCA_031422255.1 Actinomycetes bacterium | reverse complement strand
CGCCGCCGCGCTGGCGGCCGCTTCGTGCTTAGGCCGTTTCGAGGGAGATGTACTGATGGGGCGGTTTCGAGGTGATTCGGGAGTCGAGACGACGGCGGCCTCCTCACCCCCCGTGTTCTTTGTGCACGTGATGAAGTCCGGCGGCACCACGATCATGCGAAATCTCCGCGAGACCTACGAGCTCGACGAGATCTACCCCAGCGCCGCCCTCGACCTCGCATACGAGGACGGCGACCTCGACATCGAGCACCACCTCTCCGTGCCGTACCTGCAGACCCTGTCGCCCGAGCGACGCCGCCGCATCCGCGTGTACATCGGCCACTTCCCCTACGTCGCGCGAGAGCTGCTCGGCGGCACCATGCGCGTCGCCACCGTCTTGCGTGATCCCGTTGAACGCACGCTCTCCCTGCTTCGCCAGATGAAGCGCACCCAGCCCTGGGAGGACGAGCCAGACGAGCGTCGCCCCCTCGCCACGAGACCGCTCGAGGAGATCTACGAGCACCCACGGGTCTTCGGTCCGCTCGTCCACGACCATCAGACCAAGATCTTCTCGATGACTCCGTCAGACAACCCCCAGACCTACATGGACGAGATCGACCTGGACCACACCAGACTGGTGCTCGCCAAGGCCAACCTGGCCGAGATCGACATCCTGGGCGTCATGGAGCAGTTCGACGACTTCCTGGACGCGGTTGAGACGGGGTTCGGCTGGCAGATCGTGCGAGGGGCCCGCAAGAACGCAACGCCGCTGGCCGACCTGACAGCCGTCGACCCTGCATTCCGACGGCGCATCGCCGAGGACAACGCCATGGACGTCGAGCTGTACGACCATGCCAAGCACATCGTCGAGCAACGCCACCCAGCACGGACCCGCGGTGCCTGACGACGAACGGGCCGCTACCCCGCTGCAGCCAAGCCCACCTGCGGTCTTCTTCGTGCACGTCATGAAGACCGGCGGCACCACCTTGTTCGAGTACCTGCGCGATCGCTACTCACCCAAGGAGCTCTGGCCCAACCCGAATCTCGACCTCCGCTTTGACGGCTCCCGGCTCGACGTTCGGCACCACCTCTCCGTGTCCTACCTCGCCGGACTGTCCGAAGAGCGGCGGCGGCAGATCCGCGTCTACAGCGGGCACCTCCCGTACGCGGCCCATGAGGTACTCGGGCCCGATGTGGCGATGGTCACCGTCCTTCGTGATCCCGTCGAGCGCACCATCTCCCTCCTACGGCAGTTCCGACGAAGCACGCCGGGGTTGCAAGACCCAGATCGACCACGACCGTTGGCCGACGCCACGCTCGAGCAGGTGTACGCCCACCCCGCCGTGTTCGCTCCGCTCGTGCTCAACCATCAGACCAAGATCTTCTCGATGCGAGCGACAGATCACCCGGAGAGCTACCTCGATCTCGTGCACGTCGACGACGCTCGCCTCGAGTCGGCCAAGGCCAGCCTCGCCACGGTGGACGTGGTGGGCGTGATGGAGCGCTACGACGACTTCCTCGACGCTCTGGAAGCCAAGTTTGGGTGGGCGGTCGGACGTGAGTCGCACGCAAACGCAACGCCGGCTACCGATCACGAACCCGTCAGCGATGCCCTCCGCGAGCAGATTGCGGCCGACAACGCCATCGACATCGAGTTCTACGAACACGCCAAACAGCTCGTCCGTCTCCGCCAAGATCAGCCGTCGGCCGAGCCGACCCGCGACCTCGTCTGATGACGACGAAAGCCAGCCACGACCGTGGCCTCGCCCGAGGTACCTGCCTCGTGGAACTGCCCCAGCGGTCTACCGACCGGCCCCTCGCGCTAGCGGTCCGCTAGGCCGTCCTCGGCTTCGCGCTTGCGAGCGGCGGCGACCGACGCACGGATCTTTGCCTGTTGTGCCTCAGGGTTCACGCGGCCCCGGATGCGAGCGATCGGGTATCGATACAGAACCATGTACGCCGTGGTGAGCCGCGTCCTCCAGCGCTCGCGTCCGCTGAGCGGCGTCTCGTGGATGAACTCGGGGCGGACACACGCAGCAAGCGCTCGCTCGACGTCCTCGAGCGTCGCGTCGGGGGCCACGGGAGCAAGCGCCGCGTGGGTATACACGGCATCGAGAGCGAAGCGCGGGAACTCCAGGATCGTGTAAGGCACCTCGAAGTCATCCAGCGTGGAGATCAGCTCTGCCCGGAGGCCCGCAAGCACTCGAGCCTGCTCCGTAGCCCGCATTGTCCCGGTGAGGCCGCCGCGTCCGAACGGGCGGCCCCCGTACGCCGAGGCTCGGATACGGCTGGCCGCTGCGATGTCGAGCTGGCGATCAGGGAGGATCACGAACTCGATGTCGAGGGTTCCGGCGTCCAGGAGCTCGCGCAATCTGAAGCCGAGCGTCATGTCCTTGACGACAGTTGGTGCGTCGGGATCGTCGACACGGCTCTCGAGTCCAGCGCGGACGTTCGCGCCGTACGGCGACAGCTTTCCGTCCGCCAACCCGGTATCGAGACCGAGCGCGTCCAGGATCCGCACGAGCAGGGTCGTGCCCGACCTTCCGGTGCCGGTGATCACGATCTTCGGCGCTGACACCGTCGCAACCGGAGGCGTTCGAGCAAGTCGCTTCGGCTCGAGGAGTCCCCGCGCGAACTCGTACAGCTCGATGTCCGCTTGGTTATCGGCCGCGATGCGCTTCCGAAGATCGCTGCTGATCGGCTGCTGATCGGTGCGATTCGAGAACCGGCGTGGCCCGAGGTCCCAGCCGAAGCGCTCCTCGAGGGCCTCACAGAGCTCGTTGAAGCGCTCCTGCAACCCGATGACTTCGACGTCTGCGAGGCGTTGCTTCGCGCGTTCAAGACGAGCGTCATCGAACGTGACCGGCAGGGTCAGCGGCATGGAACCCATCTCCTCGGTTGTGAGGGTGAGCATCTTGACCATGTGGTTGCGGATGATGTCCTGCAGCTCGGGATCCTCGTAGAGGGCTTCCAACGGCTGGCCCTGGAACCGGGGAGCCCCCCGCTGCGCGCGGCTACGAAGGAGCGAAAGGGTGCGCTCAACGGGATCCCGAAGGATGGTGAAGGTCCTGAAGGGCGCGTCCAGCAACTCGACCACGCTGAGGGGAAAGTGACCCGCGATGACGCGGAGGTCGTCACGGTTGGTCCGGAACCGCTCCGTGAGGTAGTCGACCCAGAGCACGGCTTCGACGTGACCATGGTCGCCGGCTCCGGGGTACACCGCGGCGTCGCCGAACTGGGTCCGGAGGAGCTGGGTCAGCGCCGTGCTACCGGTCTTCTGGAAGCGAAGGAAGAAGAAGCGCTCCGGTTCCTCCATCAGGCACCCCGCTCGTCGATCAGACGCACGGCGTGGCGATACAGCTCCGCGTCCATCTCGTTGTCGGCCGTTATCTGCTCTCGAAGACCGTCGGGGGCAGGACGATGGGCTGTTCGGTTGGCAAACCTCGGCGGACCGAGATCCCACCCGAATCGTGCCTCGAGCTCAGCACAGAAGTCGTCAAAGCGCTCCTGAAGCCCCACCACGTCGATGCCCTCCAAGTTGCGCTTGGCGCGGTCCAGCCGGGCGTCGTCGAACGCGACCGATTGCGTGAGGGGGGCTGCTCCCATCTCCTCCACGGTGAGCGACAACATCTTCACCATGTGGTTGCGGATGATGTCCCTGAGCCCGGCGTCCTCGTAGATCTCGCGGAGGTCGCACCCCTGAAAGCGCGCATCGGCCGCTTGTCGACGCCGCAGGAGCGACAGGGTCCGTTCAACGGGATCCCGCAACACCGTGAACGTGCTGAAGGGCGCACCCAACCCATCCACCACGCAAAGAGGGAAGTGACCCGTCACCACCCGGATGTCGTCACGATGGGTTCGAAATCGCTCCGCGAGGTGGGCCACCTCGATCACCGCTGCCACGTTCCCCTGATCGTCGGGCGTCGGATACACCGCCGAGGGCCCGAAGCTCTCACGCAGCCGCTGGAAGAGCGCTGTTCCCCCTGTCTTCTGGAGGTGCAGGAAGAAGAAGCGCGCCGGCTCGCCCATCAGCGCTTCGTACAACAGAACGTCAACAAGCGCGACGCCTCGCTGCTCGGCGACTCGAACCGGATGACCTCCGTATCGAAGCCGGCATCGCTGAGCCCGTCTACGAGGTCACGCCCGAAGTCGTTGTACACGATGTGCTGACTGTTGCCTGGGCCGAGGTGGTAGCGGGGTTCCAGGATGTTGACATCGTCATCGCCCGACGTGTCGACCCGCTCGGTGGTGGTTGCGCGCCAGGGTTCCTGCACCGGGATGCTGAAGATGTGGCGACCTCCCTGCCGGAGCACTCGGTGCACCTCAGCAAAGCCCTCGAACGGGTGACGAACGTGCTCGAAGATGTCCGAGGTCACCACGAGGTCGTACGAGCTGTCGGCGAAGGTGAGCGACATGAGGTCCTCGCACCGAACCCCGTCTCGCGAATCCCCAGGCGCCACATCGGGCCAGTAGTCGGACATCACGTAGCTCGGCATCGTGGCGAAGTGCTCGCGGAACGGTCCGAGCACTCCCGGCTCCCAGAAGGAGAGGGCCGCAAACTCGGGCTCGTGAACGAGAGCCGCGATGGTCGCCGCGCCGTGGCGAGCGTAGGTGCGGATGATGGCGTCGGCCTGGCCGCGGTACCGCAAGGACGCCTTGCAGCTGCCGCACCGGTAGCCCTCCCGCAACGACGCATTGCGACGGACGAAGACCTGGTGGTCGCCACAGATGTTGCAGGTGCCGGCGAACTCGTCGTCATCAGGCACGACAGCGGCTGCCGCCGTGCCAGCCGCCACCGCCGTGGCGGGCGCTTGTGCCCGGGATGGGGTCGGGG
Organism: Actinomycetes bacterium; assembly: GCA_031422255.1. Lineage (GTDB taxonomy): Bacteria > Actinomycetota > Acidimicrobiia > Acidimicrobiales > VFJN01 > VFJN01. Next base: position 240 of record JANOQG010000216.1, on the reverse strand, counting down.
AGCTAGCGCGGCCCTTGACGGCGCGAGCCACCCGCGACCGCACCCGACGGGCCAGAGGACGAGGCCGGGCAGGGTTCGAGGCCGAGGGCGAGGCCTTGGCCTTCGCTTTGGCCGGCGCGGGCGCACCGGCCGACCCTGGAGCCACGTCGAGCGGCTCGACACCGTCGCGCGGCGTGATGGCGGTTGTAGCGGTGACGTAGGCCACGCGATTGTCGTCGCGCTCGTGGATCAGTACGGGAC
>JANOQG010000215.1:0-3845 GCA_031422255.1 Actinomycetes bacterium | reverse complement strand
TCGACCTCCTCCTCGGCGCCCGCGGCGCGCGCGTCTTCGTGCCCACCGGCCGCCCGCACCTGCGCTGGGTGGCCACCGACCACACCTATGCGCGCGGGACCGGTGACGAGGTGCACGGCACCATGGCCGACCTCGCCCTGACCGCCTCCGGCCGCCGCGCCCGGCTGGCCGCCCTCACCGGTTCGGGCGTACCGGCCCTGGAGGCGTGGTTGGCGACCTAGCGGCGGTGGCCCGGGCACGGGCTCGTTGCAGGTCGAGGGTGAGCACCCGGCGGCCGGCTCGCCGGTAGATTCGTCCCATCAAACGCCTTCTTGCTCGCCTCACCCTTGCCATCGCTCGCTACCGCGTCGCCAACGAGCCGCCGCCCGACGTGCCCGTGTGCGTGCTCGTCGCTGCGCCCCACACCTCGAACTGGGACTTCTTCCTCATGCTGGCGATGGCCTGGCAGAGCGGGCTCTCGCCCCGCTGGATGGGCAAGAAGGAGATGTTCTCGGGCCCGCTGGGGCCAGTGTTCCGCGCCTTGGGCGGCATCCCCGTCGACCGCAAGAACCCCGGCTCCGTGGTGGCGGACGTCACGGCCCACGCTGGAACCGTCGCATCGCTTGCGCTTGTGGTGCCCGCTGAGGGAACCCGTGCCAAGGGCGACTACTGGAAGTCGGGCTTCTATCGGATCGCCCGCGACGCCAACATCCCGATCGTGCTGTCGTACCTGGATGGTCCGACTCGCAGCGGCGGGTTCGGGCCCGTGATGTACGCGACGGGCGACGTGAAGGCGGACATGGATCTCATCCGCGCCTTCTATGCCGACAAGGGCGGCGTGAAGCCCAAGAACAAGACCGAGCCGCGGTTGCGGGACGAAGAGTCCTCGACCATGGCGGACGGCGTCGCCGAAGCGGTCTCCTAGGCAGCAGCGCGGCTCGCAACGCAATCGGGCGCTGACCGCACGAGGCGGCTGCGTAACATGCGCACATGCCCAACCCCACCGTGCTCGTCGTGGAGGACGACTCGGTGATCCTGCGGCTCATCGAGGTGACCTTCGAGCTCGAGGGATTCGAGGTCATCTGTGCCCACGACGGGCCCGAAGGCGTCGAGGCAGCCCGCACGCAGCAGCCCGACCTCGTCATCACCGACCTCACGATGCCGGGGATGTCCGGCCCCGAGGTGGTGGCGGCCCTCACAGCGGAGGACGCCACCCAGGACATCCCGATCATCCTCCTCTCGACGACCGCACATACCGCTGGGGTCCGAGTGTCGACCGGCGCTGACGACACCGTCAGCAAGCCGTTCGAGCCGCTTGACCTCATCGAGCGGGCCAACGCCCTGCTCCATCGATAGAAGGCCCTTCGTGATCCGCGATTCCCTCGCCACTGCACTGCGCGCCGCCCTTACCGAGGTCGGGATCGAACCTCCCGCGGAGATCCACCTCGAACGGCCGAGCCGGCGCGAGCACGGAGATTGGTCGTCAAACGTCGCGATGGCGACGGCCAAGAACAACGGCCGGATTCCCCGAGATCTCGCGGGCGAGCTCGTCGCCGTCCTCAACGCGTCGCCTCCGGCGCACGTGGAGCGGGCCGAGATCGCCGGGCCGGGCTTCGTGAACTTCCAACTGCGCGAGACGTGGCTGCACGACGTGCTCGCCGAGGTCATCGACGCGGGGGAGGCCAACTACGCCCGTCTCGACATCGGTGGCGGCAAGGCCGTGAACGTCGAGTTCGTATCGGCCAACCCCACCGGCCCGCTGCACGCAGGCGGCGGCCGCTGGGCGGCCTTCGGCGACGCGCTCTGTCGCATCCTCGAGCGCACCGGCCACGTCGTGCACCGCGAGTACTACCTCAACGACCGCGGTGTGCAGATGGGGCTCTTCGGCGCCTCCCTCGCCGCCCGTCAGGCCGGTACCGACATGCCGGAGAACGGCTACGTGGGCGAGTACATCAAGGAGTGGGCGGCGGAGATGCCGGCCGACGCCGACCCCGCGGCATGGGGCTACGAGCGGGCCAAGAGCGAGCTCCGCGAAAGCCTGGCCGGCGTAGGCGTGGAGTTCGACACATGGTTCAGCGAGCAGAGCCTGGCCGACTCAGGTGCCATCGATGCCACCCTCGCCGATCTCCGCGCGAAGGGTGTGGTGTTCGAGGAGGACGGTGCGGTGTGGCTCCGCACCACCGACTTCGGCGACGACAAGGACCGCGTCATCGTCAAGTCCGACGGCGAGCCCACCTACCTGCTCCCCGACATCGCCTACCACCGCGACAAGTTCGCCCGTGGCTTCGACCTGCTGATCGACATCTGGGGAGCAGACCATCACGGGTACGTGTCCCGCCTGAAGGCCGGGGTCCAGGCGCTCGGCCATGCACCCGCCGACCTCGAGATCATCCTCGGCCAGCTCGTCGTCCTCATCAAGAACGGCGAGGAGGTGCGCCTCTCGAAGCGGGCCGGCGAGCTCGTGCTGCTCGAAGACCTCGTCGCCTCCGTCGGGGCAGACGTCGCGCGGCTCACGTTCCTGCTCCAGTCCCTCGACACGCGCCAGACGATCGACCTCGACCTCATCACCGCACAGTCGAACGAGAACCCGGTGTTCTACGTGCAGTACGCGAACGCTCGCATTCACTCGATCGGCCGCAAGGCTGCCGAGGCCGGCATCACGCGGGCGCCGTTGCCTGAGGTGGACCTCACCCTCCTCGTCCACGAGCGCGAGCTCGACCTGCTCCGCAAGCTGTCCGAGCTTCCCGAAGTGGTGGCCATCGCCTGCGCGGATCGCGCGCCCCACAAGGTCACCACCTGGGTCCGCGAGCTGGCCGACCGCTTCCACGGCTTCTACCACGACTGCTACGTGATCGGAGATGTGCCGCCGGAGCTCACGCAGGCTCGGCTGTGGCTCGTCGAGTCGGCGCAGATCGGCTTCGGCATCGGCCTTGATCTCCTCGGGGTGTCCGCCCCCGAGGCGATGTAGGCGACGCCGGTGAGTGGGCCGCTACCCCTGCAGCTCCTGCCTCAGACCGCGGCGATCGACGCCGCCGGACGCCTGAGCATCGGCGGCTGCGACCTTGTGGACTTGGCGGAGGAGTTCGGCACACCGCTGTTCGTGTACGACGAGGCGCATCTCCGGGCCCGCTGCCAGGAGGCCGTGGCCGCCTTCGGCGACGGCGTGGCCTACGCCTCGAAGGCCTTCCTCTGCGTGGCCATGGCACGCCTCGCACACGAGGAGGGGATGCACATCGATGTCTCCACCGGCGGCGAGCTGCACGTGGCGCTTGCGGCCGGGGTTCCTGCTGAGCGGCTCGTGCTGCACGGGAACAACAAGTCCCTTTCCGAGCTGCGGCGCGCGCGCCAGGTCGGTGTCGGACGCATCGTCGTCGACAGCTTCGACGAGCTCGAGCGGCTCGCGCTCCTCCACGCGGAGGACGGCATCGTGCCGAAGGTGCTGATCCGCGCCACGCCGGGTGTCGAAGCCCACACCCACGAGTTCGTGCGCACCGGTCAGGTCGATTCCAAGTTCGGCTTCGGCGTGCCCGCGGGCGACGCCGCGCGGGCCGTCGGTCGAGCACAGGATTCCCCAGCGGTGGAGCTCGTCGGCGTGCACATGCACATCGGCAGCCAAGTGTTCGAGGCCGACTTCTTCCACCAGGCAGTGGAGGTGGTGGCGCCCTGGGTGCGCGAGATGGGACTGCCCGAGCTGTCCATCGGCGGTGGGTTGGGCGTGGCCTTCGTGGCCGGCGAAGAGGCGCCCACGATCACCGAGTGGGGCACGGCCATCGTGTCGGCGTGCCGGGAAGCAGGAGTCGACGCGCGCGTCTCGGCGGAGCCCGGCCGGTCGATCGTGGCCCAGGCGGCCGTCACGCTGTACACCG
>JANOQG010000214.1:0-3673 GCA_031422255.1 Actinomycetes bacterium | reverse complement strand
ATCCCCGGAAACACCACCAGCACCACGTCACGCACAGCCATGCGTCTGATCCTGGGGCATCAGGCCGCTGGCGGCAACGCCGAACTCCCCACCCTTCCTGCCACATCCCTAAGATCCAGCCGTGCCCGTCGGTCGCTTTGCTCCCAGCCCGTCGGGTCCGCTCCACCTGGGCAACCTGCGCACGGCGCTGCTCGCGTGGCTCTTTGCTCGGGACGACGGCAGCCGCTTCCTCCTGCGCATCGAGGACCTCGACCCAGCGACCAGCCGACCCGAGCATGAGGCCACGCAGCTCGTGGACCTCGCGGCGCTCGGCCTGGACTGGGACACGCCTGTCGTGCGCCAGTCGGAGCGCCGGGCGGCTCACGAAGCGGCGTTGGACGACCTCCGCCAGCAGGGTCTCACCTACCCGTGCTTCTGCAGTCGGCGTGAGGTGCGCGAGGCGAGCGTCGCTCCCCACGTCGGCTCGGGTACCTATCCCGGGACCTGTCGCCGCCTGAGCACCGCCGACGTGGCCGACAGGGTGGCCTCAGGACGGCCAGCAGCCTTGCGGCTGCGCACGTCGGGGGAGATCGTGACGATCGTGGACCAGCTGCGAGGCAGCGTGACCCGTCCGGTCGATGACATCGTGCTGCGCCGCAACGATGGCGTGCCCGCGTACCACTTGGCAGTAGTCGTGGACGATGCGCACCAGGGCGTGGAGGAGGTGGTGCGAGGCGACGACCTCCTTGATGTCACGCCGAGCCAGGCGTACCTGCTCGATCGGCTGGGCCTTGCCCGTCCGTCCTGGGCGCACGTTCCGCTCGTGCTCGGCTCAGATGGGGAGCGCCTCGCCAAACGGCACGGCGCCGTCACGCTCGGGGACCTCGCGGCGGGGGGCTTCGCGGCTGACGCGGCGCGCTCGGTCCTGGCCGCGAGCCTTGGGCTGGCCGCCGCGGGTGAATCCGTCACGATGCCGGAGCTGCTCCAGCGATTCGACCGACGAGCCGTGCCCGCCGCTCCCTGGGTGTTCGACCCAGAATCCCTCGCTTAGCCGATGACGACGACGTCGGTGGAGGTGCGCCCGAAGACCTCGGGGGCGTAGATCTCCTCAGCCTTCGCTGGCGGGGTCACGAAGGTGCCAAGCGTCGTGGCTCGCGCGACGTAGGAGTACTCGTAGGTGCCGGCGGGTAGGTACGAGCTGTACGCCTCGACGCGATCGTCGCGAAGGTTCTGATGGTCGAACCAGGTCGCGCGGAACCAGCTCAGTGCGATCGAGTCCTGGTCCTCCTGCGGCTCCTCGGGCGGGTTTCGGGGTGAGGCGGCCAGGGCTGGATTGAGGACCTCGAGGCCGGCAGGCAGCGGATCGACCAGGGCCATGTTGGTGCGCTGGCTGTCGGCCACCAGGGTGAGTCGGACGCGTACGGTTGCCCCCGGCTTGATGTGCCAGGTGCCGTCGGACTCCCGGGTCACGTCATCGGGATCGCCGGTGGCCTCATAGGAGCGGTCGACGACGAAGCCTTCGTCGCGCGGGGCAAGGGACAGATCGGTGGGTGCGTATCGCAGTCCGAGCCGGTAGTAGAGCCGCCCTGAACCGTCCTTGCTCAACACGATGTCTGGGTTGCCGGCGAGCTCCGAAAGGGGCACAAGCGTGTGGGCGACGTCGACCGACCGACCCTGGTGTGCATGCTCAGTGGTGTAGGTGTCGCCGAGCCACCCGCGAGCGATGAAGGCGGGAGTGGTGGCCTCGAACGTGTCGAAGTAGCGCTTCATCGCCAGAAGGATGAAGCCGTTCTCCTGCACGTTGTTCCAGCGTCCCCGCACTTGGTTCCCGATGAGTCCGGTCACGAGCTTCGGGATCAGGTCGCTGTCCGGGCGCTTGATCAGCAGCGCGTCGAGGATGATGCCGTCGGTGCGGCGGTCGGAGGCCAGCACCAGGGAGGAAGCCGATTCTTCGAAGCCAGTGGTGAACGAGGCCGCGCCGGGTGTTTCGGTGACTCGGTTGGAGAAGGTGCGCTGGATTCCCGCATCGATGGTCGGGTCGTCGATCACTGGCCACAGCCAGGCGAGCGCATCCAATGCGAGATCGTCGTCCGATCGGTACAGGTCCTCGGCCTTCGCAGGGTCGCGTTCGCCGGCGAGGGCACGGACGTGGAGGGCGTAGGCGCTGACCGCATGGCGAGCGGCTGCGTCCCACTCGGCCGGGAAGTGTGCCTCGATGTTCGCGATGAAGTCCTTCGCCGCGCGCAGCGTCTCGTCGGCTACGCGGTAGCCCGCGGCCTTCGCCACGATCAGGGCGTGGCTCGCCTGGACGCTCTCGTAGGGCTGGGTCGGCGCGCCTCGCTGCCAGGTGGAGAACCCACCAATGTCGTTCTGAAGGGCAGACAGCGCCTCGATGTCCGACTGGATCGTTGCGTTCAGCTCGGCTGGGCTCGGCGCGGTCGCGGTGGCGAAGGCGGCGAACACGTCCTTCAGAGCGGTGAGGGCGATGATGCGGGAGGCGTAGGCATCGGCGCTCGCGTAGGGGTAGTCGGTGAGGTAGATCACCGAGTCTGTGAGGGCCTGCAGCGCGGTCGAGGACGTGTCGACCTCGAGCCCGCCGAAGGTGGGCACGATGCCTCTGGGGGTGAGGAGCGGCTGGATCATGGCGCCATCGTCGATCACGCCGTAGGTAGCGAACGCCTCTGTGGTGGTTGGCGTGTAGGCAGGCAGAGAGCCCGAGGCCGAATCGCCGAGGTCTCCACTGATCGCTGACACCCGATAGCGGACTGTGCCAGCTTCTTCGGCCGCGGCGGGGAAGCGAACTTCGACGCGTTCATGGGCAGGGATCGTGACTCGCTGCCCGGCGGGGCCGGTGAGGGAGAGGTTCGCCACCTCGACCACCACGTCTACGTCGAGGTCGTCGTCGCTCTGGTTCTGGATCACGACCGGGAGCTCGAACTCGTCGCCGAAGTTCAAGAAGCGCGGTGGCGAAGGGCGCACCTGAAGTGGGATGCGAGCCGTGATGGTGGACTCCGCCGACCCGAACTGGTCGATGGCATCGGCCGCCACCGCCATCACCCGGTAGCGCGTGAGGTTGTCGGGGAGGGTGACATCGACCGTGACGGTGCCGTCGGTTCCGGTCGGGAGGGCCGGCTCGAACACCGCGAGAGCGTCGAAGTTCGTGCGCACGTCGATCGGCGGCTTCGCCGTCGTTCGTGTGGACCGCAGGCGATCGGCGAACGCTCCCTGCTCCAGCGTCGCCCCGTCGTCGTCGCCCCCGATGGCCGATCCGGTGGCCGCGAACGATTCGGGTGTCGTCGTCGAGACGCTCTTCGAGTCGTCCGATTCGCCGCCGAGCGACTCCGGGTCGGCCAGGAGCAGCGTCGCGCGGGCGTAGTCAGCCCGGATGCCGTTGACCAGCGGCTGGTAGATGGCGGCAATCGGGTCGGGCAGCTCGTAGCCCACGAGCGAGAGCACCGCTTCGTCAACCACGACGACCGCCACCTCCGCTCCCTCGACCGGATCCCCGGAAGCATCAACGACCCTCACCTCCACGGTGGTTGAGCCGCCCGGCTCGACTTCCTCATCGGAGGGGGTGGCGGTGACGGCCAGCGTTTTGGTCGCCGCCGGGACGGCGAGCGTGAGCAACCCGGTGGCGAAGGCGGGTCGGGCTGGGAGGTCGGGGGCGAGGGTGCCGTCGTTGTGGCGTCGCGGG
>JANOQG010000213.1:0-2939 GCA_031422255.1 Actinomycetes bacterium | reverse complement strand
CCTGCTCGTCCTGATACTGGCCCTGCTCGCTATCGACCTCTACCGGCATCGCGAGGCCCATACGCCGACGCCCAGGGAGGCCCTGCTCGAGTCGGTCGCGTGGGTTACCTGTGGGCTCGCCTTCGGTGGCGTTGTCGCGCTCCAGTTCGGGAGTGGGGCTTTTGGCGAGTACCTCAGCGGCTATCTGATCGAGAAGTCGCTCAGCGTCGACAACGTGTTCGTGTGGTCGATGTTGTTTACGACGCTCTCGATCCCGACGAAGTACCAGCACAGGGTGCTGTTCTGGGGAATCTTCGGCGCCCTCACCCTGCGAGCCGTCTTCATCGTGCTGGGCAGCTCGCTGATCGGCCGGTTCTGGTGGCTCCTCGTCGTCTTCGGGCTGTTCCTCGTGTACACGGGCGCCAAGATCATTCGTCACCGCGCTGATGAAGGCACGGAGGAAGTCACGCGTGGTCTTGGACTGCTCCGGCGGGTGATGCCCGTGACTACTGAACTCGATGGACAGAAGTTCTTCACGAGGCTCAATGGCAGGCGAGCCGCGACGCCGCTGTTCGCAGCGCTGGTCGTGGTCGAGGTGACCGACGTCATCTTCGCGGTCGACTCCGTTCCGGCGATTCTCGCCGTGTCGAACGAGCCATTCCTGGTGCTCGCGTCGAACGCCTTCGCCATCCTTGGGCTGCGCGCGATGTTCTTCCTCCTAGCCGACGCCAAGAGTCGCTTTCACTACCTCTCACACGCGCTCGGCGGCATCCTTGTCTTCGTTGGCCTCAAGATGACTGCCTCCCACTGGTACCACATGGATACGTACGCATCCCTTGCGATCATCGTCTCGATTCTGATCGGAGCGATCGCTGCGAGCCTGCGTCGCACCGCGAACGAGGGTGGTTCGGCGGACGCGCCCAGTGCTCAGCCGCCCGTGTAGTACCCCTGGACGTCGATGACGTAGTGGACGGTTCCGTAGTAGTTGCCGACGGTCAGGTCTTTCAGTCCTGTGGGTGCGAGCGCGACTGAGCCTGTGTTGGTGGTTCGTTGGCCTCCGGTGTAGTTGAGGAACGTCGCTTGTGGGGGTGTGACTCCGGCTGGCCATGCCCGGAAGAACCCGTCGCGGGTGGGGCTGACTGCGGTGACTGACATCTCGACAGCGAGTGCTCCGTCGGGGATGCCGCAGCCCCCTGACTTGCCGCCTTGCGCCGCGAACTCGGACCCGCTGCCTGCGATCTGGAAGCTCCGCACCGACCCCCACACCAGTGGCGACCCGACGCGCGTGTCCAGCACCCGACACGGCGTCACCGCCACAAACCCCGCGCCCTCCGCCGGCGGCGGGTTGGTGTAGAGGAGCCGATTGGGCGTCAGCGATCGTGCGTTCCCGACCAGCCCGGTGGTGGCGTCGGCCAAGATCGTCGAGGCAACCTCGGCCGGGCTCAAGTCGGGGGTCTCCGACAGGACCAGAGCTCCCAGGCCAGCCACATGAGGCGACGCCTGCGAGGTGCCGCTCATCATCGCTGCACCCGAGGAGGAACTGATACCCGCGGACGTGATGCGGACGCCGGGGGCGAAGAGATCCACGCAGCTCCCGTAGTTGGACCACGCTGGGGAGACGTCGCCCTCGTCGGTCGCTGCAACGGTGATGACCTCGAGGCCCCGGGCTGGGCTGACCTCGCAGGCAGACGCACCATCGTTGCCTGCCGCGGCGACGACGGTGACCCCGTCGTCGATGACGGCCTGGGTGGCAGCATCGATGCTGCTGCTCACAACGCTTCCCACGCTCACGTTCGCGATCGCCGGCTGACCGGCGGAGTGGTGGACCTTGATCCAGGCGAGGCCGTTGATCACGCTCGACGCGCTACCGGTACCGTCACACCCCACCACGCGCACCGGTCGAAGCGAGACCTGCTTCGCCACTCCATACGTCGTTCCACCGAGCAGCGCTGCGACGTGAGTTCCGTGCCCGTGGCAGTCCTCGGTGCCGCCACCGATTGCGTCGTACCCGGCAAGAACTCGGCTGGCCAGGTCCGTATGGTCCGAGCGGATTCCGCTGTCGACCACATACGCAGTCACAACTGCGCCAGTTCGCTCCTCGGTAAACGAGCCAGAGAGCGGCAGGACCCTCTGGTCGATGCGATCCAATCCCCACGACGGCGATGACTGCACAGACTGGGTCTGCACGCCGAGCTGCTCGCTCGACCGGCTGAGCTGCACGACCTGGTCCGGCTCGATCGCCGCTACCCGCGGATCGTCTGCGAGCAGGTCGATCAAGGAGTCGGGGGCCCTGATCACCGCTCCTGGAAAGACGCCATCGATCACCGACGCCACCTCCGCGCCCACCACATCGAGCTCAGCCGACAGCACGCCCGCATCAGACCCGGGGACGAACTGCACGATGAACTGGCCAGGAATCACCTCGGGGCCAGCCGACCCAACTGCATCCCCACCCGGCTGTACAGCGACGCTCTCGGGAGGTGCGGCCGATGCCAGCCCACCTGCCGGGGCAATGAGGACCGCCACCACGAAGGCAATGACGTGTGGTCTCGTCCGCCTCCGGGTGCAGCACGCTTGAGTCATCGACGAAGGAACCTCGAGGGTTCGGGATCACCGACCGGTGACCCTCGACAAGTGATCGACCACTCGCCCCCCAAAGTTGACGACAACTGAAGCAACCCGGCGTCGCGTCGATGTTCGGCTCCCTGGGTCGCCATGCCTCCGCTGTGTCCCATTGGGTCGGATTGGCTCCAATTTGTCGGAGATGTCGCCTTTCTGGGGCTCCAGGTTCATGCCCTGGGAGCCGAACCCAAGAGGGTGACGAGTCCGGCGCCGGAGGTGCTCTCTCCAGTCCAGGAGGAGGGTGAGTGGATTCGTCGTCCCCTGCTCGGGCTTGCGCTCACTGGCACAAGCGTGCTGCTGCCGGTGGCGGCTGCGGTGGCAACCGCCGCTGTCGTCTC
>JANOQG010000212.1:0-6207 GCA_031422255.1 Actinomycetes bacterium | reverse complement strand
TTGCGGACTCGGTCGAGGGGGTGGGTGCGCTTCTGGTCTGCCATGTCGTTCTCTCGCTACATGCGAACGACCGGGCGAGGCCCGGTCGTCGAGGGGAGGTACCCGGGGGCACATCCCCCTGGTGGGTTGGGGGTCAGACCCGCTACCAGCGGTAGTGGGCGAAGGCCTTGTTGGACTCGGCCATCTTGTGCATGTCTTCGCGACGCTTTACGGCGGCGCCGATGCCATTGCTGGCATCGAGCAGCTCGTTGGCGAGGCGCTCGGCCATCGTCTTCTCCCGGCGCTGGCGCGAGTAGCCGACGACCCAGCGGAGGGCGAGGGTGTTCGCTCGGCGGGGCTTGACCTCGATGGGCACCTGGTAGGTGGCGCCACCGACGCGACGGCTCTTGACCTCGAGCTGCGGCTTGATGTTCTCGATCGCGCGCTTGAGGGTGGCGGTGGGCTCGGCGCCGGTCTTCTGCTCGATGATCTCGAGGGCGGCGTACACGATTCGCTCAGCCGTGGAGCGCTTGCCACGCACGAGGACCTTGTTGACGATCTGCGTCACCAGGACCGATCGGTAGATCGGATCGGGCATGAGCTCACGACGGGGTGCGGGACCCTTACGGGGCATGAGGGGTCAGCTCTCCTTCTTGGCGCCGTAGCGGCTACGGGCCTGCTTGCGATCCTTGACACCAGAGGTGTCGAGGGTGCCTCGGATGATCTTGTAGCGCACGCCGGGGAGGTCCTTCACGCGCCCACCACGCACGAGCACGATGGAGTGCTCCTGGAGGTTGTGGCCTTCGCCGGGGATGTAGGCGGTGACTTCCTGGCCGCTCGACAAGCGCACACGGGCGACCTTGCGGAGGGCGGAGTTCGGCTTCTTCGGGGTGTGGGTGAACACGCGGGTGCACACACCACGCCGCTGCGGCGCGCCCTTGAGAGCGGGCGTCTTGGCCTTGGTCGGCTTGGACTGCCGGCCCTTGCGGACCAGCTGTTGGATGGTGGGCACTCAAACCTCGCGTGCGATGAAGGACGATCGGACTTCGGAGGCACCACAGGGCCCGCAGGGCGCGTAGTGCCGAGCGACAACTCTACGGGTCCCCCCGCCACATCGGCAAACCGTGTAGGAGGCCAGGACCCGGCCTCGACGCGACGATGCCCCGGGCTTGCGCTCGGGGCACCGTCGTTGCTCGCCTAGCTGCAGGCGATCGTGGTCAGCTGGCCTGCTCGCCGTCGCCGGCGACGCTGACGACCTGGGCCTCATCAGGCGTGCCGACAGCCGTGTTGTCGTAGCTCTGCGTGAGCCACTCGGCGATGTCCTGCTCGTCGGCGCCGTCGGAGGACCAGTAGTCCATCGGCTGGTAGTCCGGGGCGGACGTCTCGATGTCCTTGTAGCCCGAGCTGCCGGTACCGGCAGGGATCAGCTTGCCGATGATGATGTTCTCCTTCAACCCGAGGAGGTTGTCGGACTTGGACTCGATGGCCGCCTCGGTGAGCACCCGGGTGGTCTCCTGGAAGGAGGCCGCCGAGAGCCACGAGTCGGTGGCCAACGATGCCTTGGTGATGCCCATCATCTCGGGCCGGCCCTCGGCAGGCTTCAGGTTCTCCTGCACGAGCTGGCGGTTGACGTCTGCGTAGACCTTCTGGTCGACGCGCTCGCCCGGCAGGAAGGGGCTGTCGCCCGGCTCCTGCACGCCGACCCGCTTGGTCATCTGCCGCACGATCAGCTCGATGTGCTTGTCGTGGATCGACACGCCCTGATCGCGGTACACCTTCTGCACCTCACCCACGAGGTACTGCTGGGTCTCGCGGACGCCCTTGATCTCCAAGAGCTCCTTGGGATCGCGGGGACCTTCGACGATGGGGTCGCCAGCAGTGATCTCCTGGCCATCGGTGACCTCGAGCTTGGAGATGCCCGGGACGGTGTAGCTGTCCTCGGCACCGTCGTCGCTCACAACCGTGATCACTCGACCCTTGCCCTCGTCGTCGGCAATGCGGACGACACCAGAGGTGCGAGACAGGGTGGCCTTGCCCTTCGGGGACCGAGCCTCGAAGAGCTCGACCACGCGGGGAAGACCGCCAGCGATGTCAGCACCACCGGCCACACCACCTGTGTGGAACGTACGCATGGTGAGCTGCGTGCCGGGCTCGCCGATCGACTGGGCGGCGATGACGCCAACTGCTTCGCCCATCTCGATGGCCTTGCCTGTGGCCAGCGAGCGGCCGTAGCACGCCGCACAGACGCCGAGGTCGCACTGGCACGTGAGCGGCGAGCGCACCCGAACCCGATCGACCTTGGGATCAAGCTCGAGGGCGAGAAGGTCGTCCTCCGTGATCATGTGGCCGGCCGACAGCACCGTGCCGTCGGAGAGCTTCACGTCGACGGACAGCGTGCGTCCGAAGATGCGGGTCTCGAGGTAGCTCCGCTTGCCGGCTTCGTCGGAGACGATGTCTTCGGCCCAGAGGCCACGGACGGGGTCGCCTTCGCGCTGGCAGTCGTCCTCGCGGATGATCAGCTCCTGCGCAACGTCGACCAGGCGGCGGGTGAGATAGCCGGAGTCGGCGGTTCGCAACGCGGTGTCGACGAGACCCTTCCGAGCCCCCGGCGTAGCGATGAAGTACTCGAGCATCGAGAGGCCTTCACGGAAGTTGCTCTTGATGGGTCGCGGAATCATGTCGCCACGAGGGTTGGCCACCAGGCCGCGCATGCCGGCGATCTGACGAACCTGCATCATGTTTCCTCGAGCGCCCGAGCCCACCATCATGTCGATGGGGTTGAACTGCTTGGAGGAGAGGGCCTTCTCCATCGCGTTCTTCACGAGCTCCGTGGCGGTGGTCCAGATCTCCACCTCCTTCTGGCGACGCTCACCATCGGTGATGATGCCCCGACGGAACTGCTGCTCGACCTTGTCGGCTTCCTTCTCGTGGTCGTCGAGGATGCCGCGCTTCTCCTTCGGCGTCGTGACGTCGTCGATGGAGATGGTGAGACCGGAGCGGGCAGCAAAGCTGAAGCAGAGGTCCTTGATGCCATCGAGGCTCGCGGCCACCTCTGCCTTGGTGTGCTCGTTGGCGAGGCGGTCGACGATCTCGCCCATCTGCTTCTTCTTCACCGTCTCGGTGATGCGACCGAAGGTCTTCGGCAGGCACTCGTCGAACAGGAAGCGCCCGAGCGTGCCTTCACGACGTGTGGGACCTCCTTCGGCCGCCTCCAGATCACGCAGGTTGATCCGAGCGTGGAGCGAGATGTCGCCCTTCTCGTAAGCCTGCAGCGCCTCGGCGATCGTGCCGAACGAACGGCCTTCGCCGGGGTCCCCGTCGACGGCCTCCGTGAGGTAGTAGGCGCCGATGATCATGTCCTGTGTGGGCGTGACGAGCGGACGCCCATGGGCCGGCGACAGGATGTTGTTGGCGCTGAGCATCAGCACGCGCGCCTCAGCCTGGGCCTCGGCCGACAGCGGCAGGTGCACGGCCATCTGATCGCCGTCGAAGTCCGCGTTGAAGGCGGTGCAGACGAGCGGGTGGATCTGGATGGCCTTGCCCTCGACCAGCACGGGCTCGAAGGCCTGGATGCCGAGGCGGTGAAGCGTGGGGGCCCGGTTCAGGAGCACGGGGTGCTCCTTGATGACTTCCTCCAGGACGTCCCAGACCTGCGGACGCCGACGCTCCACCATGCGCTTGGCGGACTTGATGTTCTGCGCAAGCTCCCGATCGACGAGCGCCTTCATCACGAAGGGCTTGAAGAGCTCGAGCGCCATCAGCTTGGGGAGCCCACACTGGTGAAGCTTCAGGGTGGGGCCGACCACGATGACCGATCGGCCGGAGTAGTCGACTCGCTTGCCGAGCAGGTTCTGGCGGAACCGACCCTGCTTGCCCTTGAGCATGTCGGAGAGCGACTTCAGCGGGCGGTTGCCCGGGCCTGTGACAGGCCGGCCACGGCGACCGTTGTCGAACAGTGCGTCGACGGCCTCCTGCAGCATGCGCTTCTCGTTGTTGACGATGATCTCAGGCGCACCGAGGTCGAGCAGCCGCTTCAAGCGGTTGTTCCGGTTGATCACCCGGCGGTAGAGATCGTTCAGGTCGGAGGTGGCGAAGCGCCCACCGTCGAGCTGCACCATCGGGCGCAGCTCGGGCGGGATCACCGGCACGACGTCGAGGATCATGGCGCCCGGGTCGTTGACCCGCTTGCCGGCGTCGTTGCGCTTGTTGAACGACACGACGATCTTCAGGCGCTTGATGGCCTTCTGCTTGCGCTGCGCGGAAAGCGGGCGCTGCCCCTCTTCGGGATCGATGGCGGCCTTGAGCTTCACCTCTTCGACGTCGAGATCGAGGCGGTTGATGAGCGACTTGAGCGCGTCGGCACCCATGCCACCCTCGAAGTACTCGCCGTAGCGGTCCTTCAGCTCGCGCCAGAGCATCTCGTCTTCGAGGATCTTGCGAGCGAAGAGGTCGAGGAACTCGTCCCAGACGCGGCCGAGCATGTCGAGCTCTGCCTCGTACGTCTCGCGGATCGCCGCGACCTCCTTCTCAGCGGCCTTGTGGCGCGCCTTGATGTCGGCGTCCTTGGCCCCTTCCTTCTCGAGACCCTCGACCTCGTTCTCGAGCTCGGTGAAGCGCTCGTTGATGCGTTGGTCGCGCTCCTTCTCGATCGCCTCGCGCTCGAGGAGCATCTCCTTCTCGAGGTTGGGACGATCGGCGTCGCGACGCTCTTCGTCGACCCACGTGACGAGGTTGGCAGCGAAGTAGATGACCTTCTCGAGCTGCTTGGCCTTCAGCTCCTCGCGGGCTTCTGTGCCCATGAGGAGGTACGCGAGCCACGACCGGGTGCCACGGAGGTACCAGATGTGGACGACAGGAGCGGCGAGCTCGATGTGGCCCATGCGCTCGCGCCGGACCTTGGAACGGGTGACCTCTACGCCGCAGCGCTCGCAGATGATGCCCTTGAAGCGCACCCGCTTGTACTTGCCGCAGTAGCACTCCCAGTCCTTCGTCGGACCGAAGATCTTCTCGCAGAAGAGTCCGTCCTTCTCAGGCTTGAGCGTGCGGTAGTTGATGGTCTCCGGCTTCTTGACCTCGCCGTTGGACCACGTGCGGATCGAGTCCGCTGTGGCCAGGCCGATCCGAAGTTGGCTGAAGTTGTTGACATCGAGCATTAGAAGCGCGCTCCTTCACGGCGGCGTTCGTCTTCGTCATCGCTTCCACGTTCGGGACGGGACAAGTCGATGCCCAGCTCCTCGGCAGTGCGGAAGATGTCTTCATCGAGCTCACGCATCTCGATCTCTTCGCCCGTCTGGGCGAGGACCTCGACGTTGAGGCACAGGGCCTGCATCTCCTTGATGAGCACCTTGAAGCTCTCGGGGATGCCCGGCTCGGGGATGTTCTCGCCCTTGACGATGGCCTCGTAGACCTTCACGCGGCCGAGCACATCGTCGGACTTGATGGTGAGCAGCTCCTGCAAGCAGTACGCAGCTCCGTACGCCTCGAGGGCCCACACCTCCATCTCGCCGAAGCGCTGGCCGCCGAACTGCGCCTTACCACCGAGCGGCTGCTGCGTGATCATCGAGTAGGGGCCCGTGGAACGAGCGTGGATCTTGTCGTCCACGAGGTGGGCCAGCTTCAGGATGTACACGTAGCCGACCGTGATCGGGTTGTCGTAGGCCTCGCCGGTGCGACCGTTGTAGAGCGTGGTCTTGCCGTCGTTCTGGATGAGACGGCCGTTGTCGCCGTACTCGGGGTAGAGCGACTCCGGAGTGAGGTTCTCGAAGATCGTCTGGATGGTCGGGTGCTTGCCGGCCTGCTCCACTTCGTCCCAGTGAGCGCCGTCGAACACCGGCGTGGCCACGAGGGTTGCGGAGGGGGTCTTGGTGCGGGTCTTGGCCTCGGTGCCGCGGTAGGCCGGTTCGCCGACCTTCTCACCGTTGACCTCCCAGCCCCACCGTGCGGCGTAGCCGAGGTGGGCCTCGAGGACCTGGCCCACGTTCATGCGGGACGGGACGCCAAGCGGGTTGAGCACGATGTCGACGGGAGTGCCGTCGGCGAGGAAGGGCAGATCTTCGACTGGCAGGATCTTGGAGATGACGCCCTTGTTGCCGTGGCGCCCAGCCAGCTTGTCGCCGACGGAGATCTTGCGCTTCTGGCCGACGTAGACGCGCACGAGCTGGTTCACACCGGGCGGCAGCTCGTGGCCGTCCTCCCGGGTGAAGACCTTGACGTCGATCACCTTGCCGG
>JANOQG010000211.1:0-2118 GCA_031422255.1 Actinomycetes bacterium | reverse complement strand
TCCGAGGCAGTCGCGAAGGAGATCGAGGTGACCGGCGTGGCGAGCGGTCTCGTCGATCATGTGAACGAGTATCCAACGCGCGTTGACCGGTCCCTTCCCAAACGAAGGGACCAGCGCAACCGCGCTGAGCGAGTCGCATTGGCTGAGAGCGGCGCGACTTCGCTCGCACGCCAGCGTGTACAGCTCGATGATGCCGTCGATCGTGTCACCGGCGGCGAGTCGCATCGAGCGGTCCGGGTCGTCGGCACCGGGGAGGTCCCAGGGTGCGGGCATTGGTGCGCCGAGCAGCCGCCCTTGGAACCAGCGGTCCTCGGCCCATGCCAGGTGCTTGACGATGCCAGCAATCGTGAGATCTGTCGCTGGCAACAGGCACGTTGCAGCCTCGTCCCACTGGAGGTCGATCAGCGCCGCTCTCGCGATCACCCGATATTGATCAAGGCGCTGCACGAGGGCAGTGCGTTCGACTTCGGGTTGGAGGTCAGGATGCTCAATCCGATCCACAGGCACACTCTGCCCTGATGGAGGGTGAGGTGCACGGCGCGAGGGTTGTTCGTAGCGTCGAGGACCTGACGGGCGTGTCTCTACTTTGCCCTGCCACGACATCTGTTGGCTTCCGAGCGAACCGACCGTTCGTCAGGTCCTGCCATCGGCGTGGCTCGAAAGAGGAACGGCAGCACACCCCCGCATCAGGCCTGCCCACCGGTGGCTCCTCACAACCAACTGACCAAGCTTGGAGCACCGTGATCACCATCGGGATCGACCCCCACAAGGGGTCCCACACTGCCACCGCCGTCGACGAGCACGAGGCGGTGGTGGGCGAGCTCCGAGTCATTGCCGACCGCCATCAACGGACCCGGCTCCTCGAGTGGGCCGCAGCGTTCGAACCGCGTCGGTGGGCGGTAGAGGGCGCCACCGGGATGGGAGCGTTGCTGGCCCAGCAGCTGGTCGGCGCCGGCGAGCACGTCGTCGATGTCCCGCCGAAGCTGTCAGCCCGGGTCCGGTTGATGGACACCGGTCGCATCGACAAGACCGACCCCAACGACGCCCGCTCGGCCGCCGTCGTGGCACTGCGGAATGTGTCACTGAACGTCGTGGGCGCCGACACCGAGCACCGGGTGATCCTGCGGCTGCTCGCGGACCGCTACCACCAGCTCACCGCCCAACGCACCCGCAGCGTGTGCCGCCTCCACGCCGTGTTGTGCCTGCTCATCGAGGGCGGCACCGGCCGGTCTTTGACCACCGCCCGAGCGACGAAAGCCCTGGCCAGCGTGACGAACCGCGACCCGATCACCCTCGAGCGGATCGCAACCTGCCGCCAGTTCGTCGACGAGATCAAGCTCATCGACCAAGCCCTGGCCGACACCCGGGCCCGGACCGTCACTGCGGTCACCGCGTCCAAGTCAACGGTCGACGACGTGTACGGAGTCGGCCCGATCGGCGCTGCGATCATCGTCGGGCACAGCGGTGACGTGCGCCGGTTCCCGACCGCGGGGCACTACGCCCGCCACAACGGCACCGCCCCGATCGAAGCGTCCTCGGGACCCAAGGCCCGGCACCGGCTCAACCCGCGAGGGAACCGTCAGATCAACCACGCGCTCTACACCGCGGCACTGACCCAGATCGCCCACGACACCCCCGGGCGCGTGTACTACGAACGCAAGCTGACCGAGGGGAAGACCAAGAAGGAAGCGATGCGTGCCCTCAAGCGACGCATCAGCGACGTCGTGTTCCGCCAGCTCCTCGCCGACAGCCGTCACTGACCCGGCAGCGACCACCTCGACCTCGCCACCACAGTTGAGTGGGCCCGGGAGGACAACGCGGGGACGGCTCTTAAATCCAGCGTGACCGGCCTCGCACCCCGCAACAGCCGGCTCTTCGGATCAGTCACTCCCGGACCCACCCCGACCCTACGACCTCGCCGCGCCCGCCAACACGAGCGGTCGACTCGACGCGCCAGAAAGCCCCCCCCAAACCCGCCCTTGACACAAAGAGGATTCGCTGAGCCGCCGCCGGGTCGCTATCGGCAGCTATGCCCGGCTCCCGCTGCGATCCTTGGCCGGGAACTCTGACCGCCACGAGATCACGCCGTAGTACCACAGGCAGACAGACGCGAGGACG
>JANOQG010000210.1:0-1702 GCA_031422255.1 Actinomycetes bacterium | reverse complement strand
TCGCTCCTCGAGGGCCTCCAGCCGGTCGGTGTCGTGGCCTGCGAGCGGCACGGGTTGACGGTGGAGATGCTCGACGAGCTCGAACGTCTCAACCGCCAACGCAACGCGCTCCGCAAGCGCATCGGTCTCGCGGTCGTCGCGTCGGGGACGACCTCACCGAGATCTTCGGGACCGCGGAAGTGGGCGCGGCGGTCATCTTGGGCCAGGTCGGTGACGTGGCCCGGTTCCCCACCGCGTACCGCTTCGCGGCCTACAACGGGACCGCCCCCATCGAGTGGTCCTCCGGGAACCCCAAGCACCCGATCCGGCGGCTGTCGCGCCGCGGGAACCGCACCCCTGAACCATGTGATCCACATCGCCGCAGTCACCCAGCTCCGGCACCGCCACAGCCCCGGCCGCAGGTTCTACGACCGCAAACGCGACGAGGGCATGACCAGCCGCGCCGCCACCAGAGCACTGAAGCGACGCATCAGCAACGTGATCTACCGGCACCTCGTCGCTGACGCCGCCCGCCAGAGCTGAAGCGGTCCGGGAGGGCAACCAGGGACGACTCTTACATCCAGCGTGGCCGGCTGAACCTTGAACACCGGCACTTCGGAACAGCCACTCCCGGACCGCCCCAGACGATACGACCGATCCCCGCCGTCGTCGACGGTCCCCTTCAACGCTCCGACAACGAGGTCGAGAACCCCTTGACGAACAAAGAGGGATCGGACTGGACACCTCCAGACCCGAGGCCAGGTGGGGTTCCGGGTGGGGTGAATCACTGGCGTGTCTGGCACTTGCGGGTGCCACGATGCACCCGGGATGAAGCAGCCGAGCGACAACAGGCCGTCCGATGCAGCAGTCGTCGAGTTCTTGGGCGCCCACCACGGCGCGGGGCCGACGCGCATTGAACTCCTGGGCGGTGGGTTCTGGTCGGTGGCGTATGGCTATCGGATCGGCGATGAGGACCTGGTGCTGCGCATCAGCGACGGGCCAGACGGGTTCCGTGCCGACGAGGTTGCCATGGGGTACGGCTCGCCTGCGCTGCCGGTGCCTGCAGTGCTCACCATCGGCGAGGGGTTTGGTCGCTGGTTCGCCATCTCCCGGAGACACCGGGGACGCTTCTTGGAGGAGGTGGGGCCCGACGAGGCCGACGCATTGGGTCCGACCGTGGTCGACCTCCTCGCCACACTCCGGGCCGTGCCGGACACCGGAGTCGAGGCGCAGTCCTGGCAGAGCTGGCTCCTGGGGGGAATCACCGATCAACCCGATCGCCACACGGCCGGATGGCGCCCGCGGATTGCCGCCAACCCATCTGCTGACCGCACGTTCCGGGCCGCCGATCGCCGCATCCGCTCGCTGCTCGATGCGTGCCCCGATCGCCGTGAGCTCGTTCACTCCGACCTGCTCCACTACAACGTCCTCGTCACGCCTGCGGCGGACACCGTCGCCGCGGTCTTCTCCTGGAAGTGCGCCACCTGGGGGGACGCCGTCTACGACCTCGCGTGGTGCACCTTCTGGGGACGCTGGCACGAGGGCATCGGGGCGCTCGGGCTGTGGGAACGCGTTGCTCCCACGCTCCCGGGGGCACAGGGGCACGATCTAGGCGTCCGCCACCACGCCTACGAGCTGCAGATCGCCGCAAGTCACCTCGGCTGGTTCGCGACGCTTGGTGATGACGAGAACCTCCACTGGACGCTGCGCCAGCTCGACGAAC
>JANOQG010000209.1:0-3605 GCA_031422255.1 Actinomycetes bacterium | reverse complement strand
GTCGGGTGTCGTCCCAGCCGCCTCGTGCGCTGGCCTCCACGCTGGATCCGACGCGTCCGGGTCGCTACGGTTCGTTTCTGCACGCGGAACGCAAGTTCCTTGTCCGATCAGGGGAGAACCCGAATGGCGCACCAGTTCCTGTCCGATGCATGGCTCGACGAGGTCCACAAGCTCGCAGCGGAGAGCGAAGGCGGCGGCTTCCCGGCCGACGCCAAGATCAACATGGTGGTCACCGGTGGCCCGCAGGGTGACCGCGAGCTGCACGTGTCCGACGGTGCGTTCGGCGCTGGCCTGATCGAGGCCCCCACCAAGCTCACCGTGCCGTACACGGTGGCCCGCCAGATGTTCGTGGAGGGCAACCAGCAGGCCGCGATGCAGGCCTTCATGGGTGGCCAGATCAAGGTGGAAGGCGACATGACCAAGCTCATGGCCATGCAGAACAGTGGCGGCGACCCCGCTGCCGCTGCCGCGATGCAGGCCAAGCTCCAGGAGATCACCGCGCCCGACGAAGCCTGACGCGTCACCGATCAGAAGAGGGGCACGGATGGAGTCGTTCGAGGGAAAGCTCGCGGTCGTCACCGGCGGGGGCACCGGCATGGGGCGGGAGCTGGTGCTCCAGCTCGCGGCGGCGGGGTGCTCCGTGGCCGCGTGCGATGTCATCCTCGAAAACCTCGAGGAGACCGCCCGCCTGGCCGTGGCCGCGAGCCCGGCCGGCGTCGCGATCACGACCCACCGCTGTGACGTATCGGACGACCTCGCCATGCTTCGGTTCCGAGACGAGGTCTTGGCCCAGCACGACACCGACCACGTCCACTTGGTGTTCAACAACGCGGGGGTCGGCGGCGGTGGGAGCTTCGTCGTCGGCGACCGCGCCGAGTGGGACCGCACCTTTGCCATCTGCTGGGGCGGGGTCTACAACGGATGCCGTGCCTTCGTGCCGCTGTTGGTCGCGGCGCCTGAGGGTCACCTGATCAACACCAGCAGCGTGAACGGGTTTTGGGCCTCGCTCGGCCCTGGGATCCCGCACACCGCCTACAGCGCCGCCAAGTTTGCGGTGAAGGGCTTCTCGGAGGCACTGCTCGAGGACTTCCGCATGAACGCCCCGCATGTCGGCGTCTCCGTCGTCATGCCCGGCCACATCGGCACCGACATCGTGAACAACAGTCGCTCGATCCACGGCAGCGCCGAGGGTCCTGGTACGCCGGAAGACCTCGGGGCGGTGCGGGCCAACATGGCGTTGCGCGGCATGTCCACCGATGAGATGGACGACGATCAGATCCGCTCGATCATGGAGATGATGGGCGACCTGTTCCGCGACGGTGCTCCGATGACCGCTGCTCAGGCCGCCACCGTCATCCTCGACGGCGTGAAGGCCGGAACGTGGCGGATCCTCGTCGGCGACGACGCCCACAAGCTCGACGAAGCGGTACGCGCCGATCCGCTCTCGATCTACGGCGAGGGTGGCCTCTCCTTGGGTTTCCTCGATCTGTGAACGGATACGTCCGCTATGCGGACGTATCCGTTCACAGAACCGGGTTTGTCACGCCCAGGTTCGGATCAGGCTTAGGACTGAGGCGCCGTCGGGGCCATCCCATGTGAGATCTGTGGCGCCGGCTGCGACTCGACGGCTGGCGACGCGGCACAGGTCATGGCCCGAGCCGCTGATGGTGGTTGGAGCGTCGTCCTCGCCGAACGTCCAGCGCGTGCCACCGGGGCCGGTGAGGTCGAAGGCGACGGGCGCGGGCGGTTCGAGGCCTTCGCGTTGAAAGGCGTATGGGATCGTGCGCCACGCGAGGCGGGCGATGTGCCGAAGGCGCTCGGCGGGAGCGAGCTCCACGCCGAGGCCCTCCGCAACATCGCCGGTGTGAATCCACGTCTCGGCCAGCCGGGTGGTGCCGAGTGTGCGGGCGGCCAGCTCGCCCGCCACCCAGGTGAGGCGGTCGCCCGGCTCGCATGCGAGCAACGCCGCTCGAAGCTCGGCGCCGGACTGCTCCCATCGAGCGTGCAGCTCGCTGACCGGAGCGCCGCGCTGGTGGGCGACCATCAGGGCAGCGCAGTCGTCGATGTCGCCGCCGCTGGGCGCCAGCCCCTCGGTCAAGCGTGTCATCGCGGAGGCCAGGTCGCCGCGAGCGCTGCCGATCGCCATCTCGTTCGTCTGAGCAAGGTGCAGGACCACGTCGGCCACAGACCAGCCCGCACAGGCCGACGGGCGCTCCCAGTCAGCGCCGTCGAGCCCGGCCAGAAGCTCGGCCAGCTCGGCCTGCTGTTCGCCAACTGCCGCGACGATCTCCTGCATGGCGCCGAACCTACCCAGGCTGGCGGTCCGACCATCCAAAACGGCAGCCCCAGGCTGAGGCGCAGTAGGAGCGGGCTTCGCCATACCCTGCTTGCGCAGGTGGAGTTGGGTGGCGGGCCTCGTGGGCCGTCTCGCAAGTGGTGTGGCGGTCACGTCGGTCCCTGCCCACGCCACCAAGTCCGAGACAGACCACTCGGCACCGAGCGCTCTCGGCGGCGAGGTCACGCCCGTGGCGCCGTTGACGTCCTTGCTCCGAGTGCCTCCGTGTCGCTGGGCTGGCACGTCACCTATCCGGTAGGTCCTACGCGAGGCTTTCGAGCCACTGGCGGTGGAGGGCGGCGTAGCGCCCGTCGCCTCGGATGAGCTCGCTCGGAGCGCCGTCCTCAACGATGCAGCCAGCGTCGACGACGATCACGCGATCAGCGATCTCCACCGTCGTGAGGCGGTGGGCGATGATCACCGCGGTGCGGTCCTGCAGGAGGGTGCGCAGCGCGTGCTGCACCAGTCGCTCTGACGGCACGTCGAGCGAGGAGGTGGCTTCGTCGAGGATGAGCACCGCGGGGTCGGCCAGGAACGCACGGGCGAACGACACGAGCTGCCGTTGGCCGGAGGAGAGGCGCGCCCCCTTCTGGTGCACGTCGGTGTCGTAGCCCTCAGGCAACGCGGCGATGAACTCATGGGCACCGATGGCGCGGGCGGCCGCTTCGATGTCGGCGCTGGCCGCCCCGGGACGACCCATGCGGATGTTGTCCGCCACCGAGCCCTGGAACAGGAAGCTCTCCTGAGTGACGGTGATGACGGCGCGCCGCAGGTCGGCTTCCGTGAGATCGCGCAGGTCGATGCCGTCGAGGCGCACTCGGCCTTCCGTCGGATCCCAGAAGCGCGCCGCCAGCCGGGCGACGGTGGTCTTGCCGGCGCCGGTCGCGCCCACCACCGCGAGGGTCTGCCCTGCCGGGATGGTGAGGTCGAGGTGGTGGAGGACCGTGCGCTCCCGATAGCCGAACTGGACTGCCTCGAAGCTGATCGCACCGTGTGACTCGGTGAGGGCCACGGGCTCGAGCGGCTCGGGGACGCTTGGCGGTTCGGCCAGCACACCGGACAGCTTCTCCAACGCCGCCGAGGCGGCCTGGAAGAGGTTGTAGAACTGGCTCAGCTCCTCCATCGGAGCGAAGAACTGCCGCAGGTAGAGAAGGAACGCAGCGAGCACGCCGACGGTCATGGCACCGTCGAGCACCCGCAGGCTGCCCACGAGCAGCACGAGCGCGATGGTGAGGCGACCGACGAGCTGCACCCCGGGGCCATAGATGGA